>NZ_JBEPPN010000007.1:0-387143 GCF_040547295.1 Gordonia sp. PvP123 | reverse complement strand
GCCCGGCCCCATTCCGAACCCGGAAGCTAAGCCCTCCAGCGCCAATGGTACTGCACCCTAATCAGTGTGGGAGAGTAGGACACCGCCGAACACAACTTCAGAAAGGCCCCGCAACCTCAGGTTGCGGGGCCTTTCTCATATCCCCATCAGTTCAGATGATGGACGTCGCCCAGGCCGTACACGGGCGTCGGAATTCCCTCATAGCGAGCCTTGAGCTGCAAGGCCAGATACAGCGAATAGTGACGCGACTGGTGCAGGTTCCCGCCGTGGAACCACAGGCCCGGCTGCTGGGTTGGCTTCCACATGTTCCGCTGTTCGCCCTCCCAGGGGCCCGGGTCCTTGGTCGTCTCGGAACCCAGTCCCCAGACCTTGCCGACACGGTCGGCGACCTCCTGCCCCATGAGATCGGCGGCCCAGCCGTTCATCGATCCGTAGCCGGTCGCGTAGACGACCACGTCGGCCTCGATCTCGGTGCCGTCGGTCAGGACCACCGAGTTCTCGGTGAGGTGGTCCAGTTGGCCGTGGACGAGCTTGATCGTGCCGTCGGCGATGAGCTCGCTCGCACCGACGTCGATGTAGTAGCCGGACCCGCGGCGCAGGTACTTCATGAAGAGCCCGGAGTCGTCGTCGCCGAAGTCGAGCTGGAAGCCGGCCGCCTCGAGCCGATCGTAGAAGTCCTTGTCCTGCTCCCGGATCTGGTCGTACACGGGTACCTGGAACTGGTGCATGATCCGGTACGGCAGTGAGGCGAAGGTCAGATCGGCCTTCTTGGTGGTCATTCCGGAGGCGACAGCCTCCTCGCTGTAGAGGGAGCCGAGGGCGATCGACCGGAGGGAGTCGGACTTCACGATGTGGGTCGAGGAACGCTGCACCATCGTGGCGTCGACCCCGTTGTCCACGAGAGCCTTGCAGATGTCGTGCGCGGAATTGTTGGAGCCGATGACGACGACCTTCTTGCCGACGTAGCCATCAGGTCCGGGGTGGGCGCTCGAGTGGTGCTGTTCGCCGGCGAACACATCCTGACCGGGAACGGATGGGACGGCGGGCTTGCCGGACATCCCCGTCGCGAGGACCAGCTGCGTCGGATGAAGCGTGAGGCGCTCACCGTCCCGGTCGACCTCGACGGTCCAGCGTGCCTCGGCTTCGTCGTACTCGGCGGACAGGCACGTCGTCTTGCTCCAGTACGGAACCTCCATGACCTTCGTGTAGAACTCCAGCCAGTCCCCGATCTTGTCCTTCGGTGCGAAGACCGGCCAGTTGTCGGGGAACGGCAGGTACGGGAGATGGTCGTACCAGACCGGGTCGTGCAGGCACAGCGACTTGTAGCGCTTGCGCCACTGGTCCCCGGGCCGGTCATGACGATCGACGACGACCGAGGGCACGCCGAGCTGCCGGAGCCGTGCTCCGAGCGCGATGCCCCCCTGTCCACCGCCGATCACCAGAACGTACGGCTGCGCGGTCCGACCGAGCGCCAGCTCCTCGTCGGCCTTCTTCTCTGCCCAGGAGCGGGTGTCGGGATCGGTGCCGTGAACCGCCCCGAGCGGTCGGCTCGGTCCGGCCGACTCCTCGTGCCCTTTGAGTTCCTGCATCGTCGTCAGCAGCGTCCAGGCCTTGTCCGCCCCGGCACCCTCATCGCCGCCGTCCCGACCCTCGTCGGCGGGACGGATTCGAAGGTGACCTTCGCAGCGTCCGACGGCGGTCTCGAATGCGATGAACGCGGAGACAACCCCGTCGCCGTCGTCGGTCGCCGGTTCGGTGGTGGTGAAGTTCGACGGCCGGGTGTCGGCGAGACGGGCGGACAGCATGTCGGCGATCTGCTCGTGACCCTCGACGGTTTTGATGTTCCAGGTGAACGCGGTCAGGTCGCGCCAGTAGCTGTCGGTCAGAAAGGCGTTCGTCGCGCGAGCGATGTCGAGTGCAGCGAGTGCGGACTCGAATTCTTGCAGCCAGGTCTCCACCCGCTGCTGCGGGGTGCGATCGAGCGCGACGACCGGCTCGAGGGTCTGGGTCATGATGCCTCCTCATATGTGCGCCCCGCGAACGTGATGTGGAACACAGCGGGTTGTGGACAGCAGACGCCTCCGCGCCGGGTCGCGGCAAGGGTTGCAGGGGGTTGCGAGGGGTGGGCCCGTTGTCGTCGGCCTGTGACGTGACGCACAATCGAGGTAATGAACGCTTACGAGTCGGCCTCCGAGCTGGAGCCCGCGGTGCATGCCGGCGACGATCCGCGCGAGTTCGCGTCGGTTCTCAGCGCGGTCCACGACGCCGCGATGTCGGGTGGGCGCATGCCGGCCCGTCCGCGCGGTGTCATCGACGACTCGTGGCAGCGACTCCGACGTGCCGGCCTGGACCCGGACGTGGACTGCGTCGGGGAACGGACGCTTCCGCTCGACGAGCTGGAGGAGCGCCGCCGGCGCTCCGGCCTGGCGGAGGTCGTCGACGAACTGGCACGAGGTCTCGACTCGCTGATCGCCGACGGAGACAACATCCTGGTCGTCTCGGACGCCGACGGACACGTGCTGTGGCGGAGCGGGTCGTCGAAGGTGCTCACGCGCGCGGACACCCTCGGATTCGTCGAGGGTGCCGACTGGGCCGAGGGCTCGGTGGGGACCAACGCGATCGGTACGGCACTGATGTCGGGTCGTTCGGTACAGGTGTTCTCGGCGGAGCACTTCGTGCGGAGTCATCACTCGTGGACCTGTACCGGTGCGCCGATCAAGGATCCGCGGACCGGTGAGGTGTTGGGTGTGGTCGACGTCAGCGGTCCGGCCGCCACTATCCATCCGACGACCCTGGCGCTGGTGCACGCGGTCGCCCGGCTCGCCGAGTCGCAACTCCGCGAGAGTCATCACCGTCGCCTCGACTCGTTGCGCGCGGTTGCCGCACCGATTCTCGCCCGCATGCCCGGCCCGGCGTTGGCGGTCGACACCGACGGGTGGGTTGCCGCGGTGGACACCGTGTCGCCTCGATCACGCCTCATCCTGCCGCCGCGCCTCGGTCCCGGCCGCATCTTCGTGAGCGCGCTCGGCGAGTGCGATGTCGAGGCGCTACCCGGTGGGTGGTTGGTGCGGGTCGCGGAGACGTCGGACGCGTCTACCACGCGGGTGGTCGTACGGGTGCCCACCGGTCCGCCGGGTGCGGGCAATGTCGAGGTGACCGTCGAAGGCGCCAGCGGCGCGTGGACACACCGCTGTTCGCCGCGCCACGGTGACATCCTCACCTTCCTGGCGCGTCACCCCGACGGAGTCACCGCGGCCCGGATGTCGACTCATCTGTTCGGCGTCGACGACCGGACGGTCACAGTGCGTGCCGAGATGTCCCGTCTGCGCAAACACTTCGGCGGTCTGCTCGTCGCGGGCCCGTACCGGTTCGTCGACGGGGTCGACGTCGAGGTGCTCGACGCGCACGATTGATCCGCGCACGACTGATCGACGCGGGGCTCAGTCGTACTCGGCGACCACGAGTCCGCGGTCGAAGGCGTACACGATCGCCGCCGCGCGATCACGCAGGTCGAGTTTGGTGAAGATGTGATTGACGTGGCTCTTGACCGTCACCTGCGAGATGCCCAGAGCCGAACCGATTTCCGCATTTGTCCGGCCGCGCGCGATGAGTCGTAGGACGTCGGTCTCGCGGTCGGTCAGCCCGGGCGCGGTGGTCACCTGTTCGCGGCCCGATCGCCGGAATCCCTGAAGGACTCGTTCGGTGACCGCGGGGTCGAGGAAGGCGCCGTCGCGAACCACGGCACGGACCGCCCAGATCAGTGCCTCGGCCGGCGAGTCCTTGAGGATGAACCCGGCGGCTCCCGCGCGCAGGGCCCGCGACAGCAGGTCGTCGTCGTCGAAGGTGGTCAGCACGAGCACCGGCGGCGGTTCCCGCAGGGTGCGGACCATGGTGGTGGCGGTGATGCCGTCGACATTGCGCATCCGCAGGTCCATCAGGACGATGTCGGGCCGGTGCTCGGCGATCCCGGCGAGCACCTCGGAACCGTCCGCGCACTCACCCACGATGTCGAAGCCGTCCCGGAGGCGGAGGATGCGACGCAGCCCGGTGCGGATGAGTTCCTGGTCGTCGACGAGCAGGACCCTGATCGGGACCGAGGTGGTCTCGGCCGGGCCGCTCGTCGTCATACCGGTACCCCGTCGGCGGTCGACCGGGCGGGCAACGTCGCTCGCACCGACCAGGTGCCCGCGCGGTGCGAGGCGTGCAGGGTGCCGCCGAGCAACGCCGCGCGCTGGGTCATCCCCTCGATGCCGGTGCCGTCGCAGTGCCGCGGCCTGCCCTCTGCCGCGGGATTCTCGACCGTGAGCGCGACCTCGTCGGACACTGTCACCGACACCGACGCACGCTTGCCCGCCGAGTGTTTGACGACGTTCGCCAGAGACTCCTGGGCGATGCGGAACAGGGCCGCACCGACCGGCCGTGAGAGCTCGGTGACATCACCGTCGAGGGTGAAGTCGATGTCCACCCCGGCCTTGCGGTAGTCCGCCACGAGCCGCTCCAGATCGTCGGCACCCGGCGACGGCGACGTCGTCCCCGCCGGCCCGGCTGTTCCCAGCACGTGGACGATGGTGCGGATCTCGGTCATGGCCTGTCGGCCCTGGCGCTCGGCATCGGCGAGCGCCTCCAGTGCCTCTTCCACGTCGCGATCTTGTTCGAGCACGCGGCGGGCACCGGTGACGTTGAGCATCGTGATCGACAACGAGTGCGCGATCACGTCGTGGATCTCGCGCGCGATCCGCCGCCGCTCGTCGCCCGCGGCGCGATCGGCCCGTTCGGCGAGGACGCGAGCCCGGTTGTCGGCCAGCCGTTTCTGGATCAGCATCATGTAGCCGATCAACCACCCGCAGGCGACGCCGAGTGCGTAGAGCGCAGGCGAGTCGAGGCCGCCGACAGCGCCGAACCAGACGATCACCGCGATGCACACAACCGTCACGGCGACGCCGGTCAGCAGGGGATACATCGCAGCCGCGATCGCCGCCATGAGGACGAGCTGGAGTGGCGCGGCGTCGGTGGGCGTCGGGATCATCAGGAAGCAGACCGAACTGGTGATGATCCCGAAGCACGCGTACGAGGTCGGCGGCAGCGACAGATCCATCGCCAGCGTCAGTGCCGCCAGCACCAGGGCCGCGACCACCCACCAGACCTGGTCGAACGGAAAGCGCTGTGCTGTCGACACCAGCGTGACCACCACGCTGGACGACAGGATCACCGCGGGATAGAGCGGGGGATAGTCGCCGCCGGCCCGTTCGATGAGACGCCACAGCCCGGCGCCCGCGTTCGCTGTGAAGCCCGTCACCGTTCCAGGATAGTTCCGCACCGCGGTCGGACGACCGCCCCACGGTGGATTCCGATGTCCACCCTGGGGTGGAGAAACGGTCAACCCGCGGGATGGCGATTCGGGCTCGTTGTCTCCATAGCGTTGTGAGCAGCTGATATCGCCGACCCAGGAGGACACGATGATGACGCTGCGGACACGACCCCGGCGCTGGGAACCTCTCGAAACCCGAGACGTGCCAACTGCTCTCGCCCCGTCGGCCGGACTCGGCCATCCGGTCGTCGTCGGCGTCGACGGGAGCGAGGGTTCGCTGCGGGCGGTGAAGGTCGCGGTTCGCCTGCTCGGCGACTCCGGCGATCTGATCCTGATCTGCGCCACCCGCGGCCGCCGGAGAGAAGTGAGCACCGGTCTCCACGACGCCCTCAAGGACGAGTCCTATCTGCTGTCCGGACAGGCCGCGATCGACGAATGCCTGCGGACCGCCGCCGAACTGGCGAGATGGCACGGTGCGCGGACGGTGTCGACCACGAGCGAGGTCGGTGACCCGACGGCGGTCCTGCACCGGGCCGCGCAACGCGCCGGCGCCGGCGCCGTGGTCATCGGACCCGGTAGCGCACGCCCGGGCTGGACGGCCCGGCGCCTCGCCACACGCCTCGACCAGGACGTCACCCTCATCGTGACCGACGGGTCGTCCCATCTCCGTCGGCGGTCCGTGGTCACCGGGCGTTCGCGCGGCTCCGAGTGGATTCTGCGGTGGCCGACGCCGGCGCCGGGACCCGCGTAGCTCTGCCCACGTGACACGATGTCCGCATGCACATCACCGACGAGGCGAGGCTGCGGGAGATCGTCGGCGAACCGGCCGCCGTCGTTCGTGACAAGGTCAGGCCGACGCTCTCGGACATCGATCGAGCATGGCTGGCCGCCTCGCCGGTGGTGTTCCTGGCCACCTCCGATGCCCACGGACGCGTCGACGTCTCACCCAAGGGCGACCCCGCAGGCAAAGTGGTGCACATCGTCGACGACACGCGTATCGCGATCCCCGAACGTCCCGGGAACAGACGCGTCGACGGTTACCTGAACATCCTGCGCAACCCGCACGCGGGCACCATCTTCGTCGTCCCCGGCCGCAACGACACCCTGCGCGTCAACGGGGCCGCCCGCATCGTCGACGACGCGGACTACTTCGACGCCCTGGCGGTGAAGGGGAAGCGTCCGATCCTGGCCGTGGAGATCGACGTCGACGAGGTCTTCTACCACTGCTCCAAGGCGTTTCTGCGTGCGGATCTGTGGAAACCGGAGTCGTGGACTCCGCGGACGCTGCCGTCGGTGGCGGCGATCACCAGGATGGTCATGCCCGAGCTCGATGTCCCGTTGGTCGACGACCGGGAGACCGACGAGCAGTACCGCAAGTACCTGTACTGACCGCTCGGCGCGGGTCGCGCCGGCCGGTCGGCGCAGGACCGCCGATCGCGTTTCGTGGCGGCCATCACACCGATACCCTCTAAGAGCGATGCGGCACCCCGCGACGATTTCGGGTGCGCGCCACGACGAGACGGTGAAGGGAAGGCCATGGGCAGCTACAGCGAGGCGTTCACACAGGCGAGCGATGATCGCGAGGCGTTCTGGCTCTCCGCCGCCGAAGCGGTGGACTGGTACACCCCACCGACCACCGCGCTCGACGACTCGGATGCCCCGTTCTACCGGTGGTTCCCCGGCGCCACGCTGAACACCTGCCACAACGCGCTCGATCGCCATCTGGCGGACGGCAACGACGGGCGGACGGCGCTGATCTGGGACTCGGCGATGACCGGGGAACGACGCCACTACACCTATGCGGCGCTGCTCGACGTGGTCGCCCGATTCGCGGGAGTGCTGACCGCGCAAGGTGTCTCGGCCGGCGACCGTGTGGTGATCTACATGCCGATGATCCCGGAGGCGGCCATCGCGATGCTCGCCTGCGCGCGCATCGGCGCCGTGCACTCGGTGGTGTTCGGCGGCTTCGCCGCGCGGGAGCTGGCCACCCGCATCGACGACGCCGAACCCGTCGCCGTCGTCACCGCGTCGGGCGGTCTGGAACCGGGACGCACGGTCGAATACCTGCCGATGGTGGCCCGGGCCATCGAGATGTCGGCGACGCCACCGCGCACGGTCATCGTCAAGGATCGCCCCGAGATCGTCGGCAGCGCAGCCGATCACGCCGGCTGGCTGGACTGGGACCGGGAGACCGACGCCGCCGACCCGGTCGGCGCGGTGCCGGTCGCCGCGACCGATCCGCTCTACATCCTCTACACGTCGGGGACCACCGGCAAGCCCAAGGGAGTCGTCCGGGACAACGGCGGGCACGCGGTGGCGCTGACGTGGTCGATGAAGAACATCTACGACATCTCGGCGGGTGACGTGTGGTGGACGGCGTCGGACGTCGGATGGGTCGTC
Organism: Gordonia sp. PvP123; assembly: GCF_040547295.1. Lineage (NCBI taxonomy): Bacteria > Bacillati > Actinomycetota > Actinomycetes > Mycobacteriales > Gordoniaceae > Gordonia > Gordonia sp. PvP123. The sequence continues at coordinate 379,435 of NZ_JBEPPN010000007.1, read as the reverse complement.
GGGCACTCCTACATCGTCTACGCGCCGCTGTTCGTGGGGGCGACGACCGTGATGTACGAGGGCAAGCCGGTCGGTACCCCCGATGCGGGCGCGTTCTGGCGGGTCATCGCCGATCACGGGGTCAAGGCACTGTTCACCGCGCCGACAGCGATCCGCGCGATCCGAAAGGCCGATCCCGACGCCACCGAACTCGCCGAGTACGACACCTCATCGCTGCAGACGCTGTTCGCCGCCGGCGAGCGCCTCGACCCCGACACGTTCACCTGGGCGTCGGAGGTGCTCGGCGTCCCGGTCGTCGACCACTGGTGGCAGACCGAGACCGGTTGGGCGATCGCGGCGAATCTCCGTGGCCTCGAACCGATGCCGATCAAGGCGGGCTCACCGACGGTGCCGGTGCCCGGGTATCGGGTGGGAGTCGTCGACGCCGAGGGCACGCTGCTGGGAGCGGGAGAGGAAGGGAACATCGTCATCAGCCTGCCGCTGCCGCCCGGGACCCTCGCCGGGTTGTGGCGCGACGAGGAGCGCTACCGCAAGTCCTATCTGTCGGCGTTCGACGGCTACTACCTCACCGGCGACTCCGGTTACGTCGACGCCGACGGTTACGTGTTCGTGCTCGGCCGCTCCGACGACGTGATCAACGTTGCCGGACACCGACTCTCGACCGGAAGCATCGAGGCGGTGGTGGCGTCGCACCCGGCCGTCGCCGAGTGCGCGGTCATCGGCATACGCGACGACCTGAAGGGCCAGCGCCCCAGCGGATACGTGGTGCTCAAGTCCGGCGTCGACATCGAGTCTGAGACCTTGCGCAGCGAGCTCGTGTCCATGGTGCGCGACGAGATCGGGGCGGTCGCCACGTTCCGCGACGTCACGGTCGTGCCGGCACTGCCGAAGACCCGATCGGGCAAGATCCTGCGGAAGACCATGCGCCAGATCGCCGATCACGAGGATTACACGGTGCCGTCGACCATCGAGGACCCGGATGTCCTGGCGGCCCTGGCCGAACAGCTGAAGGACTGAGCAGTGCTCGACGCCGCGGTGCGCACCGCGATCCGGCTCGTACCGTTCGTCGGGATCGTCGGCACGATCATCGCCACTGTCGTCGACTCGTTCACTCCCGGCGGTGATCTGGGCCGGGACCTGCTCGAGAACTCCGTGTTGTGGATGATCGGCGTCCAGGGCTGGATGACCGGCTGCGGTCACATGTTCGTCGGCGAGCCGATCGCCGAGTCGATCGGGTGGCCCCCGAAGACGCCGTGGCAGTGGGAGGTGGGTCTCGCCAGTCTCGCGACGGGTGTGCTGGGCGTGATCGCCTCGGGTTTCGGTGACGAGTTCACCCTGGCCACCATCATCGCGTTCTCGGTGTTCTACCTGGGCGCCGCCGTCGGCCATGTGCGGGAGATGGTGACCCGCCGGAATTTCACGGCGGGCAACGCCGGACCCATCTTCTTCTTCGACGTGCTCGTTCCGATCTATCTGATCGTGTTGTACGTGATCGTCACGTAGCGGAGACTTGGCCCGTGCACCGAGACGAGCACCGTGAACTCCCCGTCGACCCAGACGAACGTCCGCTCCACCTCCGGGTGCATGCGCTCGCCTGGGTGTTCGCCGGGGGACTGATCGGCACGGGCGTACGGTACTGGGCGGAGGAGATGTTCCCGGCCCAGCACGGGCACTGGCCGTGGGCGACGTTCGGGGTCAACATCGTCGGCGCGTTCATCCTGGGGTCGCTCCTGGAATTGCTTGCCCGACTCGGTCACGACGAGGGGTGGTGCCAGCGCATACGCCTCTTCGGGGGTACCGGCATCTGCGGAGCGCTGACCACGTACAGCACCTTCGCGCTGGAGATCACCGAACTCACACGGGCGTCCGCGGTGGTGACCGCGCTGACCTACGCGGTTGTCAGCGTGGTACTCGGTCTCGCGGCGGCAGCCTGCGGGATCGCGTTCGCCGCCCGGGCGGCGCGGGCATGATCGCGCTGGCCGTGATGGTGGCGGGGGCGCTCGGTGCGGTCACCCGGTTCGTCGTCGACGGAGCGGTCAGACACCGATGGCCGACGACCACGCCGTGGGGCACGTTCGCGATCAACGTCAGCGGTTCGGCGTTGCTGGGTGTGCTCGCGGGGGTCGTGGTCTTCCACGGGGCGCCACACGAGTGGCAGCTGATCGCCGGCACCGGGTTCTGCGGTGGCTACACGACATTCAGCACCGCCTCGTTCGAGACGGTACGGCTGGTGCAGCGGAACGACCGGTGGCGGGCCGGGGCGTACGCCGTCGGAACACTCGTCGCGTCGGTGACCGCGTGCGCAGTCGGCATGTGGGTCGCCTGGCTCGTCTGATCGCCGGCACACCGACGACTCGGCCCACCGACGATTCGGCACACCAACGACTCGGCCCCGCAACGGAAACTCCGTGGCGGGGCCGAGAGGCGTTGGGTCAGGCGATCACTTGAGCTCGGCGCTGCTCTTGTTCAGCACACGCCGCGCGATGATCAGGTTCTGGATCTGCTGGGTCCCCTCGAAGATGTCGAGGATCTTGGAGTCACGCGCCCACTTCTCGACGAGGAGCCGCTCCGAGTAGCCGAGGGTGCCGGTCAGTTCGACGACCTTGTTGGTGACGTCGGTGGCGGTGCGCCCGGCCTTGGCCTTCGACATCGACGCCTCGGTGGAGTTCGGCTGCTTGTTGTCGGCCATCCACGCGGCCCGCATCGTGTGGAGGTAGGCGGCCTCGAAATCGGCTTCCATGCGCAGGAATTCGGCCGCGGCGGTGTGCTGGTCGGCGGCGGGGCGATCGTAATCGACCTCGATGCCGGCCTCGTCGAGGATCCGGCGCAACTCCTCGAGAGCCGCCCGGGTCACACCCACCGCCATACCCGCCACCAGGGGACGGGTGTTGTCGAAGGTCTGCATGACCCCGCCGAACCCCTTCTTGGTGTCGACCTCGGGTGAACCGAGCAGGTTCTCCTTGGGGATGCGGCAGTTCTCGAAGCGGATCGCGGCGGTGTCGGAGACCTTGATGCCGAGCTTGTGCTCGAGACGTTCGACGGTGACGCCCGGATGCGTCCGCGGGACCACGAAACTCTTGATGGCGGCGCGGCCGGCGCTCTTGTCGACGGTCGCCCAGACGACGATGTGGGTGGCGCGCGACCCGGCGGTCACGTAGATCTTCTCGCCGTTGATGACGTACTCGTCACCGTCTAGAGTGGCGGTGGTCGAGACGGCGGCCGAATCGGAGCCGAAGCCGGGTTCGGTGATGGCCATGGCCGCCCACACCTTGCCGAAGCGTTCGAGCTGCTCGTCGGTGGACACGGCGGCGATCGCCGAGTTGCCGAGACCCTGATACGGGATGCTCAGCATGAGTCCGACGTCGCCCCAGGACGTTTCGATGACGTTGACGACGGACTGCATGTTGCCGCCGTTGACCACGGCGCCCTCGGCCCGGGGCTTCTCCTTCTTCTGCTGGCTACGGCCGCCGTCCGCGCCCGCACCGGCCTGGCCGGTCTCGGACAGACCGTCGTACAGGCTTGCGAGAGTGTCGAGTTCGACGGGGTAGTCGTGCTCGCGGAGGTCGTACTTGCGCGAGATGGGCCGGAAGATCTCGGCCGCCGCCTGGTGTGCCTGATCGACGGTGACGCGCAGCTTCTTCGGGAGTTCGAGATTGATGCTCATGAGAGGTTCTTTCGCTACGTCGGAGAGCTGGTCAGAGAGCTGGTCAGAGGACGACGATGCCTTCGCCGATGCCGGCGCCGCGGAGGTCGCGGTACCAGCGCTCGACGGGGTGCTCCTTGGTGAACCCGTGGCCGCCCAGCAGCTGGACGCCGTCGAGACCGATCTGCAGTCCCTTGTCGATGGTCAGCTTGCGAGCCAGTGCGGCTTCGCGGGCGAAGGACAGGCCCTGCTCGGCGCGGGCGGCACCACGCAGCGTGACGAGGCGGATCGAGTCGACCTCGGTGGCCATCGTGGCGACCATGAAGGCCACCGCCTGGCGGTTGGAGATCGGCTCGCCGAAGGCCTCACGCTCGTTGACGTAGGGGATGACGTAGTCGAGGACGGCACGTGCGGTGCCGGCGGCCAGCGCCGACCAGCCGAGGCGCGAGAGGCGTACGACGTCGCGGTATGCGGCTACCGCGGCATCGCCCTCACCGCCGACGATGGCGGATGCGGGGACGGCGACGTCCTGCAGCAGCAGACGACCCATACCCGCCGCACGCACGCCCATCCCGGGATCGGCCTCGACGATGAGTCCCTTGGTGTCGGACTCGACGACGAACAGCGCGGGCTTGCCGTCGAGCTGCGCGCCGACGAGGAACAGTTCCGACGATCCGGCGGCCGGGACGAACGACTTGACGCCGTTCAGCCGGAATCCGCTGGGTACGCGAGTTGCCTTGGTGCTCAACGCGAACGCGTCGAAGAGGGGGCGCGGTTCGGCGATGACGACCGCCGACTGCGGCACGTTCTCACCGGCGAAGTCGGGCAGGTAGGTGCGCTGTTGCTCGTCGGTGCCGAAGTTGGTGAGCGTGGTGGCGACACCGCTCGGCGCGAGGAGGGGGAGTGCGAGTCCCATGTCGCCGTAGGCCATCGCCTCGGCGACCAGCGCGTTGGTCACCACACCACGCTCGGACGCGGCGCCGTCGAACTCCTCGGGGACGTTGATCATCGTGATGCCGAGCTCGGCCGAGCGCGCGACGAGCTCCTCGGGCGCTGCTGCCGCGGCGTCGGCGTCGTGGGCCGCCGGGCGCAGGAGTTCGGTGGCGAACTCCTTCACCGTCTCGGCGATCATCTGCTGCTCGTCGTCGGGCGTCAGGTTGAAGTAGTCCTTCGGCGCGCTGGTGAGGCGCTTGGCCTGGCCCGACCCGCCGCCCTGGGCTGCCTTGAAGGCGCGGTTCGCCGCACCGAGGGTCTGGAACCCGGTCTTGGTGCCCTGGTAGGCGATGCGGTTGATCGGTTCGCGGATGTTGTACTTCTCGGCGAACTCTGAGCCCGTCACCGTGGTCAGGACGCGCATCGCGGTGCCGATGAAGTTGCGCGGGTGCGGGTTGCGGCCGACTGCGGAGGTGTCGCGCGGTTCGGTGTGAGTTGTCATGATCACCAGCCGTTTCTTTCCAGTCGCCCCGGTCGGGGTCTCTGCGTGGATCCACCGGAATGGGTGGACAGGGTCGATGCGACCGATCTTACTCGGTAGTAAGTCCCAACCTTACTTTGGAGTAAGAAGTTTGTCACGCACTTGTCCGACACCGCCTGCCCGCCCACCCGCTAGGCTGGCCGCATGACCCTCGATCACCGCCGCGAACAGGGCTTATCGGCCAATCAGGTGGTGGGCGCGACAACCGTCGCGGTGGCCGGCGCGGCCGCACTCGGTGCCGCCTGCGTGTTCACCCCGGGCGGTGTCGACAACGGGCCGCAACTCTGCCCGTTCGCGGTGATGACCGGCCTTCCGTGTCCCGGCTGTGGCCTCACTCGTAGCTGGGTGGCGCTCATGCACGGCGACGTCGGGTCGGCGTTCACGTTCAATGTGTTCGGACCGGTGTTCCTGGTGCTGACCGCCGTGACCGTGGTGACCGCGACCCTCACCCTGGTGCGCCGTCGCGGGGCGCCGCTGTCCACGTGGCGCGACCTCGTACTCGGCCCGGTCGGTGCCGTTCTGCTGGGAGTGTGGCTCACCTATGGTGTCGTGCGCATTCTCGACGCTGTGTTCGGTTGGGGAGTCTTCGCGATCGTCGTGTGAGCGAGCGTTTGTCCGACCATGCCGCCGTGTGAACGTGCACAGTGGACATATGCAGATCACCCACTTCGGCCATTCCTGTCTGCTCGTCGAGATCGACGGGACCAAGGTGCTCTTCGATCCGGGGAACTTCTCGCACGGGTTCGACGGCATCAGCGGCCTCGACGCCATTCTGATCACCCATCAGCATCCCGACCACTGCGACGTCGCGAAGCTGCCCGATCTCGTCGCGGCCAACCCCGACGCGATCCTGTACGCCGATCCGCAGACGACGAAACAGCTCAACGGCGACGCCGTGGCCGGCGAGTGGACGGCCGCCCGCAGCGGCGATCAGATCGGGATCGGTTCGCTCACCGCACGTTTCACCGGCGGCCGGCACGCGGTCATCCATCCCGAGATCCCGGTGATCGACAACGTCGCCTACGTCCTGGGTACCGCCGAGCAGCCGGGGCAGTTCATGCATCCCGGTGATTCGTTCTACATCCCGTTCGAGCAGGTGGACGTCCTCGCGCTGCCGTCGGCCGCTCCGTGGATGAAACTCAGCGAGTCGGTCGACTATCTGAGGGCGATGGCACCCCGGGTCGCGGTGCCGATCCATCAGGCGATCCTGTCCGACGCCGGTAGTGGAATCCATTACGGACGACTCGCCGACATGAAGGACGACGCGACCGAGTTCACGGTGCTGGAGAAGGAACACGCCACGCAGGTGTGAGTGTCACCCCGCCCTGCTCGCTGATCCGAAAGAACCACAGACCCACTCGCAGCAGGAGGTCGCTTCGCTCGCACCTCGGCGAGCGGGAGGTCGCTTCGCTCGCACCGCAGGGAGCAGGAGATCGCCTCACTCGCTCCGGGTGTCGTCCGATTTCGGTCGGTGCAGGGCGACGAGCTCGTTGAGATGAGTCGCCACCTGGATCAGCGGCGTGGTGGTCTGTGCGGCCTCGGCGAGGACCACCGCACCCTCGATCGCCGCGACGATGGTGGCGGCCAGCGAAGCGGTCACGTCGGGCGCGACGCCGTCATCCAGTAACCGGCGCTCGATCAGGCCTCGCCATTCGTCGAAGACCTCGGTGGCCGCGGCCGCCGCCTCCGGTGCCGAGAGGCGGCCCAGTGCGGCGGCCACCACGGGGCACCCGCCCTCGAAGTCGGTCGCGGACAACGCTGCCGACCACATCTCGGCGAACGCCATGATCGGATCGGGCTCGGCGACGATGCCGGTGAGGAGTGCGGTGATCGTGTCGCCCACACTGCGCGTCGTCGCCGCCACCAATTCCGACTTGCCGCCCGGGAAGTTGAGGTAGATGGATCGCCGGGCGACACCACTGCTCTCGAGGATGTCCGAGATGGCGGTGCCCGCGACGCCGTGCCGTCGCATGAGATCTGCGGTCGCCTCGATCAATTGGTCGCGCGCTGCCATCGGTGCCACTCCTCGTCGTGCCGGGGCGTCGCTGGCCACCGACGCTTGCAGTATACCAAGCGGTCTACTAGGGTTCAGGGCGGTAGACCAATCGGTATACATAGCGGTCCGTCACGCGGGGGACGCGCGATCAGTCGTAGGAGACGAAACATGACCGACACGGTGACACTGTCCGCACCCTTGACGCTTCCGTCGGGCCAGGTTCTGCCGAACCGGATCATGAAAGCGGCTCTGAGCGAGGGGCTGGGCGACGCGGACGCCGGCCCGGACGCTCGTCTGGAGCGTCTCTACTCCCGCTGGGCCGCAGGCTCTTACGGTCTCGTCATCACCGGCAACGTGATGGTCGACCGCCGGTATCTCGGGGAACCCGGGAACGTCGTGGTCGAAGACGACCGTCACCTCGACGCGCTCACGCGCTGGGCGAAGACCACCCAGGACGGTGGATCACCCATCTGGATGCAGATCAATCATCCGGGGCGGCAGGCCAATCCGCTGACGACCGAGGGGCGTGTGGTGGCCCCGTCGGCGGTCCGGTTGGCCATCCCCGGGGTGCCGACGCCTCGTGCGCTCGCCGAGGCCGAGATCGAGGACATCATCACGCGGTTCGCCACCACCGCCGCGGTGGCCGAGACCGCGGGTTTCGACGGTGTGCAGATCCACGGTGCCCACGGATACCTGCTGTCGCAGTTCCTCTCGCCGCTGGCCAACCGGCGCGAGGATCGGTGGGGCGGCTCCATCGAGAACCGGGCCCGCTTCGCCCTCGAGGTCGTCCGAGCGGTGCGCGCCGCCGTCCGGCCGGGTTTCGGTGTCGGCATCAAACTGAACTCCGCGGACTTCCAGCGCGGTGGATTCTCGGAGGAGGAGTCCCGCACCGTGATCGCGCTGCTCGCGGCGGAGGCGCTCGATCTCATCGAGATCAGCGGCGGGAGCTACGAGTCCCCCGCGATGATGGGGCGACCTGTCCAGTCGGCGAGCACACGCGAGCGGGAGGCGTACTTCCTCGAGTACGCCGTCACCGTCCGCGAACTCGCCGCCGGGATCCCGCTGGCCGTCACCGGCGGTTTCCGCACGCACACGGCCATGGCGGCGGCGATCGCCGAGGGCGCGTGCGACATCGTCGGGATCGGCCGGCCGACGGTGACCGCGCCGACGGCGGCAAGGGACGTGATGACCGGCGACGCCGATCGTCTGACATCACAACAGCAGCGGTTGCCGCTTCCGGCCCGGTTGTCCAGCGCCGCGACGGCCCGGTCTCTGGAGGGGGCACTCGATCTCCAGTGGCACACCGACCAACTGCACCGGATGGCCGGCGGCGGAGACCCGGACCCCACCCGTGCGCTGTGGCGGACCGCGGTGACGACGGTACGGCGCAACGGGATCGGCGCGTTGCGGAGCACCCGGAACGTGACCTCGGCCGACGCCAGGGCGGCCCGGAAGTTCCGGTTCGAGCGATGGGTCGGACGCCACCTCGCCAATCCGGCTGTGGCCGCGCTCAATCGACTCGGGATCGGCACCCACCTGGCAACGGATCTGGAGACCGTCGGCCGCAGATCCGGTCTGGCTCGCACGGTTCCGGTGTCGGCCGCCTTCGACGCCTACGGCGCGTGGGTCATCAGTCAGCATGGCAAGCGCTCGGGATGGGGGATCAACATCTCGGCGAATCCGACGGTGCGCATCCGCCAGGGCCGTCAGTGGCGCACGGGGACTGCGCAGTTCGTCCCCGACGACGACGTGGCCGCACGGGTGCGTTCCTTCGCGACCGGCCCCCTGTTCGCCGGTCTGACCTCGGCCGGGTTCCGCGCGCTCCAGAGTGACCCGATCTCGGTGCGGATCACCTTCACCGACTGAACGTCCTCAGGCGCGCAGGGCCTCGACGACTTCGTCGTGGAGCAGCCCGTTGCTGGCCACCGCACTACCGCCGGCGGGTCCGGGTGTGCCGTCGAGCGCGGTGAAGCGTCCGCCCGCCTCGCGCACCAGGACGTCGAGGGGTGCCAGGTCCCACAGCGAGACCTCGGGTTCGGCGGTGACGTCGACCGCGCCCTCGGCGACGAGGCAGTAGTTGAAGAAGTCGCCGTAACCGCGCACGCGCCACACCCGGTCGGTGAGGTCGACGAACCGGTCCCGGATACCGCGGTCGGCCCACCCGGACAGGCTCGAGAACGCCAGGCTCGCCGACCCGAGGTCGGCGACCCCGGACACCGACAGGCGACGCACGTCTTCGTCGTCGAACCGGGTATGGGCGCCGAGACCCGTTGCCGCCCACCAGCGTCGGCGGAGGGCCGGCGCCGAGATCACGCCGACCGTCGGCACGCCGTCGATGAGAAGCGCGATCAGGGTGGCCCACACCGGGACGCCGCGCACGAAGTTCTTGGTGCCGTCGATGGGATCGACGACCCATTGCCGTCCGGACAGTGCGGCGTCGCCGCCGAACTCCTCGCCGAGAACGGTGTCGGTGGGCCGGCGCGCCGCGAGCCGTTCGCGGATCATCGTCTCGCAGGCGAGATCGGCGTCGGATACGGGTGTGAGGTCCGGCTTGTCGTCGACGCGGAGATCGACCGCCCCGAACCGGTCCATCGTCAGCGCGTCGGCGGAGTCGGCGAGTGAGAGTGCGAGTTCGACGTCGTCGCTGTACTTCGTCGGGCCGGGAGGGACGGACATGCCCGGTAGGGTAGCTGTCATGTTGCTGACCGTGACGTTCACCCTGTTGATCGCGGCACTCGTGGTGGTGCTGGTGGTTCAGTGGCAGCGCGGACGCAATCCGCAGCCGATGTCGGCGGCGAAGGCCTCCCAGTTCGTGCAGGGCACGTTCACCATCGTCGGGGTCTCCGACCGCGACGACGAGCCGACCCGGAGCGCCACCGACAAGAACGGCGACCGCTTCTGCACGATCTCCGGGACGATCGTCGGTCCCGAGACCAGCCCCACCGAGGTGTACGGGACGCTGGTGCTCGGGGCAGGGGACCCCTGGCCGCAGATCGGCGACGATCTGCCGGTTCTCTACAAGCCGAACAAGGCCGCGACGTCGTGGCGGTTCGGCGTCATGCCCGAGCCCGGCCCCGACCCACTCTGATCCTCCCGGGCGCTCCCTCGCCGGACTGTCGGTACTCTGGATAACCGTGCATCCCGACGTGACCGCAGACCTCGAATCCCTCGACGCCACCTTGACCACCGTGGAGAAGGTGCTCGACCTCGAAGAGCTGCGCCGTCGCATCGACGAGCTCGAGATGCAGGCCTCGGACCCGGACCTGTGGAACGACCAGGACCATGCCCAGAAGGTCACCAGCGAGCTGTCGCACGCGCAATCCGAACTCCGGAAGGTCTCCGAGCTGCGCCAGCGGCTCGAGGATCTCCCCGTGCTGTACGAGCTCGCCGATGCCGAAGAGGGTGACGACAAGGTCGCCGCCCTGGCCGACGCCGATGCCGAGCGCGAGAGTCTGCGGACCGACATCCAGGCGATGGAGGTCAAGACGATGCTCGCCGGCGAGTACGACTCGCGCGACGCGGTCGTCAACATCCGCTCGGGTGCCGGCGGCGTCGACGCTGCGGACTGGGCACAGATGCTGATGCGCATGTACATCCGGTGGGCCGAGCAGAAGGGGTACGGGGTCGAGGTCTACGACACGTCCTACGCCGAGGAGGCGGGCCTCAAGAGCGCGACCTTCGCGGTGAAGGCCCCGTACATGTACGGCACTCTCTCCGTCGAGCAGGGCACCCATCGACTCGTGCGCATCAGTCCGTTCGACAACCAGAGTCGGCGCCAGACGTCGTTCGCCGAGGTCGAGGTGCTGCCGGTGGTCGAGACGACCGACCACATCGACGTCGACGAGAACGACATCAAGGTCGACGTGTACCGGTCCTCCGGCCCCGGCGGGCAGTCGGTCAACACGACCGACTCCGCGGTCCGCCTCACGCACATCCCGACCGGGATCGTCGTGACGTGTCAGAACGAGAAGAGCCAGCTGCAGAACAAGGCGTCGGCGATGCGCGTCCTGCAGGCCAAACTCCTCGACCGCAAGCGGCAAGAGGAACGCGCCGAACTCGATGCCCTGAAGGGTGACGGTGGCTCGAGCTGGGGCAACCAGATGCGCTCGTACGTGCTGCACCCGTACCAGATGGTGAAGGACCTGCGGACGGGCGTCGAGGACAACAACCCCACATCCGTGCTCGACGGCGAGCTGGACAAGTTCATCGAGGCCGGGATCCGCTGGCGGATGGCGACCACCGAAGCGTGATCACCTCAGCCGCCGACCTCGTGCTGGCCGCTGCGCCGACCCCGACCGAAGTTCTGCTCGGCCGGGTCTACGTCTGGTTGGCGACGAGCGGACTCGAGATCGTCATCTGGATCCTGGGTGCCGTGCTCCTGGCCCGGCTGATCCGCTGGGGTGCCGACAAATACGCCTCGCGCGTGGACTCGCGGTTCTCGACCAGCGATCTCATCGTGCAGACCGAAGATGCGAAGCACCGACGGGCACTGGTCGACGTCGTCGCCTGGACGCTGATCGTGGTGATCGCGATCATCGTGATCATCCACGCACTGTCGGTGTTCGGCATCCCACTCAGCGGGTTGACCGGACCCACCGCGGTGATCGGCGCGGCACTCGGTTTCGGCGCGCAGCGCATCGTGCAGGACATCCTGGCCGGATTCTTCGTCGTGGCCGAGAAGCAGTACGGCTACGGCGACGTGGTCAACCTGACGGTGACGGGCAACGCGCCGGCCGAGGGCACCGTGGAGGACGTCACGCTCCGGGTGACCAAGCTGCGTACCGCCGAGGGAGAGGTCATCACCGTTCCCAACGGTCAGATCGTCAAGGCGACCAACCTCTCCAAGGATTGGGCACGCGCGGTCGTGGACGTCCCGGTCCCGTCCGAGGCCGACATCGGGATGGTCAACGAGACGCTCGATCGGGTCGGCCGTGAGTTCTACGCGTTGCCGCGCTGGCACGACCTCCTGCTCGACGCGCCGTCGTCGCTCGGCGTCACCAGCCTCGAGCTCGACGCGATCACCGTGCGCATGGTGACGCGCACCCTGCCGGGCAAACAGTTCGAGGTCGGGCGCGCGCTGCGTGTGCACATCATCCGGGCGCTGGCGCGGGAGGGGATCAACGTCCCCGCACGTGAGGTGCGGTCCGCGGGAGGTCCGCCGGCGACGCACGCGGACCAGGGCAACCGGGACGGGGGAGACTGATGGCCGACTCGAACATCCCAGGTGACATCCCGGGCCGCGACGGGCCCCACGAGGACCGAACCGCCCGACCCATCCCCGGCGCGGACGACCCCACCCAGATCATCCCGACGCAGGGCATCCCCCCGCAGGATCCGCCCCCGCAGGAGTCGCCGTCCGGATCCGACCGCAGACGGCGCATCGACTGGGGTCACATCGCGCGTACGCGGATCCGGACCAGCACAGCGATCCTCGTCGCCGTGTTCCTGGCGTGCTGTGTGCTGTACGGGTACACCTCGCAGCGCTACGGCGTCGTGGCGCCGGCGCCCGCGCGGCCCGCGCCGACGTCATCGCAGACGGTCGAACCGACCTACGAGCCGCCGCCGTCCACGACGTCGTCGACGACGAGCACCACCACCGAATCGTCGACGACCGACACCACCGGCGGTGTCGACGGCACGGACGGCACGTCGACGGACGGGACGCGGTCGCAGACGCCGAGCACCAGCCGCGAGACCATCCCCGGGCTGCCGAACATCCCTCTCCCGAATTTCGGCGGGCAGACCCCGACCACCACGGTCCCGACACGCTGACCCGGCCGGAAAACGGCTGGTCAGGCGGGTGGATGCAACGGGGTGTCGCGCCTGAACGCACTCTCAGGAGTCGTCGTTACACTGGCACATCGTGATCAAGCTGGAGAACGTCACGATGCAGTACAAGGCGTCCAGTCGACCCGCTCTGAAGGATCTGAGCCTCGAGGTCGACAAGGGGGAGTTCGCGTTTCTGATCGGTCCGTCGGGGTCGGGCAAGTCGACGTTCTTCCGACTCCTCCTCAAGGAGGACCGGCCGACGAGCGGCGAGGTCTACCTCGGCGAGTTCCACGTGAACAAACTGCGGGCAGGGTCCGTGCCGAAGCTGCGCCAGTCCATCGGATGTGTGTTCCAGGACTTCCGACTGCTTCAGAAGAAGACGGTGGCGGAGAACGTCGCCTTCGCCCTCGAAGTGATCGGACGACCGCGTTCCACCGTCCAGAAGGTGGTACCGGAAGTGCTCGAATACGTCGGCCTCGGAGGCAAGCACGACCGCATGCCCAACGAACTGTCCGGTGGTGAGATGCAGCGCGTGGCGATCGCCCGCGCCATCGTGAACCGGCCGCTGGTGCTCTTGGCCGACGAGCCCACCGGCAACCTCGACCCCGAGACCAGTGAAGAGATCGTCGACGTGCTCGATCGCGTCAACCGCCGCGGCACCACGGTGGTGATGGCCACCCACGACCGTCACATCGTCGATGCGATGCGACGACGGGTTCTCGAGTTCGACAGCGGCCAACTCGTCCGCAACGACCCGCAGGGCGTGTACGGGATCGGCTGACGCGCAGCCGGCCCCGACACACTTCCCCGAGACCCAAGGACTGTCTGAGCAGACATGCGAGCGAATTTCATCATCAGCGAAGTTCTCCACGGACTCCGCCGCAACGCGACCATGACCATCGCGATGATCATCACCACCGCGATCACACTGGGAATGTTCGGTGGTGGTCTGCTGGTGATCCAGATGGCGGACAAGAGCCAGCAGATCTTCCTCGACCGGGTGGAGATGGAGTTCTATCTCAATCCCGAGGTGACCGAGCGGGATCCGCAGTGCGAATCCGACCCGTGTGCCCAGCTGCGTCGGGGTCTCGAGAACGAGCCGGGCGTCACCTCGGTGACCTACCTGGACAAGGACGAGGCCTTCAAGCGCGCCAAGGAGATCTTCGCGAACAACCCCGACCTCGCCGAGAACATCGTGGAGGGCACGCTGCCGGCCTCCCTGCGTGTGCGGGTGTCCGACCCGAATCAGTTCGATGCGGTGCTCACCAAATACGCGGCCCGGAAGGATCTGGGAGTCGACGCCTTCAAGGACGACCGCAAACTGGTGCAGCGGATCTTCAGCGTGCTCGACGGCGTACGCAACGCGACGTTCGCGATCGCCTCGGTGCTGGCGATCGCCGCGATCCTGTTGATCATCAACACCGTTCAGGTCGCGGCCTTCACGAGACGGACCGAGGTCTCGATCATGCGCCTGGTGGGCGCCACCCGGTGGTACACACAGCTGCCGTTCCTGCTCGAGGCGGTGGTGTCGGCCTTCGTCGGCTCGGTGTTGGCCATCGGTGGCCTGCTGCTGGCCAAGAAGTTCTTCTTCGACAACGCGTTACGCGAGTTGTACGGGGTCAGCTTCTTCGCGCGGATCGAGCTGACCGACGTGCTGTTCGTCGCCCCGTGGCTCGTGCTCGGCGGAATTGTGTTGGCCGGCGCGACCGCGTATGTCACGCTTCGTGTCTATGTCCGGGAATGATCCGTCGGTCTCGACGGTTCGGAACGTCGGTGATCTGCAACGCAGCGGTCACCATCAGAGCGAGGAGGTGAGTGCATGCCGAAGGAAAAGGGACGCAATGTGATCGCGTCCAATCGCAAGGCGCGGCACAACTACGCCATCCTCGACGTCTTCGAGGCCGGGATCGTGCTCGTGGGCACCGAGGTGAAGAGTCTCCGGGCAGGCAAGGCGTCGCTGGTCGACGCGTTCGCGACGATCGACGACGGCGAGGTGTGGCTTCATGCCCTGCACGTCGCCGAGTACGGCAACGGCTCCTGGACCAATCACTCCGTGCGGCGCAAGCGCAAACTGCTCATGCACCGGCGCGAGATCGACAACCTCGTGGGCAAGATCCGCGACGGCAATCTCACGCTGGTGCCGCTGTCGATGTACTTCAACGACGGCAAGGTGAAGGTCGAGCTCGCCCTGGCCCGCGGTAAACAGGCCCACGACAAGCGCCAGGACATCGCCAAGCGCACCGCCCAACGCGAGGTCGAGCGTGAGGTCGGGCGTCGCGTGAAGGGGATGGGGTGAGTCAGGCGCCCGTGTCGGCCTGACCCTGTTGCTGCGTCGGCGCCCCGGGCGTCGTGTTCTGACCGTCCTGCTCGTCGGACTCGGGGTCGCCCTCACCGTCGCGGTTCTGCCTGCCCGGTAGGCCGCCCATCCCGGGCTGACCCATCTGGGGTCCATTCATCTGGGGTCCATTCATCTGTGGGCCGCCTCCCATTCCGGGCCCGTTGCCGCCCTGCTGCCAGACGGCGGCCGGTGCGGGACGCTCGGACGTCGTGTCACCGGTGATGTAACCGGCCCCGAAACCCAACGCGCCCGCGACGATGGCCAGTCCGGCTGCGCCGGCGATCAGGGCCGAGCGCGCCGGCGCGGTTTTCGGCGCGACCGGGTGGGATTCGGCGGGCATGCCGTGGGCGGCGGAGCCGTTCGCGTCGAGGGAGTCATGGGGGTTCGCTCCCGGCGTCGGCGTCGGGCTGATCGGCGTGGTCGCGGCGTCGTCAGATGGGTCGGGCGCCTGCGGGTTGGGGGAGGCGCGGTCGGGTTCGTGCTCGCCGGGGGTCGGGGAGGTCATGTCGGTCTCGCTCTCGTCGGTCGGCCGAGTCCGTCCTCGGCTCACGAGGTCTCCACGATCCCGGTGGCGCCTGGGCCGGGCCTGGCGGGCAGCTGTGAATGAGCTGGCAGCTCGACGACTCCGCCATTGCGTGGGTTGTCGTCGTCAGGCGGCGCGATCGACGCTGGTCCACTCCGTCCGGTGCATGGTCGACACGTCGGCTCTGGGGCGGTACGTGCGCTCGTAGCGCTCGATGTCGGTTCGTCGGAGGAGCGGTGTCAGTGGATCAGCGGACACGATGTCGCCGCCGGAGATCCGCGACCGGCGGCTGAGCTCTGATTGATGCCGGAAGCACGCGACAGACGTGATCAGGAAGACGGCCATGGCGGCGCCGAACGGCCATGCGGGCGCGGCGATGCCGCCGGCCAGTGCCATCACGAACAACCCGAGGAACAGAAATCCGAGAAGCAGGATCAGATATCCGGTGAAAGCCACGGATGTCGATCGAGGTGTGTCGTGCATGAAGGAGTCCTTTCGCTGAGTGGTCCCGACCCGGATCGCTACAGTGACTGTAGCGCAACACTACGTGTAGCGTTTCGTGGCGCGGTAGTATTCCTGCCGACGGTCGGAACCGGAATCGGCGGGAAAGCGTGAGGTGACCACGACGTGGCAGGCGGCAGCGGCCCGAAGATCGTCCGTTCGACCCTGGAGTTGCTCCGGACCCGCGGACCAGCCGGGGTCACGATCGAGAGCGTGGCAGCCCATTCCGGGGTGGCGCGTACGACGATCTATCGCCGCTACCGCAACCGGAACGAGATGCTCGGCGCAGCTCTGCTCGACGTCGCTGTCGTCGAGCCGCCTGATGTGGACCTTCCCGCGGAGGCCCGGCTGCGCTGGGTGGTGACCCACGCGGCGTCGATGGTGCTCGACGGAATCGGTTTCGGCGGCATGGCGGCCCTGCTGACCGATTCCGATCCCGAGTTCGGCGTGCTCTTCCGACAGGTCCTCGCGCGCCACCGCGCCGAACTCCGAGAGGCACTCGACGCGGGTAAACGGCGCGGTCAATTCGCGGCGACGATGGAGCCGGAGATGCTGGTCGACGGCATCGTCGGGGCGCTCGTCGCCGAACGCGCCCGCACCGGAGGTGTCGCCGGTGACTGGGAGGACCGAGTCGTCACCGCGTTCGCGCCCATGGTCTTCGCCGCCGAGAGTGACCCCCGCCGGAGGTCTCGGGGGAAACGGGAATGAACTCTGCGGAACGAGTTGTTAGACTGAAGTGCTCGCTGACTCCGGTCGGCGGGTCCTACTCGGGGCTGATCGGTTTCGACTTCGTGCGTCGAGATAGGGGAAGCGTGTCGGTGCAGGCTGGAGACCACCGTGAGCGTCGCAGCAACCAATTAAGCGCCGATTCCAATCAGCGCGACTACGCCCTCGCTGCCTGAGTAGCGACGGCTAGTCTGTCGGCCCGGGTTATGCTCCCAGACCCGGATGCCGGCATCATCTATGGGAGCTCACCGTCCTCGCCGGTCGCGGGTGAGGTCGGAACACCAAACAGCGACTGGGATCGTCATCTCGGCTTGTTCGCGTGACCGAGAGATCCAAGTAGAGACATAGCGGACTGCACACGGAGAAGCCCTAACAACACGACGGAGGACCCGGGTTCAATTCCCGGCAGCTCCACGAGAAAGCGCCCCACCTGTTCAGGTGGGGCGCTTTCGTCTGTCATGGGCTCGGGGCCGATCAACCGGTAGTCAGCGCGTCGAGGGACGCACTCTCGCGGTGTTTGCGTCGTTTGGTGATGACCCCGTGGGTCGGACTGAACAGGTACACACCGAAGAACGCGATGCCCTGGACGAGGACGACCATCCCGCCGGGCGAGGTGTCCTGGTAATAGGAGATGTACAGGCCGATGACCCCGCAGATCGTCGAGATGGCCGGTGCGATGACGAGCATCCGGCCGAACCGGTCGGTGAGCAATCGCGCCGTCGCGCCGGGGATGATGAGCATCGCGACCACCAGCACGATGCCGACGACCTGCAGGGCTGTCACCGCGGTGAGGGCGAGCAGCGCCAGGAGGGCCGCGCCCAGCAACCGCGGGCTGAGGCCGATCGCGAAGGCGTGCGTGCGGTCGAAGGCGTACAGAGTGAAGTCGCGCCGCTTGAGAAGGAGCAGGGTCGCCACGATCGCGCCCAGGATCGCGATCTGCACCAGATCCGACGTCGAGACACCCAGCAGATTGCCGAAGATGATGTGGTTCAGATCGGTCTGGCTCGGCGTCACCGAGATCAGCACCAGCCCGAAGGCGAACAGGGTCGTGAAGACGATGCCGATGGCCGCATCCTCCTTGACCCGGCCGCCGTCGCGGACGGCGCCGATCAGTGCCACCGCGAGGAAGCCGAAGATCACCGCGCCGATGGCGAACGGGACGCCGACGATGTAGGCGAGGACCACGCCGGGCAAGACCGCGTGCGAGACGGCGTCGCCCATCAGCGACCAGCCGATCAGCACGAGCCAGCACGACAGCAGCGCACACACGACCGAGGCGATCAGGGTCGCCCAGAGCGCACGCGTCATGAACGCGTAGGCGAACGGGTCGAGAAGGATGTCGACGATGGTCACGAGACCTCCTCGTGGTGTTCGGAGTCGAGGCGCCCGAACTCGCGGCGTTCGGAAGTCGGTCGGGCGAGTGGATCGAGGCCGAACGCGCGGACGAGGTTGTCGGTGGTGATCACCTCGGTCGGCGCGCCCTGGGCGATCACCCGGCGCATCAGCAGGATCGCCTCGTCGGCCAGCTCGGGTAGGACCTGCAGGTCGTGGGTGGACACCAGGATCGTCGTCCCGGCGTCGGCGAGCTCGCGCAGCAGCGCGGTGATGGTGGCCTCGGTGCGTTTGTCGACGCCGGCGAACGGCTCGTCGAGCAACAGGATCCCGGCTTCCTGTGCGATGCCGCGGGCGACGAAGGCCCGCTTGCGCTGCCCGCCGGACAACTGGCCGATCTGACGGTCGGCGAAGTCGGTGAGCTCGACGCGTGCGAGGGCTTCGTCGACGGCGTCGTGGTCGGACCGTTTCGGGCGACGCGTGAATCCCAGATGGCCGTAGCGACCCGTCATCACGACGTCGCGGACCGAGACCGGGAAGGTCCAGTCGATGTCCTCGGACTGCGGCACGTAGCCGAGCGCGCCGGCTCGACGCGCCGCGGCCGGCGTCCGACCGCCGAGCCGGACCGTGCCGGTCGTCGGGGTCACCGACCCCACGATCGTCTTGAACAGCGTCGACTTGCCCGATCCGTTCATGCCCACAAGGCCGCACACCTGGCCGGCCGGCACTCGCACCGACGCGTGGTCGAGGGCGAGGATGTCGCCGTACCGCACGGTCACGTCCGTCACCTCGATGGCGGAACCGCTAGTCGCTGAGGCGTTCACGTGTTGCTCCCGGTCAGGCCCGACACGATGGTCGCGACGTCGTGGCGGATGAGGTCGAGGTAGGTGGGTACAGGGCCGTCGGCCTCGGAAAGCGAATCGACGTACAGGGTGCCGCCGAATCGGGCGTCGGTCGCGTTGACGACCTGCTTCATCGGGGCGTCGGAGACGGTGGATTCGCAGAACACGCCGGGGACACGGTTTGCCCGGACGAAGTCGATCGTGTCCGCGACCTGTTGCGGCGTCGCCTGCTGTTCGGCATTGACCGGCCAGATATAGCGTTCGGTGAGCCCGGCGTCGCGGGCGAGGTAGGAGAACGCGCCTTCGCAGGTGACGAGGGCCCGTTCGTTGGCAGGCAGTCCGGCCAGTGCGGAGGTGAGGCCGGTCTGCACCTGCTGAAGCTGCTTCTTGTAGGCGGCCGCATTGGATTCGAAGGTGGTGGCGCCGTCGGGATCGAGTTCCGTGAACGCCCGAACCATGTTGTCGACATAGATCTGCACGTTCACCGGACTCATCCACGCATGCGGATTCGGCTTGCCCGCGTATGCATCCGAAGCGATGTCGATCGGCTCGACACCCTCGCTGACGACGACGTGCCGGACGTCGAGGCCGTCGACGAACTGCGCGAACCAGGCTTCGAGGTTCAGACCGTTGTCGAGGATGAGCGAGGCGGTCGCGGCGCGCCGGATGTCACCGGGGGTCGGCTCGTACCCGTGGATCTCGGCGCCCGGCTTGGTGATCGACTCCACCTCCAGGCGGTCGCCGGCGACTTCCGAGGCGATGTCGGCGAGCACGGTGAACGTCGTGAGCACGACCTTCTCGTCGGGGAGCCGGCTCGACAGCGTGCACCCCGCGACGATCGTGCAGACGGCGGCAAGGAGGGCCCCGACGGGGACGAACCGACGACGCGCGCGCTTGGGCATGCCGACACTATAGTTTCGGCTGCCCGAACTTTCTAGTTCGGGGCGTGCTCGCAGCTACCGTCGCCGTGCGAGCAGGTGGAACTCGGGAAAACGGTGGTCGTCGTCGGCGCGGCGCACCGTTCGCCATTCCTCGTCGAACCCGGCTCCGGCCAGTGCGGCGGACATGCGATCCGGGTGCCACCGCCAGGCGGGCGCCACGCGATGATCGAACTCGGTGACCTCGTCCGCCTCGGTGGTCTGTCCCGCGATCAGCACGACGCCGCCGGGCCTCATCCGAGCGGCCCAGCCGCGGAGGATGTCCGGGACGGATCCGGGCGGCACATGAATCAGGCTGAAACGCGCGACCACCGCGGCGATGTCGATCTCGTCGAGCTCTGGCGACCTCAGCCGTGCATCGTCGAGGACAAACCGAAGGTCGGCATGCGACGTTCTCGCGATCCGCACCATCTCCGTACTCGGATCGGCGCCGATGACATCGATGCCCGCGGCCGCCACTTCCGCCGTCACCCCACCCGGCCCGCAGCCCACGTCCAGCACGGTTCCCGGGACGCCACTCCCGCGGACATGGTCGACGAAGGCATCGATGACGTGACGCTGCAGAGCGTTGGAGAACGGTGACGGGAACGTCGCGACGTACAGGTCGGCGAGCGCGTCGTATCCGGGCTGGAACCCGGCGTCGCCGTCAGCTGAACTCATGCGATCCGGACGCCGCGCGGGAGTTTCCCGGCCGGAATCCGGAGACGACGTGCGGCGACGACGTAACCCAGCCCACCGAACACCAGATAGATCCCCAGGCCGACAACCCACGAGTGGCCCATCTCGGACGTCTCGTGGGCGGCCTCGCGGGCGATGTGTCCGGTGGGGGCGTGCTGGTCGACGTAACCGTAGGAGATGTCGGCGCACGTCCGTGGGCCGATGTACGGACCCGCCCGCACTGCCGACAGCATCCGCGAGATCTCCTGAGCCGCCGTGCTGTCGGAGGATCTCATCGGGTTCTCCGGTGGCGAGGACACGGCGTCGGCCACGATGAAGAACGGGTTCGGGGCGAGGAGCCACCAGATGCGTTCGTGATGGTGGAACTCCTCGTCTCGGGTGACCTCCCGACACGTCCAGGTCGGCGTCGGACTCGATGGGTCGGTCACCGTCGTCTCGGTGCGGACCACCGAATGCGTCTGTGCGACCGTCGGATACAGGAGGCCGAAGACCACCGGGAGGCCGAGGAGGAGGAAGAAGACGGCCGCTTGCGTCAACACCGCGGATCCCGCCGGTCGCGCCGTCACCGCGGAGAATCCGAGTCCGATTCCCGCGTAGCAGGCGAAGATCAGTGCCAGGACGATCGCGCCGAGCACGCCGCGCCAGATCGGTTGCGGCGCTTCGATCACGCCCCAGATCAGATATGGGGTGGCGACGGCGACCAAGGCCATCCCGGCCACCCAGCTCCCGATGAGCTTGCCGAGCGCCAGTTGCCAGTTGCCGATCGCGGTGTCCTGGACCACGGCCAGGGTTGCATCCTTGCGGTCGCCGTTGATCGTCGTCGCCGCCAGCGTCGGGGCCACGATGATCCCGAGCAGCAACAGGAATCCGACCAGGAGCCCGTACAGGTTCGACGCCCATCCGGTGTAGGTGCCGCCGAACACTGCCACGGCCAGGTACATCGATCCGAAGACCGCCAGCGAGATCACGACGAAGGCGACGATGAGCGTGGCCTTCCACCTCGTCGTCCGGAGCCGCTGGCGCAGTTCGAGTTCGACGATGACCCCGACCATGCGCCACCAGCCGGTGAATGACGTGCGCGACGATGGCGCGTCGGGTTGCGTGATCATCGGCGCTCCGGGTCGAGTGCGAGGTAGGCGTCTTCGATGCCGGTGGACACGGGAGTGAATTCGCTGACCGCGGCCCCGGAGGACACCAGTTGTGCGAGGTGCCGCGCGGCGTCGGACTCGTCGTCGAAACGGACGTCCCGCGCCTGCCCGGGAGGCTGCCCGACGAGTCTGATGCGCCATACCCCGCCGGCCGCGCCCTGCGGGGCGTGGGTCCGGCCCTCGGTCATCAGCACGACGTCGTCGACCATCTCCTCGAGCTCGGAGAGAATGTGCGACGACACGAGGATCGAGCATCCATCGTCGGCGAGGCGGCGTAACTGACTGCGTAGGTCCATCCGCGACCGCGGGTCCATGCCGGAGGCCGGCTCGTCGAGCAGGAGGATTCGGGGCCGGTGCACCAGGGCGCGGGCGAAGCCGAGTCGCTGTTTCTGGCCGCGCGACAACTCGTGTGCCGGCCGCGTCGCGAGATCGGTCAGGTGGACCAGCTCGAGGAGTTCAGCGGCGCGTTGCCGGGCCTGGGTGGTGGGCATTCCGTAGAGCTTGCCGAACGTCGTCAGGATCTCGCGCGCCGTGAGACTCTCCCAGGTGCCGAAGATGTCCGGCATCCACCCGGTCAGCCGACGCATGTCGGTCGGCTGCACCGGGGCGTCGTCGACCGTGATCGAGCCGGTGTCGGGGGCGAGCAGGCCGGCGAGGAGCAGGAGCAGAGTCGTCTTGCCGGCCCCGTTGGGGCCGACGAGGCCGGTGATCCTGCCGGATCTGAGTTCGAGGCTCGCATCGACGACGGCGGTGTGCCGTCCGAAGGTGCGCGAGAGCCCGGTCGCGACCAGTGACATGCCTCGACCGTAGCCGAGTGTCAGATGACCCCGGCCTCCCGCAACGCCGCGACCTCGTCTTCGGACAACCCCAGCAACCCGCCGTAGACGGCCTCGTTGTCGCAACCGGGGGCCGGGGGACCGGCGTTGCGGATGCCGCCGGGGGTGTCGCTGAACTGCGGCACGACGCCCGGTCCGAGCACGGTGCGCTGGGCACGTTCGTCGTAGTGTTCGGCGATCATCCCGCGCTCCTTCAGGTGCGGGTCGGCGACCACCTCGGCGACGGTGTTCACCGGACCCACGACAACGCCTGCCGCGCCTAGGATCTCGGTCAACTTCTCCGGGGAGTGCTGTCGTGACCAGTCGCCGATGAGGGCGTCGAGTTCGTCCTGGTTGCGGCCACGGGCGGCGTGATCGGCGAACCGATCGTCGGTCGCGAGTTCGGGCTGTCCCATCGCTGCGCACAGTCTCGCGAAGACCGAGTCCTGGTTGGCGGCGATGATGACGTGGGTGCCCTCGCTGGTGGGGTAGAGGTTCGACGGCGCGATGCCGTCGAGGCGGGTGCCCGACGGCCCGCGCACGACGCCCCCGGCGTCGTAGTCCGCGATGGCCGATTCCTGTACCGCCACACAGGATTCGATGAGCGAGGTGTCCACGACCTGCCCCCTGCCGGTCACCGAACGCCGGACCAGCGCGGCGAGTGCGCCCTGCGCCGCGAACATCCCCGCCAGTGTGTCGCCCAGCGAGAGGGCGATCCGCGGCGGGAGCTGGCCCGGGTACCCGTTCAGATGACGCAGCCCGCTCGCGGCCTCGGCGACCGAGGCGTAACCGGCGCGGGTCGAATCCGGGCCGGTCTGGCCATAACCCGAGACACGCACCACGACGATGCCCGGGTTGCGTGCGGACAGCACGTCCGGGCCGATGCCGAGCCGCTCCAGCGTTCCGGGGCGGAAGTTCTCGACGACGACGTCGGCGCGCTCGGCGAGATCGAGGAACAGTTCGCGGCCGCGATCGGACCGCAGGTCGAGGGTGACCGCTTTCTTGTTGCGCCCGTGGACCGTCCAGTAGAAGCGGTGGCCGTCGACCTCGGCCTGGCCCCAGGTGCGGATCGGGTCGGGCTTGCCCGGCGCCTCGATCTTGATGACGTCGGCGCCCATGTCGCCCAGCAGTCGTGCGGCGTGGGGGCCCGCGATGAGCGTGCCCAACTCGAGCACGATGACGCCGTCGAGGGGGCCGGCGGGGCGTTCGCTCATCGGTCGCGAGGTGTCGGTCATCAGGACAGTGTGGCCGGTCACCCGGCGCTCGCCAAGCTCCGACATCGACGCAGCGAGGATCGCGTTGGGAGTTGCGCGACGGTGACCGCGCCCGACCGCACATGATCGATTGGAACAATTGCGCCCCGCCGTGTCATTGACGACGAATCCCGGCTAGGGTGTGTGTCGTCCAACACACAGGGGAGGCTGGAAAACATGGTTGATCACGCATCGGGAACGGGACTCCTGCCGGACATCCGGTTGGCCGACATGATGTCGGGAGTCGCGTCGCTGCGTGGTGATGCCGGCACGATCCTGCGCACCTTGCCGCAGATGCTGCCCAAGCCGCCGACGACCAAGATGTCGATCGGCAAGCGCTTCCAGCAGAGCGTCGACAAGTACCCCGACCGGGATTTTCTCCGGTTCGAGGGCACCTCGATCACCTATCGCGATGCCAACGCGCGGGCGAACCGGCTCGCCGACTTCCTGATTCGGGAGGGCGTCGGTCGCGGGGACGTCGTCGCCGTGCTGTCGCGCAACCACCCCGATGTGGTCATCACCATGCTCGCCATCGTCAAGACGGGTGCGATCTGCGGCATGCTGAACTACAACCAGCGGGGCACTGTTCTCGAACACAGCCTCGGTCTGATCGAGCCGAAAGTCGTTCTCTACGAGCGCGATCTGTTGGAGGCGCTCGAGTCGGTGCCCGCCGGGTGCCGCCCGGCGAAGGAGTTCACCTTCGACGAGCTCGCCACCCTGACCGCGCGTTGCTCGCCCCTCGACCTGGCGGTCACCGAGTCGATCGAGGTCGGATCGACCGCCATCTACATCTTCACGTCCGGCACCACCGGGTATCCCAAGGCCAGCAAGATGAGTCACTATCGCTGGCTGGTGGCCATGAACGGCATCGGTGGTCTGGGAATCCGGCTGCGCGGCGACGACGTCATGTACACGGCGCTGCCCTTCTATCACAACAACGCACTCACAATCTCGGTGTCGTCGGTCCTCGCGTCGGGCGCGTGCCTGGCCATCGGCAAGCAGTTCTCGGCGTCGAAGTTCATCGACGAGGTCATCGAGAACGACGCCACCGCGTTCGCCTACATCGGTGAGCTGTGCCGCTATCTGCTTGCGCAGCCGCCGAAGCCGACCGATCGTGCGCACCGCCTGCGCCTCGCCGTCGGCAACGGTCTGCGCCCGGACATCTGGGATGCGTTCACCGAACGCTTCGGAATCGACCGCATCGTCGAATTGTACGCGGCGAGCGAGGCGAACATCGGATTCATCAATGTCTTCGGCTTGTCCAAGACGGCCGGGTTCTCGCCGTTGCCGTACACGATCGTCGAATACGACGAGGAGACCGGAGAGCCGCTGCGCGGTCCCGACGGCCGGGTGAAGCCGGTCGGCCGTGGCGGAACCGGTTTGCTTCTGGCGCAGATCAACTCGCGAGTTCCCTTCGACGGCTACACCGATCCGAAGGCGACCGAGCGGAAGATCGTCCGCGACGCGAAGCGTAAGGGCGACAAGTGGTTCAACAGCGGAGACGTCGTGCGCGATCAGGGTTTCTCGCACATCGGTTTCGTCGATCGCATCGGCGACACCTTCCGGTGGAAGGGTGAGAACGTGGCCACCACCGAGGTCGAGGCCGTGCTCGACGCCCACCCGGCCGTCGAGGAGGCAGTCGTGTTCGGTGTGCCGATCCCGGGGGTCGACGGCAAGGCCGGCATGGCCGCCATCAGCTTGCAGGACGGGGAGTCGTTCGACGCGGACGGGCTGGCGCGGCACGTTCGCACCGGACTGCCGGCCTACGCATTCCCGCTGTTCGTGCGGATCGTCCCGCAACTCGAGCACACGTCGACGTTCAAGAACATGCGCACCGAGCTGCGCAAGCAGGGGTACGCCGAGACCGGTGACGACCCGCTGTACGTGTTGGCGGGGGAGAAGTACGTCGAGTTCTACCCCGAATTCGTCGACGAACTGGCCGGGGCGCGTCGGAAGGGCTGACGCGTCAGGCGGGTCGTAGCGCGGACAACCGTTCACCGACGAAGTCGAGAGCGCTGCGCTGCCACAACCCGATGTGGTCGAGCATGGCGTGACCGCCGTCGGGGACCGGGATGAACTCGGCGTCGACCCCCTGTGTCGACAGCTCGTCGATGCCCTTTCGGGTCCGCTTCGCCAGGGTCCGGGTGTCGGCGTCGCCGTGTACCGCGACGACCCGCGCGCCGGGCTGGATGTGCCGCCAGTCGGCGAACTGCCACCAGGGCGCGAGTCCGAGGACACCGATGACCCGGCGGTCGGCGGCGAGGTGGGCGGCCACGCGCCCGCCCATGGAATGGCCGATCGCGACGACGGGGACACCGGGGTGTCGTCGACACATCTCGTCGAGTGCGGCGCGCGCGGGCAGCATGGGAGAGTTCTCGTCGCCGTTCCAGCCGTAGACGCGATAACCGACCTGGTGAACGCGCACGGACCGGCCGAAGCGAAGGCGCAGCGACCAGGTGAACGGGTACATGCGCAGCGCGGAGGGCTGCCAGGGACTGAACGGTTTGCGGCTGTTGTCCGTGCCGCCCGGGAGCACGAGCACGAGCAGGCCGGGGGAACGGCGTCCGGGTGACAACAGCCCCGGCAATCCTGAGATCAGCATGTGTGCGGGCCCCTCCGATGCGGTGACGACGATCGTCTCACCGTAGCGATTCGGTTTCCGCGACCGGACGGATCGGTTCGTCAACCGGGCGAACGGCGTGTGGAGTGGCAGAATCGCGGTCATGGCACATCCTCGCGCTGGTACCTTGGCCCTGCCCGAAGACCTCGTCGATGTGGACGCCCTGGTGCGTGCCTATTACGACAACACACCCGATCCGTCAGACCCGTTGCAGCAGGTGGTGTTCGGGACGTCGGGACACCGGGGGTCGAGCTTCGACAACGCCTTCAACGAAGCCCACATCCTCGCGACGACGCAGGCGATCGTCGACTACCGGCGTTCGGCCGGGATCTCCGGCCCGCTGTTCATCGGCTTCGACACCCACGCACTGTCGGTGCCTGCCTGGCGCACGGCGCTCGAGGTGCTCGCGGCGAACGAGGTGACCGTCTACACCGCCGAGAGCGACTCCTTCACGCCGACGCCCGCGATCAGTCGCGCCATCCTCAAGTTCAATCGCGACAACCCCGGGGTGCTGTCCGACGGCATCGTCGTGACACCGTCGCACAACCCGCCCCGCGACGGCGGGTTCAAATACAACCCACCGACCGGGGGCCCGGCAGACACCTCGATCACCTCCGTGGTGGCGGCGCGGGCGAACGAGCTGCTCGAGCAGAAGCTCGACGGCGTCGCGCGGATCCCGTTCGACCGCGCCCGCAGCGGTGACTACGTCCAGGACTACTCGTTCCTGCTCAACTACATCGACGGTCTCGGCGACGTGGTGGACATGAAGGCCATCCACGACGCGGGGATCCGCATCGGCGCGGACCCGCTGGGCGGCGCATCGGTCGGCTATTGGGCCCTGCTGGGGCTGCGATACAACCTCGACCATCTGACGGTCGTGAACCCGACCGTGGACCCGACGTTCTCGTTCATGACCCTCGACACCGACGGCAAGATCCGGATGGACTGTTCGTCGGCCAACGCGATGGCCTCGCTCATCTCCGCCCGCGACTCCTATGACATCGCGACCGGCAACGACGCCGACTCGGACCGCCACGGCATCGTCACGCCCGACGCCGGTCTGATGAACCCGAACCACTATCTCGCGGTCGCCATCGACTACCTGTTCACCCACCGTCCGCAGTGGTCGGAGTCGGCGGCCGTCGGGAAGACGCTCGTGTCGTCGTCGCTGATCGACCGGGTGGTCGCCGGGATCGGCCGCCCGCTGCTCGAGGTGCCGGTGGGCTTCAAGTGGTTCGTCGACGGCCTGCTGAACGGTCGCGTGGCCTTCGGCGGTGAGGAGAGCGCCGGCGCGTCGTTCCTGACGTTCGACGGCAGCCCGTGGTCGACGGACAAGGACGGCATCATCATGGCGCTGCTGGCGTCGGAGATCCTCGCGGTGACGGGCAAGACACCATCGCAGCGGTATGCCGAACTCGCCGAGGAGTACGGGACCACAGCGTATGCACGGATCGACGCCCCGGCCAGCAGGGAGCAGAAGGCCGTGCTGTCGAAGTTGTCGCCGGAGCAGGTGACGGCAACCGAACTCGCCGGCGAACCCATCTCGGCGATCATGACGACCGCCCCGGGAAACGGGGCTCCCATCGGTGGCCTGAAGGTGACGACGGAGAACGCCTGGTTCGCGGCACGCCCGTCGGGAACCGAGGACGTCTACAAGATCTATGCCGAATCCTTCAAGGGCGCCGACCATCTCGCGCAGGTGCAGCAGGAAGCCCAGCAGGTCGTCGACGCGGCGTTGGGGAGCTGACCGGCTCGGTCCGGTCTCGGGCGGTCACCGCCCGCGCCCATCCCTCAGACAATTTTCAGCGCGACGCCGTTATTGTCGGAATGTGAGCAAGAAGCGCAAGCCGGGAGCATCGGTGCCCCGCACCTCCAACTCGAAGTATCAGCCGAGCGCGCCGTCGAACACGATGACGTACGTGCTCGGCGGCGTGGCCATCCTCGTGATCGCGGGCCTCGTCATCGGCGGGATCTGGTGGAGCGGACGCGGTAAGGGCGAGACCGATCAGGCCGCGCTGGCGTCGAGTTCGACGATGATCGTGGGTCCGGAGACCGCGCCGCTGATCGACGTCTTCGAGGACCCCATGTGTCCGGTGTGCAAGGTCTTCGAGCAGCAGTCCGGGCCGGCCATCACCAAGGCCGTCACCGAGGGCAAGCTCCGCGTGCGCTACCACACACTGCACTTCCTGGACTCGCGATCGGCGACCGGTGACTACAGCTCCCGTGCGGCCGGCGCGTTGGCCTGCGTGGCCGACGAGCAGAACACCGACCTGTTCCTGCGGTTCCACAGTGCGCTGTTCGCCGCGCAGCCGCCCGAGGACGGCACCGGCAACATCACGAGCCCGGAACTCGCACGCATGGCGACCGAACAGGGTGCGACCCCGGCGACCGCGACGTGCATCACCGACAACGCGAAGGTCGCCCAGGCAAAGGAGACCGCGCAGAAGTCGACCGACGAACTGTCGAAGGCGACGGGCGGCCAGGTCGGCACCCCGACCGTGCTGCACGACGGCGAGCCCGTCGACGGCGTCCTCGAGGGCAACGCCTGGCTCGACAGCATCCTGGGCGGTGGCAACTCCTAGAGGGGCAACTCCTGAGCCGCGGGACGCCGACCCGACACCAATCGGGTCGGCGTCCTGGCGATTTGGCTGGTATCGCCGAGATGGTGTAACTTCGCCAGTGCCCTTGAACAGGGCGGAACAACAAAATACGGGGCTATGGCGCAGCTGGTAGCGCACCACACTGGCAGTGTGGGGGTCAGGGGTTCGAGTCCCCTTAGCTCCACCGAACGAAGCCCGTTCCGACTGATGTCGGGACGGGCTTTTCTCATCGGTTGCCACGACTCCAGGCTGGCTGTCGACCGTCCCCACCGCCGATCCCCGGCTCGTCCATCCTCAGTATTTGTACCGATGACAGTCGTCACCGCTCCGATGATGCTGTGTCCACCGACACACGGGTTCGGACGGAAGGAACGATCGTGGCAACGACCACCGGATACATCTGGAACACGCTTTATGGCTGGGCGGACACAGGCAGCGGCGGCATCTTCCCGCCCAGCGTCGACGCCCTGACCCAGCCCATCGCGCATCACGTCGCACACCCCGACACCAAGAGGCGGCTCCACGAGTTGATCAGCGCCTCCGGTCTGATCAACTCGCTGCGACAGCTCGAGCCGGCGCCCGCGACCCGCGAGGACGTCCTCCGAGTCCACGACGCCGCCCACTACGACCGTATCGTCACCGAGAGTGCCCTCCCGAAGGGCGGCGACGCCGGTGACGGGGTGTCGCCGTTCGGCAACGGTGGGCACCACATCGCGCTGCTCGCGGCCGGAGGCGCGATCGAGGCCGTTCGCGCGGTGGCCGACGGCACCGTGAGCAACGCCTACGCACTCATCAACCCGCCGGGGCACCACGCCGAGCGCGCCACCGGCCGTGGGTTCTGCATCTTCAACAACGGCGCGATCGCCGCAGCGCACGCGCTCGACGTGCTCGGGATGACACGCGTGGCGATCGTCGACTGGGATGTCCACCACGGCAACGGCGCCCAGGACATCTTCCGCGAGTCGTCGAACGTGTTGAACATCTCGGTGCACCAGGATCGCTGCTTCCCGTCCGACTCGGGGTTCCGCGACGAGCGGGGTTCCGGTGACGGGTTCGGCTACACCCTCAACGTCCCGCTGCCTCCCGGCGGTGGCAGTGGCGCATACGAATACGCCTTCGACGCGGTGGTCCTGCCCGCGCTGCGCGCCTATCGTCCCGAACTGATCATCGTGGCGAGCGGTTTCGATGCTTCGATGATGGACCCCCTGGCGCGGATGATGTTGCGCGCAGACGGATTCCGATCGCTGGCCAGGAAGATCATCGACGTGGCCGATGAGGTGGCCGGCGGGAGACTCGTCTGTCTCCAGGAGGGTGGCTACAGCCCGTACTACGTTCCGTTCTGCGGGCTGGCGGTGGTCGAGGAGCTCGCCGGCGTCTCCACCGGTACCGCCGACGCGTTTGCACCGATCCTGGGTCCCATGGGCGGCGATGACCTGCTCGCCCATGAGCGCGAGGCGGTCGACGCGGCCGCGGAGCTGCTGGCGGATATCACGTAGGGAACGAGTCGCGGTAGATCCGTGCCAGCTCGGCGACGGGCGCTGTCGCGGGGCCGGGGACGACGGTTGCGGTCGCCGTCGCCCTGGCCGCCGCCTCGGTCCGTCGGTCCACCCCGAGCTTGCGTCGGATGTTGACCATGTGCGTGTGCACCGTCCGCGGACTCAGATTCAGTCCCGTGGCGATCGCGGCGTCGGTGCGTCCGACCACCAGCCCGCTGAGTACGCGCACCTCCTGTCGACTCAGGTGCCACACCTGCTCGGAGGTCACCGGCCAGGCCGTCACCCTGAGGTCGCCGAAGTCGCCGAGGCGCGAGAGCATCACCCGGTACCAGGTTCCCTGATGCCACCACAGGTGTCGGAGTTCGCCGACGCCGCAGGCGACGAAGTCGTCCACCACATGGACGAAAGCGGCTTCGGTGACGAACGGGACGTCCACCGGACCAGCGGACAGGGTCCGAGCGCCCCGGCGTAGGTAGACGGTGGACGGGGCCGGCACGGCCGAGCCCGCGTCGTCCGACGATGGTCGCCGAATGTTCTCCGACGCCTGGTCCGGTCGCAGGACCAGCGCCAGCAAACCCGACAGGTCGCGGGCCAACGCGCGTTGTGGCGCTGCGAATGCGTCGGGGCGTCGAGCAGAGAAGTGCGCGAGACCCACGTAATCGCCACCGTCGAACAACTCGACCGTCATCCCGTCTGCGAAGCCCTCGGCCCGCAGGTACTGCTCGAACAGCACGGTGCGGGTGAACTCGTCGCGGACCCGTCCACCGACGTCGCTGATCGAGAGAGGCAGGCCGTCTGAGGGGTTGAGTCGGTTCGTGAAGCCAACCTCATAATCACGAGGGAACAGGTGCTGCAAGGCCCAGGCCGAACCCGAGGAGTACCCCACCCGGGACACGATACGAGACCGAGCGCCCTCCGGCTGGTGGATGAGCAGCGCGGCGTCGAAGTGCACATGGCCTTGGAGCAGCCGTACTGCCCGCGTCAACTGACCTCGCGTCAGATCGGTTGCCGGATCGCCCATTTCGCCAGTGTAGTGACTCGACGCGGGCGCCGCGGGAAGTCGGTCACATCACGTCGGCGCGATCCGCGGCAACATTCCGACGTGACGGCGGGGACAGTGCTGCGGCGAGGTCGCGACGGTCAATCGCGCCCGATGCCCACGGGCATGGGGAGTATCTCGACGCGGGCGAGACCGGAGGTGACGGCCGGGTCGGCGGCACTGATCGCCCGGACCGCGTCCTCGGAATCTGCGCGCACGACGCCCAGGCCCCAGTTCCCGGCCGGGTCGACCACCGGTCCGAAGATGACTGCGGTGCCGTCGGCGAGGAGACCCGACCAGTACGCGCTGTGTCGGCCCATGATGGCGGCCTCGTCGTCGGACATGTCCCCGGGACCGAAGGTGGGCCTGGGCGGGACGAGTTTGTACACGAAGTGGGACATGCGATGAGCCTCCTGTGATCAGGGGAGTGTGGATTCGATGGCGGCGACCGACGCCGCCAGAGCTGCGGCCCAGCCGCCGGAGTACGCGCCGGAGCTGTAACCGCCTGGGGTGGCGCAGTCTTCGCGCAACTGGTCCTCGGTGAGATGCTCCCAGCCACGGTGCTCACGGACACTCGCGTCAGTGTCGGACCGAGAGCGGTGAACGCCAGCTCGACCTCGGTCCCGCTCGTGTACTCGTCGACCTTCACGGTGCGGGCCCGGTCCGCCGATGGACATCGGTTGTAGCGGCCACCAGGCCCCGATCGTCCGGACGAAAGTGGTGAAGACATGGTCGAGATCAATCGGATAGTGGTGAATTGGTGGATCGGCGGACCTCGCTGCGAGAGGACGGAACTGTCGGTGCCACTGGGGGACTCGTCGAACTCACGCTTGCAAGGGTGTGCAAGACGAGCGTGCTCGATGCCCGTGGGCCTCGGGTGCGCTATGCCGCGCGGGGTTCAGTCACTCGCCCAGCAGCCTGTACATCGGCGAGCGTGTTGAGTCGACGCTGTAGGTAGCGAGTCTGTGAGCCAAACCAGGCGGGTGCCCAAAACCATGTCACCAGCGGCGAAACCTGCGTGGTGGAGCCTGCAGCGGTATGCGCCTCATTGAGTCTCTGGGCAGTGTGGTGGAGGCCGACGAGCCCGTAGAACGGGATGAGCTGGGACCACCATTGTGTCCAGGCGGTTCGTGCGTCGCCGGTAGCGGTGGCCAGTTCGGAGTTGATTCTGTCGTACCAGATGAAGTAGTAGACGCCGCAGGTGATGACCGTGAGCCACCAGAGCGTCCAGGCGCCCTGCTTGCGAATCACGGGTACAGGTTGTCCGGGGAAGTGGGTCACAGTGGCTCCGTTTTCGAGAGGTGGGAACAGACGCCCGAGCATATTCAGGGGACTCTTCCGCCCGTCGCGGGATGTTTCTATTTCATCTGTTCGGCTCAACGTGCTGATGGACTCCGCGGGACGCCGGTGCGCATCGCCGATCGACTTGCGAAGCCCACAGTGGGACAGTTGATCGGGACCGACTGAATAGTTGTGCGGCGCAACACGTGGCCGGCCGCTCTGGGAGTGCTCTGTTGGCGTGATCGACCTGATCGAAGGACACATACTCGAATTCGCTCTGGTTGTGGCATCCGGGGAGGCTAGTCTTGGTCCATTCACTCGACCGAGATCACGGGGGACCGGCTATGCGTCGAAGCGCCCGCGGAATGGTGGTTTCCGGTGGAATCGCCGCGGCTTTGGTCATGGGTAACGGCGTGGCCTTCGCGGGTCCCCCGACCACGATTCCTGCACCGGGACAACCAGGCTACTGCGGAGCTCACACGAGTCCGTGGAACTGTTGGAGCGACGTGCGCCCCGCCCGTCCCGGCGAGGACGCCTTCATCGATCAGAGACTGCGATTCGACATGCAGGGCGTGCCCACCGATCGCACACGACTCTTGCAGATCGCCCGCGGAGTCTGCCAGTCACTGAGTAACGGAACGGGTTCGAACGACATCGTCAGGTGGCTGGCCGACGACTTGGGCATCCGCGAGGGGCAAGCCGGCCAGCTGTTCATCATGATCCAAGAGACAGCCTGTTCGTAGTGCCTCTGGCGCGCTGGCTCCTACTACCGGGCACCCCGCTGTCACCCGATGTCTGGGACGGCGTGCGTGCCGAACTGTCCGGGAACGGGCTCGTGATCACCCCCGAGATCGTGCCTCCGCCTGGCTACAGAGGTTCCGGTCTGCAGCAACGGCTTGCCGCCGAAGTCGCGCAGTCGGCCGCGGCCGAGGCGCCCTGGCATGTGGTGGGCCATTCCTTCGGTGGGCAGGTTGCACTCGAACTCGCGATCGCGCGGCCCGATCTCGTCTCGCGCCTCACCCTGTTGTGCACGCGGGACACGCCCTTTCCGGCATTCGACGCGGTGGCCGCCGCCGTCGAAGTGGGGTCCGTCGACGTCGATGGCACACTCGGACGCTGGTTCAGCGCAGACGAATTGCGCAACGACGGACCGGTCGTCCGCTACGCTCGCGAGGCCGTGGCCGTAGCGGACCACGCGTCCTGGGCGTCGGCGCTCCGCGCGATCGCCCACTTCGACTGTTCGCAACGCACGGCGTCGATCTCGTGCCCGGTGACCGTGCTCGCGGCCGAACACGACACGGTGTCCGACGTCGCCTCCATGGAAGCCATGCATCGTCGAATCCCGGGTTCGGACTTCGTCGTTCGCGCCAATGCCTGGCACATGAGCGTCTTCGACGACCCGGTTGCGTTGGCGCAGATTCTCCTCGGCGAGCGGAGGAACTCTAGGCAGCGTCGGTGATGATCTGTCGCTGCGCCTTGAACATCTCGGCCAGGTTGTTGTTGACCTCGGGGTCCGCGGCGGGCGGGGTGTCGTCGACGGTGTTGTGCGTGACCGAGAACGACACGCCCCGCTCCTCGCCGATCACGATGATTCCCGCCAGGTTGAGCTGGAATGCACCGACCTCGTACGCGCCGGTCATCCGTACCGCCTTGTAGTCACTGTCGATCGGCAGCTCGACTTCTTCGAGCGTGAGCGCAACCGGGACATCACCATCGTCGAGTGTCAGGTTGAACGACGAACAGGCGGAAACGATCTCGTCGAAGTCGTCGTAGCCGTTGTCGGCCGGCTTGGTGACATCCGCGCTGTAGTTGTCGAGTCCGAAGAGGATCTCGCTCGACGACGAGGTCTCGGTGAGCTCACGTTCGGCTCGTTCGCCGGTGGTCTGCTGCGAGTCGACCAGCGTTGCGCACTTCTCGTTGTCCACGGTGCTGCCGTCGTCGTCGGTGCTACCCGTCTCGGTGGTGAAATCGCCCGTGATGTCCGGGAACTGGTCCTCGGGCAGGACGAGATCGAGCGCCGAGGCGGTCGGTGTCGATGGCTCGTCCTCGCCCCCGCTCAGGGTGAGGGCCAGTACCACCGCCACGATGACGATCACGATGAGGACGACTCCGCCGCCGCCGATGAACCACCATTTCTTGCCGCCGCCGGAAGACGGGGGCGGCGGCTGCTGACCGAAGGGTTGCTGGCCGTATGGCTGTTGACCGTACGGCTGTTGACCGAAAGGTTGGCCGTACGGCTGCTGTCCGAAAGGTTGCTGGCCGTATGGCTGTTGACCGTACGGCTGCCCGCCCTGCGGCCCCTGGTTCGGCGGCTGACCCGGAGTCGCGTGCGGTCCACCGGGTTGGTGACCGCCGGCCGGCGGCCATCCGGGTTGCTGCGGCCCCTGCGGACCCATGGCGGTCGGCTGATTGGGGTCGTAGGGACTGCCCACGGTCGGCTCCTCATGGTCGGTGACCTCGGGAGATTACCGCGCGCGACGCTCGGGGAGATCGCCTTTCATGCGACCGAATGAGCGACGCGCGACCATCGGCCCGACCGGTCACCGGAGCGCGGGCGGCGGGTATTTCGGCTCGTACAAGGTGATCTGCCCGGCGCCGGGAACCTTGATCCCGACGGTCACGCCCCATCCCTCGTCGGTCGGAGCGCCGACGAATTCGGCGCCCCGCGCGGAGAGTTCGTGCATCGTCGACTCGAGGTCGTCGCACATGAACGACACATCGAACTTCTGATCGGTGCGGCCGGCGGTCCCTTCGTGCTCCCACTTGTCGGGGTGCGCGCCCAACTCGCTGGGGCCGGTCTGGAAGATCAGCCATCCGCCACCGGTGTCGACGTGCGGGAAGGCGAGGACGTCGCGAAAAAAGGCGCGGGCGGCCTCTGGGTCGTCGCAGTAGATCAGTGTGTGTACCGCGGTGATCATGGCGGCCAGAGTAGTCGGCCCCACCGGCGGAACCGGCCGGAATGCCCCGCTCAGGGGCGCGGCACTCCGATGGGATTGGGGAAGGGGATCACGTTACGATCGACGAGCGCACGTGACAGCGACCGGAGGACCCGGACGGTCCAGTCGGAGTCGGGCAGGAAACGGACGCTCGAATTGGCGAGGTGGTCGGTGGTCGCCTCGACCTGTTCACGAAGGGCGGCGCCGCGGTCGGTCAGAGTTCCGTCGCCAGAGAGGATTCCGATGTCCTCGAGGGAGCGGCGTGCGCTGTCCCACTGGTGATCGGTCCAGCCGCGATTGTCCTGGATGAGCGTCCGGTCGACGTGCCCGCCGGCGATGTGGGTCATCGACGCCTGCAGTCCGGTCAGGCCGGCGGCGGTAGCGGCCACGACATGACCGTCGCCGCGGTGTTCACGGAGAACGGTGGTGGCCAACCACAATCGCCCCAGCATCGACGCCGGTCGGGCAACGGAACTCCACGCGGCGGCCAGAGCCCGCCCGTCGTGGGAGAGGGCGTCGACAGCACGTTCCAGATTGTCGGTGGCCCGGCGCAGGTCATCGGTCGATCCGGCCGACGCGTGCTCACCGAGGACTCGCTCGGCGGCGTCGAAACGAGCGTCGAGGGCATCCCGCGGAGTGATGCGAGTCCACACCTTGGGGATCGCTCGGGCGACCATCGCCGGGGCGAACCCGTAGAACAGCGCCGAGACCACTTCCGGCGGCGTCGCGCCGAGCGGGGCGGCGCGCCCGGCGAAGTAGCCGTTCCACCAGCCGGTCAGCCCGCTCTCGGCCATGACAGTCGCGAACAGCGGATCGAAGTAGCAGATCGCGTGGATCGGCTCGTAGGCCCGCCACAGGATCCGCTCGGGGTTCACGTCTGACCGTGTCATCGGTTGCGTCACCTTCCCTGCGACTGGCCGCACCCCAGATCTACCGGATCGTTCGGCCCCGCGTTTCGTCGGGCGGTGCTCGACGCGGATGACCATTCGACCGGGACGCGGCGGATCGGTCGGTGGTTCGGGAATTTCTCGTCCTCGTGAGCGTCCTCCGAGGGCAATATGCCCTTCGACCCTGCTGAGGTGGACGGAAATCGAGGCGCGGCGGGTCGTGGTGTGGGTGGTGAGGACCCTTCGAGGCGCTCACCGGCCCGGCTCGCCGATGCGAACGACCTGCGCCCAGTCGGGTGGCGCCGACCCACCGCCGGAATAGGTGCCACCGGCGTATGCGGCCACGGGTGAGGCGTTGAGCGGGGCATACGCGCGATACTCGCGAGCGAAGAGCCCGACGATGGTGCGGCAGGCGGGCCGGTGACTCGGCCACGGAGTGTGTCCGTCGGTCAGTGCGACGACAACGTCGGGTCGGGTACGCAGGGCGGCGTCGAACCCGGTACGCAGGTCGGTCCCGCCGCCGCCGTGTAGCGGGATGCTCTCCGCACGGCAGATGGGTTGTGCGACATGCGCCGCGGCGTCGCACGACACCACGGTGAGCAGATCGGGTCGGCTGCTGAGGGCACGTGCGATCGCGGCGACCTCGAGCAGCGCGCTGCCGAGTTCGGCGTCGCTGACCGATCCCGAGGTGTCGATCACGACACTCACCTTCGGCGGGGTCCGTCGAAGACTGGGCACGATCACACCGGGCAGCGCGACCGACCGCCTCGCCGGCCGCCCGAAGGTGTAGTCGTCGCCGACGCCGGAGGTCGACACCGCGGCCCGGATCGCGGCGCCCAACAGGGCCTGCCATGGCTGCGGCGGGTGCACGGCATCGTGCGCCCACCGCCGCCAGCCGGCCGGGACATCGCCTGCGCGGTCGGAGATCGCCGTCGCGACCGCGAATCGGACGGCGTCGCGTTCCTGGCCGCTCCGACCATCGGCGCCCTCCGGCCCCCGTTCCCACTCGCGATGTCGGCCGTCGCCTCCGCTACCGCATTCGAGCCAGGCCATCGCCTCGGTCCGCGGACCCAGACTGAACCAGCGGAGGTAGTCCTCCATCAGCAATCCGGTGTCCAGGTCGAGTGCGGACGGGTGCACTGCGTCGTCGGGCGTGACGAGCCCGGACCCGTACACGTCGTCGTTGATCTCGAAGTCGGCGGCGATGTTCATCCGCAACCGTTCCGCCGGGCTGTCGAAGCCGTGATCCTCGGCGTACCGGTCGGACCGGGCGGCGTGATCCCGGAGGAGATGTGACACCTCGTGCACCAGGAGAGCGGCGATCTCCTCCTCGGGTCGGCTCGCGACGAACGCCGGCGACAGGTAGCAGCGCCAATAGCGGTCGACGCTCATGGTCGGGACGAGCGGCGACTCGATGAGGTGCAGGGCGTAGAGCGCGGTTGCCATGTACGGCCGTGCGCGCACCGCGTGCAGGCGCGCCGCGTAGATCTTGTCTGAGACCGACACCGATGGCGCCGGCACCAATGCTTCGGTCACCGTCATCGCATCCGGTCCTGTCCTGGGCGCGCGGCGACCCGGTCGGCGGCCTCATCGGCCGCGCGGGACACCGACACCACCCCCGCCAGTCGGTCGATGGTGTCGGGGATCTGCCAGTCGTCCCGTCGTAGCGTCGCCAGGGTGGTCGCCGGAACCACCACGAGATCAGGTGCGCCGGTCTGGACCGCGACGGCCAGCACCTCCCATGCGGCGTCCCACCGGGTCCGATCGGGTCGACGCCGGACCGCGGCGACGACGGCGTCGAGTGTCGCCTGACGCAGGTCACCTCGCTCGGGGAGTTGCGCCGCTGACGGATCGGCGAGCAGCGTTTCGGGATCCGGCAGATCCATGTGATCGATACTCGCCAGCAATTCGAAGCCGGGCCCGTCGCCCACCGTGCCGCGGACCAACAGCGACAGGACGTCGGATGACGCCGAGGAGGCGGTGGCGAACGCGATCAGTCGCACCGTCGCGGCCCAACTTCGCGGCGAGGGCCAGGCGCCGCCCCGACGGGTTTGGCTCCCGGGGAGCTGGTGGACCAGCGCGGGACGCGCCGCCAGCAACGTGCACACGGCTCGACGCGCGAAATCGACTGCGCTGGGGAATTTCTCCGCGTCCAGGGTCGGCAGGTCCGTCGTGGGCCAGGTGCCGCCGAGGCCGCGGACCACAACGTCGTGATCGTGGGTCCAGTGCAGATGGACGAAACGGTTGGCGAGCGGTGCACTCAGCTCCCAGCCGTCCGCCGCCGACGACGGCGGGTTGGCGGCGGCGACGATCCGCACATCGGGAGGCAACTGTAGAGCGCCCACGCGTCTCTCGAGCACCAGTCGCAGGAGCGCCGCCTGTACTGCCGGAGGTGCCGTGGAGAGCTCGTCGAGGAAGAGCAATCCGCGGCCGGCGTCGGCGAGACGAACGGCCCAGTCCGGTGGTGCCATGGGAACGCCCCGGGTGGCCGGGTCATCCCCGATGATGGGTAGCCCGGAGAAGTCCGAGGGCTCGTGAACGCTCGCGATCACCGTCGTGAGTGGCAGGTCCAGGGACTCGGCGAGTTGTGTCAGTGCCGCGGTCTTGCCGATCCCCGGTTCACCCCACAGCAGGACCGGGAGGTCGGCGGCCACCGCGAGCGTGAGCGCTTCGAGCTGGTCATGGGTCCGCTGTTCGGTGGTCGTCTCCTCGAGCATCGCGAGGAGCGAGGCGGCCCTGTCGAGTTCGGCCCTGCCGAGGTATGTCGAATGGGCCTCGGTGGCCGTGATGTCAGTGGCTGTGGTGACAGTGGGCATGGTGTGTGTGGACATGATTCACCTAGGGGTGGGAGAAGTGGGGGTGTTGTCGGCGTCAGAGTTGAGTTGCGTGTCGCGGACGGGCGCGCCGACGCCGACCGCGGTGGTGACGACGGCGGGGCCCGCCCGGAACCGGCTGCGGAACAGGATCTGTCGCCCCGGCTCGATACGCGTCGTAGATCTCCTGTTGCGCGCGGGTGCGTTCGACCGCATCACGCAGCGGCCCGTTCCGCAGGGTCGCCTCCGGGCCGAGTAGTCGTTCCACGATCGCCAGTGCGCCGTCGATGTCGCCGAAGTCGAGTCGTTCACGTACTCCGGCGAGGCAATCGGGCCGCCGGTGGGCGCGGTCGATGGCCTGCAGGCAGGGCAGGGGTGTGCCCGTGAGTGAGGCCAGCATCTCCTCGCGGCGAATCTCGTCGCGGTCGTGATCGAGGGCCGAGAGAACTCCGTCGGCGATCCCGATGCGATGTAGCTCGCCCCGACATCGCACCTTCTGAAAGCCGTTTCCGTCCAGTTCTTCTCGATCACGAGGTGCCGAGGTGCACCCGGGCGTGAGCGCGGCCGCCACCAGCGGGTGCAACCGATCGGGTGTGATCGCGCCGTGTCGGATCAGTTCGAGATCCGGAAGCGTCCTGGTCGCGGCGTCGGGAAGAACCGGCAGAGCCGTGATCCCTCCCGCAGGGGGGTCGACGACCCACCGGGTGGCGTCGAGATCGTCGATGTCGGTGTGCAGGAACAGTTCTCGACCGGATCCGAGCCGTATCCGCACGCACCCTGACCGACGGCTGTCGGCGCGGAGGACCAAGGCGGCTTCGGCTGCCCATCGATCGACGGCGCATCCGTCGGGCGGGTCACACGGCGGGGGCGGGGTCGGCGGTGACGGTGATGAGGAGGCACCGCAACGCATTCGGAGTTCTCCTGTGCGGCGGACGTCCCACAGGTGACGATGCAGGTCCAGCCGGTATCTGCGGTCCGGCCGGGGGTGTGGATGGGGGACGGGCGTCGACCCGTCCCACAGGGTCAGCGTCACTCGCTGTCCGGCGTCGGCCCACCGCGGTGCGGTCCGTGCCACGAGATGTACCGAACCTGCTGTGCCGAAACGGTTTCCGGGATCGTGTCCATATCGGGCAAGCGCGATGGTGAGGCCGGGGCGCAGGTGTCCGGCGGGGCCCATTCGCGGCAGATGCCAACGCAGCAGGTCGGGCGCGAGATGGAGGAGGTCGTCCTGAAGGTGTTCGGCCAGGTCGGCGCCGCACCTTCGGCGTACGGCGTCCAGATCGATGTCGGCGTCGAAACCTGCTGCGGCGCAAGCGCCGATCCAGTCGGCGGCACGACGCGCAGCGGTGGCGGCGTCGATCATGGAGGGTGGTACCGCGAATTGACGGGCGCGGAGCCAGGGGGAGAGGCGGGGAGGAATTCCAGTCGTGGGCGGGAGGCGCATCAGCACTCACCGCGCACGACGTGGACCCCCAATCTTTGTTCAGAGGAAGTCAACACCTGACGAAACATACCGTGTCGCAGTCCTCTTGGCCAGAGGGGTGGCTTCCGCGGCCTGTCCCGGATACCCGGACGGTCAATTCACGGCCTTGGCGACCAGCGTTGCGATGGTCTTCTCGGCGTCGGTGTCCAATGCACTGACCGCGAATGACGTGGGCCAGAAGCCGCCGTCGTCGAGGTTCGCGTTCTGGGTGAAGCCGAAGGTGGAGTAGCGTTCCTTGTCGTCCTGGCCGCTCCGGAAGAAGCACACCACTTTGCCCTTCAGCGCGTAGGCCGGTTGCCCGTACCAGAGTTTCGGCGCCAGGTCCGGCGCGGTCGCGGTCACGATCGCGTGGATGCGTTCGGCCAGCGCGCGATCGGCCGGCTCCATGTTCTCCAGTTTGGCGAGCAGATCGAGTTCCTCGGCCGCGCGCTTGTTGCCGCGTCCGCGGGCCTTCTCCTTCTCGAGTTCCGCCGCACGCTCCTTCATCGCGGCACGTTCCTGGTCGGAGAATCCTCCCGAGTCGCCCATTCGCATTCCTTTCGTGGTCAACGCCCCGGTGCCGAGGCGTTTCCCACGGTAGTGCGGGTCGGGCCGCAGAGCTTCTCGATTCCGAACCGATGGGGCAGGTGGGCGCGTTTCACACCCGGCCGCGCAGGATTGCGTTCCAGTAGAGGCGCGGCAGGACGTAACGGTCGAAGGCCCACGCGCTCCGACGCGGTTTGAGCGGGTCGATCACCGACGGCAACGACGACGTCAGTGTTCCGTCGCGGTCGAACTCGGCGGCGATCAGATGGTGGGCGTCGGTCGCGATCGGAGCGACCGTGTACCCGTCGTAGGCCGTCAGTTCCTCGCCGGCCCGCGCCGCGGCGAGATTGTCGACGAGCACCGCGATCTGTCGTCGCAGCCCGCCGCCGGACGGGTCGGTGGCGATCGCGGCACCGTCGCCGGCGCCCCAGACCGACGGGTGGGTCCGGTGTCGGAGGGTGTGCGGGTCGATGTCGACGAGTCCCCGGTCGCGGGTGCCGGACAGGCCCGAGTCGGTGACCAGGTCGGGTCCGCGGAACGGCGGCACGAGATGCAGCATGTCGTAGTGCACGTCCTGCGTGTCCGAGCCCGTCACCACGGTGACCCGGCGATCGACCGGGTGGAGCCGGACGGAGCTGTCGAGCAGGACGCGGACGCCGAGTTCGTCGAGGCACTCCGACAGACGGGCATCGAGGCCGTCGACGCCGAGCAGATGCGGCCGGTCGACGGTCAGGGTGATGTCGAGGGATTCGAGTATTCCGGCCCGCCGCCACTGGGCGGCGGCGAGGAACAACGGTTTGAGGGTGGTGCCGGTGCAGCTGACCGGCGGACGCGGGACGGTGAACACGGCGCGTCCGCCCCGCGGCATCGAGGTCACCAGATCCCACGTCTGTTCGGCTCGGTCGAGATAGTTGCTGGCGACCGCCGGGTCGGCGATCGCGAGGTCGATCCCCGGCATCGCGTCGTGATCCGGCACGAGTCCGACGGCCAGGATGAGGTCTCGATAGCCGATGTCGACGCCCGAGGCACAGCGGATCGTTCGCTTGCCCGCGTCGACGACGACAGCCGTGTCCCGCAGCCAGGTCACCCCGTCCGGCGTGACCGATCGCTGTGTGCGCTCGGCGTCAT
Source organism: Gordonia sp. PvP123 (assembly GCF_040547295.1). NCBI lineage: Bacteria > Bacillati > Actinomycetota > Actinomycetes > Mycobacteriales > Gordoniaceae > Gordonia > Gordonia sp. PvP123. The sequence goes on along the minus strand of NZ_JBEPPN010000007.1, from coordinate 336,651 downwards.
GAAGCGACGCCTGGCCGCCGCCGACATAGGACAGGAGCGGGCGGTAGGTGTGCACGGCCTGCGGTTCGATCACCGCGACGTCGGGAAAGCCCAGGCGCAGCAGGCGCGCCGCTGCGCTGAGGCCGGCATTCCCGCCGCCGATGACGACGACGTCGAAGTGTCGGGTCTCACGAGTTGAGGTCATGCGTGGGGATACCCGGCCGGGCTGTCGGGAAAACCGGGGGACACGGGCCTGCCGCCCGGCGGGTCCTCGTCGGCCGCGGCCAGGGTGCGACCATGGACCGATGACCGCCACGCTCGTCGCCAAGGACGTCGCCGGGGGATATGCCCACCGCGTCCTGTTCGATCACCTCGATCTCACCGTGGCCCCCGGGGACGTGATCGGCGTGGTCGGTGCGAACGGAGCCGGGAAGACCACGCTCCTGCGGGTCCTCGCCGGTGACCTCGCTCCTCTGGAGGGCACGATCACCCGGGCGCCGTCCGACGCCTTCGTCGGTTGGCTGCCACAGGAGCACGAGCGACTTCCCGGGGAAGTCGTGCGCGCTTATGTGGCACGCCGTACCGGGTGCGCGGCGGCCACCGCGGCGATGGACGCCGCGGCCGACGCGCTGGCCGATCCTGGCACGGCGGCGTCGGCAGACCCGGCCGAGGTCTACGCGGCCGCGCTGGACCACTGGCTGGCCACCGGGGCGGCCGATCTCGACGAGCGACTGCCCGCCGTTCTCGCCGATCTCGGTCTCGGCGACGGCGTCATCGACCCGGACGCCACGCTGATGACGGATCTGTCCGGTGGCCAGGCCGCGCGGGTCGGGCTCGCCGCGCTGCTGTGTTCTCGATTCGACATCGTGCTCCTCGACGAACCGACCAATGACCTCGACCTCGACGGTCTCGCGCGGCTGGAGGAGGTCGTGGCCGGGATGCGTGGCGGCGTCGTCCTCGTCAGTCACGATCGAGAGTTCCTCGCGCGCAGCGTCACCCGCGTGCTCGAACTCGACCTCGCGCAGCACACCAACACCGTGTACGGCGGTGGTTACGAGAGCTACCTCGAGGAACGTGCCGTCGCCCGGCGCCACCGCCGCGAGGAATACGAGGAGTTCGCGGCCAAGAAGGCCGATCTCGTCGCCCGGGCGCGGACGCAACGCGAATGGTCGAGTCAGGGCGTCCGCAACGCCATGCGCAAGGCGCCGGACAACGACAAGATCCGACGCCGCGCCGCAACGGAATCCAGCGAGAAGCAGGCGCAGAAGGTCCGGCAGATGGAGAGTCGGATCGCGCGGCTGGACGAGGTCGCCGAGCCGCGCAAGGAATGGGTGCTCGAGTTCACCATCGGCTCTGCCCCACGCTCCAGTTCGGTGGTCGCCACACTCAACGAAGCGGTTGTGCGGCAGGGTGATTTCGTGCTGGGGCCGGTGTCGTTACAGGTGAATGCCGGCGAACGCATCGGCATCACCGGCCACAACGGTGCCGGCAAGACAACGCTGCTGCGGCTGCTTCTCGGGCGGGTCGAACCCGATGAGGGAACGGCGCAACTCGGAGCCAACGTCGCGATCGGTGAGATCGACCAGGCGCGTGGCCAGTTCACCGGCACCCGGCCGCTCGCCGAACGATTCGAGGCCCTCGTCCCCGAGTACTCCACCGCCGACGTGCGCACCCTGCTCGCCAAGTTCGGTCTGCGGGCCGATCACGTCGACCGGCCGGTCGGCGAGCTGTCACCGGGCGAGCGCACCCGGGCCGGACTGGCACTGCTCCAGGCGCGCGGCACCAATGTCCTCGTCCTCGACGAGCCGACCAACCACCTCGACCTGCCGGCCATCGAACAACTCGAGTCCGCGCTCGATTCCTACGACGGCGCAGTGCTTCTCGTGACCCACGATCGGCGCATGCTGGAGAACGTCCACGTCGACCGGCACTGGGACGTCGACGGCGGCCGGGTCAGCGAGCGCTGAGGTCCTCCCCGCCTCAGCCCGCGAGCCGGGTGTCGACCCCGCGCACGTCCGCGGGCAGATCCTCCTCCGCGGTCCCGAGTCCGAGGTGCTCGCGCAGGGTCGTGCCCTCGTACTCTGTCCGGAACAGGCCGCGGCGCTGCAACTCCGGCACCACGTAGTCCACGAAGTCGTTGAAGGTGCCGGGGGTCTGGGCACTCGACACGATGAACCCGTCGGCCTCGCCACCGGAGAACGACTCCTCGATCTGGTCCGCGACCTCGGCGGCCGTGCCGACGAACTGCGGCAACAGGACTCCCTGCGCGTAGAGCTTGCCGATGTCGCGGAGGGTGAGACTGTCCCGCTCGGAGAGGCGTCGGGCGACATCGAACAGCCCCTGTGTGCCGCTCACCTGAACGTCTTCGACGGGGGCGTCGAGATCGTAGGCGGAGAAGTCGTGGTCGGTGTGGACCGAGAGCGTGATCAGGCCCGAGATCGGGTCGGCGAGTTCGTTGTGGAAGGCCTGCTTCTCCCGGGCGATCGACTCGGTCTCGCCGATGAACGGGATGAAGGACGGAAAGATCTTGACGTGGTCGGGGTTACGGCCGAAGTTCACCGCGCGCGACTTCACGTCGTCGTAGTAGGCGCGGCGCCCCTCCGGGGTCGGGTCGATCTCGAAGATCGCCTCCGCCCACCGCGCGGCGAAATCCTTACCGGTGTTCGACGACCCCGCCTGGATGAGGACCGGTCGGTGTTGCGGTGACCGGGGCTGGTTGAGCGGGCCTCGGGTGCGGTAATGCGCGCCGTCGTGGTCGACGGTGTGGATCTTCGCCGGGTCCGCCCAGACGCCGGACTCCTTGTCGGCGGTCACGGCATCGGCGTCCCAGCTCGACCACAGTTTGATCGCCGTGCGGACGAACTCCTCGGCGCGCACATACCGCTCGTCGTGTCCGACGTGGTCGTCGAAGCCGAAGTTCTGCGCCTCGGCCTGCGACAGTGACGTCACGATGTTCCACGCGATGCGTCCCCGGGTGAGGTGGTCGAGGGACCCGAAGACGCGTGCGAGTTCGTAGGGGTGGAAGTAGGTGGTGGACTTGGTCACCGCTATTCCGAGCCGGGTGGTGACCGCGGCGATGCTCGCCGCCACCAGGCTCGGGTCGATCGTCGCGGCGGCCTGCGTGCCGCGTCGGAACGGTTCGGACTGATCGCCGCCGAATCGGACCGGGGCGGCGAGCAGGTCGGCGAAGAAGGCGAAATCGAACTTGCCGCGCTCGAGGATCCGCCCGACCCGGTGATAGTGGTCCGGCCCGAAATAGTCCGTCACCGAACCGGGATGACGCCACGCGGCGTGCGAGTGGGTGACGGGGGAGGCGATCAAGAATCCACCGAGATGGAGCTGACGGGTCACGGGTTGATGTCCTTCGGTCTGGGTCGCCGGAGCGAGTTGGGGAGGTGCCGCCACGGGCGGGGAGGCGATCGGGACAAGTCAAGGCGCGCCGAACGCCGAGGGCGAGGGTTGCGCCCGGGGTGATCGCAACAGGCTCTTGACATACAACCGATTGGTTGTATGTTTGAGAGGTGATCGAGAACGCGGGCGAACCGACCGACGAGGACCGGGCGGACGCCCTGTTCCACGCGCTGTCGGATCGCACCCGTCGCGACATCCTGCGACGTGTGCTCGCCGGAGAACACTCGGTCTCGGTGCTGGCTGCGAAATACGACATGAGCTTCGCGGCAGTGCAGAAGCACGTCGCCGTCCTGGAGAAGGCCGGCCTGCTCACCAAGCGTCGTTCCGGGCGTGAGCAGCTGGCCAGTGGCGACGTCGCGGCAGTGCGTTCGGTGGCATCGATGCTCACCGAGCTCGAACAGGTGTGGCGCGGTCGTATCGCCCGCATCGACGATCTGCTCTCACTTGAATCACCCTCACCCACAACCTCATCGGAGGAATGAACAATGCCTGTCATCGACGTGACGCCGGACCTCGACGCCCGCACCATCACCATCAATGCCGAATTCGCGGCGCCGATCGACCGCGTGTGGCAGATCTACGCCGACCCGCGCCAGCTCGAGAAGATCTGGGGCCCGCCGACCTACCCGGCCACCGTCGTCGACCACGACCTCCGCCCCGGCGGTCGGGTCACGTACTACATGACGAGTCCCGAGGGGGAGAAGTTCGGTGGCTACTGGAAGGTCGAGTCCGTCGACGAGCCCACCGGCTTCACCTTCCTCGACGGCTTCGCCGATGGGGACCTCAACCCGATCACCGACATGCCGGAGTCTCGGAACTCCTACGCGTTCACCGAGAAAGACGGCACGACGGTCGCCACCTACATCAGCACCTATGACTCGGCCGAGGCATTGCAGAAGGTGCTCGACATGGGCGTCGTCGAAGGTGCGTCCTCGGCGATCAACCAGATCGACGAGTTCCTCGCGGCCTGAGGCTCACAGGTTCGAGTTGAGTGTCGGAAACCCCTCGGGTAGTTCGGCGGCCGGAGCGTCGGCGCCGGACCCCGAGGGCTCGACGTCGAGCCCGTGCGTGTAGGCGGCCATCGAGATCGACCCGGCGGCATGGCCGTTCACCAACAGGTCCAGGGGCGAGTCGCCGGCCAGTCCGGCGATGTAGAGCAACGGCAGGTAGTGGTCGGGAGTCGGCACGGACTTGTCGAAGTCGGGATGTCCGTCCAGGCTGAGGATGTCGGACGGGTTGTCCTGCAACACCTCTCGGGCGGCATCGTCGAATCGGTTGGCCCAGTCGAATCCGCTGTCGGACTTGGCGAAGTCGACCGCCCGCAGGTTGTGCACGATGTTGCCGCTGCCGATGATCAGCACACCCTGTTCTCGAAGCGGCGCGAGCCTGCGGCCCAGGTCGTAGTGGTGCTCGAAGTCCTTGAAGGCGTTGAGCGACAACTGAAGTACGGGTATCGTCGCGTCCGGGAACGTGTGGACGAGGACCGACCAGGTCCCGTGGTCGATGCCCCAACTGTCGACGTCGTGACCGCACCATGTGGGTTTGACGACATCGGCAACCATGTCGGCGACATCCGGATCTCCCGGGGCGGGGTACTCGACATCGAAGAGGTCCTGCGGGAAGCCGTAGAAGTCGTGGATGGTGCGCGGCCGCGGCATCGCGGTGACCGCGGTGGCGTTGGTGTACCAGTGCGCCGAGATCACCAGGATCGCGCGGGGTCTGGGCACCGATGCGCCCAGGGCGGCCCAGGCCTCGGTGTACCTGTTGCGTTCGAGTGCGTTCATCGGGTTGCCATGCCCGATGAACGCGGTCGGCATCGGCCTCGGCATCGAAACCGCCGCCGGGCCGGTCGCGTGTCCTGCTGTCATCGACGCCCTCCTCCGTCCGCCGCGCGGACGGGATCGACGCTACTCCGGGATCGCCGAAGTCGCCGACAGGAGTTCTGCGCTCGTGGAACAATCCCAGGATGCGAAAGCGCTGGTCGACGCTGGTTGTCGTGATCCTTGCGGTCGCGCTCGCCGCATGCGGTACCGACGGCGGCTCCGAACCCGCGACCTCCTCGGCCGCGTCGTCGAACCCACAGCAGGCGGCGCAGATCGAGCGGATCGTCCAAGAATTGATGGAGACCAAACACCTGAAGTCGGCGATCGTGCGTGTCACCGACGACGGGCAGGACGTGATCACCAAGGCGTTCGGCGAATCGCAGACCGGTGTCCCCGCGACCACGGACATGCACTTCCGCAACGGTTCCGTCGCCATCGCCTACGTCGCGGCCGTGCTCTTGCAACTCGCCGACGAGAAGACCGTCGGTCTCGACGACATCATCGCGAAATGGGTTCCCCAGATCCCCAACAGCGACCGGGTGACTCTGCGGCAACTGGCGACGATGACGTCCGGATACCAGGACTACGTGCTCGGCAACGACGCATTCGAGACCGAGGAGCTGACGAACCCGTTCAAGGCGTGGACGACCGAGGAGATGCTGTCCTACGCCGTGGACAAGCCGTTGCTCTACCAACCGGGAACCAACTGGAACTACGCACACACCAACTACGTGATCCTCGGGCTGGCTCTCGAGAAGATCACCGGCGAGTCGGTCGCCGATCTGCTCCGGCAGCGGATCTCCGAACCGCTCGACCTCGACAACACCGTCTCGGATCTGACAGCGGTGATCCCCGAACCCGCCCTGCACGCCTATTCGTCGGAGCGACGCGGGATTCTGAACCTTCCACCGACGACACCCTTCTACGAGGAGACCACCGGCTGGAACCCCTCGTGGAGCATCACCCACGGCGCCATCCAGACGTCGAACATCTACGACGTCGAGGCGACGGCACGGAAACTGTTCGCGGGTGAGACGTTGTCGTCGGAGTCATACGACACGATGGTCTCCACGAGCTTGCGCGGGGTGGCGCGCCCACTGGCCGGCTGCTCGACCTGCATGACGATGACCGACCGATACACCTACGGCATGGGTGTCGTCCGCACCGGCGACTGGGTCGTGCAGAACCCGCTGTTCAACGGGTACTCCGCGGTCGCGGGATATCTGCCGTCGGAGAAGATCGCCATCGCGGTGTCGGTGACCTATGACCCCGAGGCGTTCGGTCCCGACGGCTCCTACGACAACGGCGGCAACCCGATCTTCGCGCAGATCGGCGCGTTGATGGCACCCGACGCCGCGCCGCCGATCCCGCGGAACTGATCGGGCCGCGACCACCGGCGCTCGTGCCGCGAACAACGCCGCGGCGCGGTGCAATAGGGTGGCAGGCATGGTCGACCGCCTCCCCGACGACGATCTTCGGGTCGGAAACCCGGAACGCGAACGTGCCGTCACCCTGCTGAACGACGCCTTCTCCGCCGGTTACCTGGAGATCGCGGAGTTCGAGGACCGATCGGGCCTGGTGTATGCGGCAAAGACCCGCGCCGACCTGCGAGCCGTCTTGGCGAACCTGCCGAACGCCGGTCGCCTGTTCAACGACCCGAGTCCAGCCGCTGCCGCGACTCCGGCCGTCGCCGTGCCGCCGGCCGCACCCGTGCACCTGGCGGCCGAGTGGGACACGGTTCGACGCAAGGGGACCTGGCACGTCCCGCCGTCGACCCTCGTCACCGGCAGCATGGGCACCGTCGATCTGGATTTCACCCACGCGTCGTTCCCCGGGCCGTCGACGACGCTGCAGTTTCAGGTGTCCATCACCACGGTGAAGCTGCGGATCGGTCCCGATCACGAGATCCGATACGGCGACCTGCAACTGTCCGGATGGTCGAAGGTGAAGGACAAGGCCGGTGCGCCGACGCGTCCGGGCGGACCGGTGATCGAACTGACCGGTTCGGCGTCGGGGATGACCGGGATCACGATCAAGCGGAGCTGAAGTCACACGGGGCCGAACGCTCGCAGTACGCGAATGCCGGGGCCCGCGACCTACTTGTGCTCACGCTGACCTCAACGGTGTCGCGAGTGTTTCCCGATTCGTAACGTTGCCGCACGTGGCCGACCGAACACTCAGTATCAGCGCGCCCGGCGTCCCGAGAGCAGCGAGGCCGGGTTCGCCGGATGACTCATCGGCGTCGGTCAAGGCAGCCAGATCCTCCCGGCTGCACACGATCCTGCGCGCCCTGTCGCCCGTCGCGGTCCTCGTGCTCTGGCAGGTGGGCAGCGCACTGGGGATCATCCCGCAGGACAAGCTGCCCGCACCGTCGCTGATCGCCGAAGCCGGCTGGGAAGTCCTCGGCAATGGGCAGCTCCTCGACGCCATCGCGGCGTCGGCGCAGCGGGTCGCGATCGGACTGACGATCGGCGTCGCGGTCGGGATCGGGCTCGGCTTGCTGGTCGGACTGAGCAAGTTCGCCGACTCGGCCATCGACCCGAACATGCAAGCGATCCGCGCACTTCCGCTGTTCGGTCTGATCCCGTTGTTCATCCTGTGGTTCGGCATCGGCGAGATGCCGAAAGTCCTGCTGGTGTCACTGGGCGCACTGTTCCCGCTCTATCTCAACACGTCGGCCGCGATTCGCCAGATCGACGGACGGTTGGTGGAAACCGCACGGGTCCTGGGCTTCTCGCGGCTGACCACCGTCCGGGACCTCATCATCCCCGGCGCGATGCCGCAGATCCTCGTCGGCCTCCGACAGGCCCTGGCCATCGCCTGGTTGAGCCTGATCGTCGCCGAGCAGATCGCGGCGACCTCCGGACTGGGGTACCTGATCAACAACGCTCGTGACTTCTTACGCACCGACATCATCTTCTTCGGCCTGATCGTCTACGCCGCACTGGGATTGATCACCGACGCCATCGTGCGGGCGTTGGAGCGCTACACGACGCGGTACCAGAACCGGTGACGGTCCCATCCTGAACATCCCGAGTCAAGGAGGCCCGATCATGACCGCCATCGCCACCCGAGATCTCGAGGTTCCGCTCGCCGAGAAGCCCGCCGGCCCGGTCGCCTACGCCGCCGAAGTCGAACACGCCAGCCTGAGCTACGGGGACAACCCCGTGCTGCGCGACGTCACGCTGCGAGTCGGCGCGCACGAGATCGTCGCGCTCATCGGACGCAGCGGCAGCGGGAAGTCGACGCTGCTGCGACTTCTCGCCGGCCTGTCGACCACCGAGGCGGGCACCGTGCGCACCGCAGGCCACCCGGCGGTGTCGTTCCAGGAACCGCGACTCTTTCCCTGGCGCACCGTGTTGCAGAACGTCGCCTTCGGCCTCGTGCGCGAGAAGGTCGGCAAGTCGCAGGCCAGGGAGCGGGCGCGCCACACTCTCGACGAGGTGGGTCTCAGCGACAAGACAGGTGCCTGGCCCGCGCAGCTCTCGGGCGGCCAGGCGCAACGGGTCTCACTCGCCCGTGCCCTCGTCGCACGTCCGCAGCTCCTGCTGCTCGACGAGCCGTTCGGTGCCCTCGATGCACTCACCCGACGCACGATGCACGAGTTGCTCATTCGTCTCTGGCGCGACAACGGTTTCGGCGCGCTGCTCGTCACCCACGACGTCGACGAGGCGCTGCGGCTCGCCGACCGCGTCGTCGTCCTCGCCGGCGGCACGATCGTCGAAGACCTCGCCGTGCCGCGCCCGCGGTATACCGGTGAACCCGACGATCCCGACTCCGAGATCCCGCGCCTGCGAGCCGAATTGCTGACCGCTCTCGGCGTTGCCGACACGACGCGCTGACCAGTCCACCCCTGAACCCGAAGGCACCCTCGATGACCAACGACCTTGCCCCCGTGCGCGCCGCTCGTCCCCGACGACGCCGTGTGCTCGCCGCCGTGCTGGCCACCGCCGCCCTGACCATGGGCCTCGCAGGATGCGTCCAACGCGAGGACAACGCCGAATCGATCGCGAACGAGACGGTCGACGTCGCCTCGCTGCAGGACCTCACTCTTCGTGTCGGAGACCAGAAGGGCGGCACCGAAGCCCTGCTGCGTGCCTCGGGCGAACTCGAGAAGCTCCCGTTCACCGTCGAATTCTCCACGTTCACCTCCGGCCCACCGCAGATCGAGGCCGCGACGGCGGGCAAGATCGACTTCGCCGTCACCGGGAACACGCCGCCCATCTTCGGCGCAGCGGCGAACGCGAAGGTCAAGATCGTCACCGGGTACGCGAACAACGCCAGCGGCGACGCGATCCTGATTCCGGGCGACTCACCCCTGGCCTCGGTCGCCGACCTCAAGGGCAAGAAGGTCGCCGTGGCCAAGGGCAGCTCGGCGCATGGACATCTGTTGCTGCAACTGAACAAGGTCAACCTGACCCTCGGGCCCGGCAACGACGTCGAACCGGTGTTCCTGCAGCCTGCGGATGCGTTGTCGGCGTTCACTTCCGGCAACGTCGACGCGTGGGCGATCTGGGATCCGTACACCGCGATCGTGCAGCTCGAGAACACTCCGAAGACGCTCGTCACCGCCGAGGGCGTCTCCAACGGCTTCGGCTTCGGTATCGCCGGTGACGAGGCGCTCGCCGACCCGCGTCGCAACACCGCGATCCGAGAACTCGCGACCGGCATCGCGCGCGCCGCGAACTGGACGAAGGCGAACCCGGATGCCTGGGCCGAGCAGTACTCCGCCGAGGTCGGGATCGATCCGCGGGCGGGCAAGGTCGCGCAGGGCCGCAGCCTGCGGCCTGCCATCGCACTCGACGACAGCGTTGTGGCGTCGCAGCAGAAACTCGCCGACGCCTTCGCCGACTCCGGTCAGCTGCAGGGACAGGTCGATTTCGCGTCGTTCGTCGACAACCGCTACGACGAATCGCTGGCACCGCTGTTCGGTACGCCTCAGTCCTAGACCCGCCCATCCATCCGCAGGAAGGGATCTTCGTGAGTCATTTCCACTGGTTTCTGCCGACCGCAGGCGACAGCCGCGGAATCGTCGGCGCCTCACACGCATCAGCGACGAAACGGCATCCCCCGGGTTACCGGGCGCCGGAACTGCCTTATCTGATCGACGTCGCACGCACCGCCGACCGGCTCGGCTACGAGAGTGTCCTGACCCCGACCGGAACCTGGTGCGAGGACGCGTGGCTCACCACCGCCGCCGCGATCACGCACACCGAGCAACTGAAGTTCCTCGTGGCGTTCCGGCCCGGGCTGATCTCGCCGACCCTCGCGGCGCAGCAGACCGCGACGCTCCAACGGTTCTCGGGCGGACGGGTTGCGGTCAACATCGTGACCGGCGGCGACGAGGTGGAGCAACGACGATTCGGTGACTGGGTCGACCACGATCGCCGCTATGCGCGCACCGACGAGTTCCTGCAGATCGTCGAGCGGCTCTGGACCGGGGAGACAGTCGATTTCGACGGTGAGTTCTATCAGATCGCCGGGGCGTTCCTGCCCGATCCGCCGGTGGTCAAGCCGCAGATCTTCTTCGGCGGCTCGTCGGATCCGGCGCTGACGGTCGCCGCGTCACGGGCCGAGGTCTATCTCACGTGGGGCGAACCGCCTGCGGTGGCGGGGGAGAAGATCGCGGAAGTGGCGCGCCGCGCGTCGGCCGTCGGCCGGTCGCTGGAATACGGTGTGCGACTTCACGTCATCGCACGCGAGACCTCCGCGGAGGCGTGGCGCGTAGCCGACACCCTGCTGCAGGGGATCTCCGACGAGGAGATCGCGACGGCCTTCGCCCTGCACTCGGGCTCGGACTCGACCGGTCAGCGACGAATGGCCGAACTGCACGGCGGACGGCGCGACGCCCTCGAGATCCATCCCGGTCTGTGGGCGGGTGTCGGCCTCATCCGCGGAGGAGCCGGCACTGCACTCGTGGGCAGCTACGACGAGGTCGCGGCGCTCATCGGCGAGTACGAATCCGAAGGGTTCGCACACTTCATCCTGTCGGGCTATCCGCACATCGAAGAGGCGCACTGGTTCGCCGAAGGTGTGCTGCCGGTGATCCGGGATCGCGTCGGTGCCCTGAGCTGACGTCGCCCCGGCGCCCGTCGTGCCACCATGTCATCCATGACACCGGCGGAGACCCTGCTCGTCGACACGGCCTCGAGTGGTCCTGTGCTCGTTCTCGCGGAGTCCGGGGACTCCGCGACCTCGGTGACCGTGTCGCTGTTCTGGATCGCGCTCGTGGCGGTGATCTCGCCGCTCCTGTCCCGGATGTCGCGCGGATATGTGCCCGACGCCGTGCTGCTGCTCGGGTTCGGCATCCTCATCGGCCCGCATGCGCTCGACGTGGCCTCGCAGGACGGCATCGACGTGTTGAGCCAGCTGGGGCTTGGCATGCTCTTCCTGCTCGCCGGATACGAGCTCGACCCGAAGCTGCTGGGCGGCCGGACCGGCCGGATCGCGCAGATCTCCTGGCTGGTCAGTCTCTTGATTGCGCTGGCCGCCGTGACGCTGGTCGCGGTGACCCTGGCGCTGGGCCTCGGCGAGACCGGCTTCACCGCCCACGTCGCGGTGGCCATCGCCCTGTCGTCCACCGCTCTGGGAACGCTGCTGCCGATCCTCAAACAAGCCGGACTCGAACGGACCCGGTTGGGGCGGGCGGTGATGGCGCACGGGGCTGTCGGGGAGTTGGGGCCGGTGGTGGCCATGTCGCTGTTGCTGACGAGCCGCAGCATCGGCGCGGCGGTGGTCGTACTCCTGCTGTTCGCGATCGCGGCGCTACTGATATCGGCTGCGCCACAGCGGATTCTGGCGCGCGTGCCGGGCATCGGCGCCGCCATTCGCGAGGCCGCCGGGGGCACAGTGCAGTTGCCCGTCCGAGTGGTCGTGCTGTTGCTGGTCTCGCTGATGACGGTGGCCTCCGTCTTCGACCTCGACGTCGTGTTGGGTGCCTTCGCCGCGGGACTCATCCTGCGTCGCCTCATCGGTCCCGAACACCCGCAGGTGGGCACGTCGCTGGAGGTCATCGGCTTCGGGATTCTGATCCCGATCTTCTTCGTCACCTCGGGGATGAACATCGATGTCTCGGCGGTGGCGTCGGAACCGGGCCTGTGGGTGGTGCTCATCCTCGCCATCGCGATCGCGCGGGGCGGACCCGTGTGGGCCGGCGCCGGGCGGCTCGACGACGGCTACTTCCTCCGTAGGCCCCGCGAGCGGACCCAGTTGGCGTTCTTCGCGGCGACCGGCCTGCCGATCATCGTCGCGGTGACCCAGGTCGCCGTGGCGTCGGAGCTGATGTCCGATGAACTCGCGTCGATTCTCGTGGCTGCCGGAGCGACGACAGTGCTGCTGTTCCCGCTGATCGCCCGGCTCATCGGGCGAGCCACTCCGACAACCGCTCCGACGACCACGTCGTGACGATCCGATCCGGGTCGATACCGTGCGCCGCGGCGCGGCGTGCGCCCAGGATCTTGAAGTCGAGCTGTCCGGGCGCGTGTGCGTCCGAGTCGATCGCGAACAGGCAGCCGGCGTCCCGCGCGATCTCGATCAACTCGTCGGGCGGGTCGACCCGTTCGGGACGGGAATTGATCTCGACGACGGTGTCGTTGGCGGCACACGCGGCGAACACGGCCTCGGCATCGAAGGTCGAGGGCGGTCGATGGCCTCGACCGCTCAGCACCCGGCGTCCCGTGCAGTGACCGAGGACGTGCACGCGTGGATCGGAGACCGCGGCGACCAACCGGGAGGTCATCGCGGCGTGCGCCATCCGCAGGTTGGAATGCACCGATGCGGTCACGACGTCGAGCCGCGAGATCATCTCGTCGGTCTGGTCGAGCGCGCCGTCGTCGAGGATGTCGATCTCGATCCCACGGAAGAGGCGAAAACTGGTGGCGTGAGCGGAATTCCAGGCATCGATCGCCTCGATCTGGGAGGCGAGGCGTTCTGCGCTCAGCCCGTTCGCGATCGTGAGGCGGGGCGAATGGTCGGTGATGGCGAGCCAGTCGTGACCCGAGGCCTCTGCGGCGGCGGCCATCTCGTCGATCGGCGCCCCGCCGTCGCTCCAGTCGGTATGGGCGTGCAGGTCACCGACCACGGCCTCGACGAGACCGGCGGCGTCGTCGGGGGCGGTGGGCGGGTCCTCGCTCTGCAGCCGCGCGAGGTACCCAGGCAGCTCGCCGGCGGCGGCCTCGCTGATGACGGCCGCAGTGGTCTTGCCGATGCCCTTGATCGCGGTCAGGGTGCCGGCGGCGGCTCGCGCCTGCATCTCGGACGGATCGAGTCCGGCCGCTGCCTGTCCGGCGCGGCGGAAGGCCTCGACGCGGTAGGTGCTCTCGCGACGACGCTCGAGCAGCCACGAGATGCGTTCGAGTGCACCAACCGGGTCGACCGGGGCCGACAGCGGGGTGAAGGACCTCATCGTGAACAGTCCTCCCGACGCCGACTGCCCGGCTCGCGAAGTGCGGCCGGGCAGTGGGTCTCGTGTTCGGTGACGGTCAGGTCTGACCGGTCAGTGTGCGGCTTCGAAGGCCTCGATGATGCTCTGCGGGATACGACCGCGATCGCTGAGTTCGTAACCTTCTTTGATGGCCCATTCGCGGATCGCTTTGGTGGTCTCCTTGTTGCGGCCGCCCCCGGTCGCCGCCGAGGCCGTCGTCGCGCGCTTGGTCACACGACCGGTCTGACGGGAGATGTCGAGGTACTTCGACAGCGAATCGCGGAATTGCTGCGCATGCTTCGACGATGTGTCGAACTCATAGTTCTTTCCGTCGAGCGACCACCGGACGGTTTCGTACTGATCCAGTACCTTGCCGTCGAGATCGTCGATGACCTGAACGATTTCCTTTTTCGCCATGAAACGCTTGTCCCCTCGAATTGTGTCATCCGACCAAGACGGACGCGCGAGGCCTGAAACCTGCGTCCCCCCGTTTTGATCTATTCCAACTGTGCACAGCTTAGACTCAAACCATGAGCACTTGCTGAGAACCCCCGCCTAGACCATAAATCATTGAATAGCATTAGGGAAGTCGAGACACGGCCGATTGTTAACGGGTCGGCTCGGTGCTGGTGGTCGGACCCGGGTTACGCGGAGTGGCGGTCCGGTTCGATGTCGGTGTGGTCACGGTCGTGGAGTCCGCCGCAGCGGTCCGGCGGGACGATTCGTCCGATTCCTCGGGGGATACGCTCACCAGCGATTCAGGTGCCCGATCTGCTGCATAGATCGTTTGGTAACCGTTCGGTGTGATTGCGAATCCCGATTTAGATCTGGATTCGAGACAAAACATCCCCGCGGTCTCAACGAGGCAAGAAAAGCGGGATATAGAAATGGTCCGGCCGAAGTCGACAATCGAACTCCGATAGAGAACGGGATATCGATTGGCACATGCTCCGCGCCGCGGGCCGTCCGGTCCGAGGATGGCGAGATCCCGCTCCCAGTCGCAGGCCGCGGGGACGGACGAGGGAGGTCGTGCGGGGGAGTCGTCGCCCTGCTCGTCGTCGATCCGGCAGGCGAGCGTCGACGTGCCGTTGGTGCCGGTGGAGCAATTCACCGCGCGGTCCGGTGTGGAGAAATGGAAGCCGGACGAATCCTGTAGTGGTGAATCCTCGGTCACCGAGCCCTGATGGAAACGCGAATTGTCGACGCGTGGGGCCATGGCGATCACTCGCCCGATTGTCCACTCGGGCAGATTCGGCGCCGAGTCCTCTCCGGTTGTCGACGTCGTCGACGAGGACTCTGTCTCGGTCACCGTCGACAACTCGTCGGTGGGCGGAATGACGATTCGAGAGGGGCCCGACTCGGACGGCAATGAGCACCCGGCGAGGGCGGCCGAAACGGACAGCGTCCCGATTGCCGCGGTTGCGCAGATCACGCGCAGGAATCGGTGATCGCGAGACCCCGATGTGGATTCGGGGCGGGGTCGCCGATTTCCGTACCCTTGCACTGTGCCGACCCCCAAGATCGTTCTGTTCTACGTCTTCGTCCCGCTGCCCGATCCCGAGGCCATCCGGTTGTGGCAGCTGGCGGTGTGCGAGTCGCTCGGGGTCCGGGGCAGGATCATCGTGTCACGCCACGGGATCAACAGCACCGTCGGTGGCGACATCGCCGCGGTCAAACGCTACGTCAGGACGACCCGCGCGTACCCCGGGTTCGCCGGAGCGGACATCAAGTGGTCCGACGGCACCGGTCGGGACTTCCCGAAGCTGAGCGTGCGCGTCCGCCCGGAGATCGTGACCTTCGGGGTCCCCGACGAGATCGAGGTCGATGAGAACGGCGTGGTCGACACCGGGACCCGATTGACTCCGGAGCAGGTGCACGAGCTCGTGGACGCCCGCGGTGACGACGTGGTCTTCTTCGACGGTCGCAACGAGATCGAGGCGCAGGTCGGTCGGTTTGCCGGCGCGGTCACCACCAAGGCGCGCACCACCCGGGACTTCGTGCCGCTGATCGAGAGCGGTGCCTTCGATCACCTCAAGGACCGCCCGATCGTCACCTACTGCACGGGCGGGGTCCGCTGCGAGGTCCTCTCCACGGTCATGCGGCACCGTGGCTTCTCCGAGGTCTATCAACTCGACGGCGGAATCGTGCGATATGGCGAGCGCTACGGTGACGACGGGCTGTGGCAGGGGTCGCTGTACGTCTTCGACGACCGGATGGGCGTGCAGTTCTCCGACCGTGCTCAGGTGCTCGGCCGGTGCGTCGACTGTGGCCGTCCGACGAGCAACGTCGCGAACCATCCGGATCGGGACGGACGCGACCTCGCCGTCATCTGCCCGGACTGCCTGGGACCCGAAGCCCACGGATGAGCACCGTGAGGACTTCCGATCGTCGCGGTCCGGTCCCGGTCGTGGTGGTGGCCGGATATCTAGGCTCGGGCAAGACGACGCTGCTCAACCATCTGCTGCGGTCCGCCGGGGCCACCGGCACGCGCCTCGGCGTACTGGTCAACGACTTCGGCAAGGTCAACATCGACGCCTTGCTGGTCTCGGCGCAGGCCGACGGCACGGTGAGTCTCGGCAACGGGTGCATGTGCTGCACCGTCGACGCCGATGGCCTCGCCGACGCATTGACCTCGCTGGTCCGGCCGAGCGTGGGGATCGATGCCATCGTCATCGAGGCGAGCGGGATCGCCGAGCCCAAAGCGCTCATCCGGATGGTGACGTCGGTCGCCGACGCGCGACTCCGCTACGGCGGACTGGTGTACGTCGTCGACGCGGCACACATCGAAGCGGTGCGCCGCACGCACCCGGAGCTGGACGCGCACGTCTCGATCGCCGATCTCGTCCTCGTCAACAAGGTCGACCTGATCTCGGATGACACCCGACGCGCCGTCGAAGAGCTTGTCGCACAGCTCAATGCGACCGCCCCGCGGGTGGCGACCCGCAATGCGGCGATCGATCCGGAGCTGCTGTTCGACCTCGCCCGACGGGAGGTCGAACAGGCCGGCCCCGGCCAGTTGACCCTCGACGAGCTGTTGCTGGAGGAGGGTGGTCACGACCATCACGAGCACCTGCACGCGGCGTACGAGTCGGTGTCGTTCTCCAGCGACCGGCCGATGGACCCACGTCGCCTCGCCCGATTCCTCGAACGACCGCCGGATGGTTGTTTCCGGATCAAGGGAATCGTCTATTTCGATGTGCCGCGGCACCGACAGCGGTTCGTCGTACACGGTGTGGGCGGATTCGTCCGGGTGCTGCGCGAGCCGTGGGGAGACCATCGCCCGGTCACCGAGCTGGTCACGATCGGGCGTGGGCTCGACGTGGCGGCCGTGCGTGCCGAACTCGACGCCGCCCTCGCCCGCCCGACGGATGCTGCAGATGAGAACGGCATCCTCGGGGTCTTACGGCATCTGGCGGACTGAACGTCGCCGACCGACCGCGCCACGCCGGACACGCCGATCGCGGAAGTCACATCTCCCTAACGAAATCCCGTTGTGCCAGGACGACCATTTCGGATTCCCGGGTTCATTTGTTTCACTGTTGAGTCTGTGACCAGTGTGACCAGTGGTACTCAACGGGAGGGAGTGAGGCAAGTGACCAGCGCACCCAGCGTGCGTCGCGGCCTCGACAGAACATGTTCCGAAAGACGACAACACGACGCCTGACCTCGATCGCGTTCGCGGTGGTCGCGGCCACCTCGACGGTGGTGGCGTCGAACCTGTTCGCGCCCACGGCCGACGCGGCCCCCGCCCGGGGCACGGCCCTCGCGGGCAAGACGGTCTTCCTCGACCCGGGTCATCAGGCCTCGGCGGCCGGCCACGACCTGAAGGCGCAGGTTCCCGATGGGCGTGGCGGCAAGAAGGACTGTCAGACCAGCGGCGCCACCGGGGTGAACGGCGCCAGGGAGCACACCGTCAACTGGCAGATCAGCCAGCTCGTCAAAGCCGGTCTCGAGAGCCAGGGGGCACGCGTGGTCCTCAGCCGCCCGGATGACACCGGGTGGGGCGGTTGCGTGGACGAACGCGCGGCCGCAGCCAGTCGGTCCGGTGCCGCGGTCGCGGTCAGCCTGCACGCCGATTCGACGGCGCGTGGAGCCGACGAGTCCAAGAAGGGCTTTCACATGATCGTGCCCTCGCTGCCGGTCCCGGACGCCACCGTCGATCGTGTGCAGTCCGGCGAAGGACGCAAGGCCTCCACGACGATGCGGGACGCCTTCGTCAAGGCCGGGTTCCCGTCGGCCAACTACGCCGGCGTGCGCGACGGCATCCAGACCCGTTCCGACATCGCGGCGGTGAACCTGACCAAGGTGCCTGCGGTGTTCATCGAGATGGGCAATCTCGCCAATCCGGGGGAGGCGAAGGCCCTCGCCGGGCGTGACGGTCAGGTCAAGTACGCCATGGCCATCACCGACGGCATCCTGAACTACGTCAACGGGAACGCCGCGACCGGAGCCGGGCCGGCGCCGTCGACACCCACCGACGACGCGAGTGGCCTGTCCTCGATCATCCCGTTCGTCGAGCAACTCCTCGCTACCGAAGATCCCGAAGCCGTGGCGCGCCTCCTGATGACGCAGGGCCAAGACGTGTCCGCTCAGGTGCTCAAGGCGATGCTGACGATCGTCTACGGACTGTTCGACGGGAAGCTGCCGATCGGCTGAGTGCGTGTGGTCGGCTGACAGATGGGGCCTGACCTGCTGATCCGCCGATCGGCGCAGCTGGGCCGCGGCGGACGGCTAACCTCGCGTCATGGGTATCAAAGAGCTGCTGTTCATGGACACCCCGGTGCCGTCGCTGCGCGGCCGCAAGGTACTCATCACCGGTGCCGCGAGCGGAATCGGCAGGGCCACCGCCCAGGCCGCCGCGGCCCGGGGTGCCGAACTGGTGCTGACCGACCTCCACGCCGACCAGCTCGACGAGGTCGTCGCGGGCATCACCGCGGCCGATGGAACTGTCCTCTATCACGTCGCGGGCGATGTCTCGGACTTCGACTGGGTGGCCGGATTCGCTCGGCAGGTCGACGCCGAGGTCGGGGTGATGGACGTGGTGATGAACATCGCCGGCATCTCGGCCTGGGGGACGGTGGAGAACCTGGAACACCGCCACTGGCGCACATTGGTCGACGTCAACCTGATGGGGCCGATTCACATCATCGAAAGCTTTGTGCCGCAGATGATCCGACGCGGCCGCGGCGGCCACATCGTCAACGTGTCGTCGGCAGCCGGTCTGTTGGCGCTGCCGTGGCACGCCGCCTACAGCGCCAGCAAATTCGGTCTGCGCGGGGTGTCGGAGGTGCTGCGATTCGATCTGCGGCGCCACGGTATCGGGGTGTCGCTGGTGTGCCCGGGTGGCGTCGACACGCCCCTCGTGGACTCCGTCGAGATCGTCGGTGTCGACCGCGAGAATCCGCGGATCAAGGCCGCCATCAACGGCTTTCACAAGGTCGCGGTGTCGCCGGATGTCGCGGCAGCCGCGATCCTGAAGGGCGTCCGCAAGAACCGCTTCCTGGTCTACACCTCGTTCGACATCCGCTTCGGTTATTGGTGGGCGCGAAAGTTCGCACTGCCCTACGAGATCGCGATGCGGGTGGCCAACGACCGCTTCGACCGGCTCGCCCGGGTGAGCGCGCGGAGCCTCGAGGCGAGGGCAGCCGACGAGCACTCGCCCCGGTGAGTCCCACCTTCGTCAAGACGCTGCGCGACAGCGGCCCGCCGGGCGGCCATCCCGACTTCTTCGCGGCCGAGGCCGCAGGCCTGCGCTGGCTTCGTGACGCGGGTGCTCCTGTCGTACAGGTGATCTCGCTCGAGGAACACGCCATCGAGCTGGAGCGTCTCGAGTTCGGCCGGCCGACCCCCGCGGCTGCACGCGACTTCGGGGCCGCGCTCGCTCGGATGCACGACGCCGGGGCCGCGCATTTCGGTTCTCCGCCTGCTGGTCCGGACGGTACGCCGTTCTCCGGTCAGTTGTTCATCGGGAGGCGGCCGCTGAGTTCGGTCGAGTACCGGTCCTGGGGCGAGTTCTACGCGCATGAACGGGTGGAACCGTATCTCGTGCCCGCCCGCGAGGCCGGCAACCTCACCGCCGCCGACGAGGACGCGGTCCGTGACGCATGCGCACTGATCGCCGACGGCGTGTTCGACGACGACGAGGGGCCGGCGCGGATCCACGGCGACCTCTGGAACGGCAACGTGATGTGGACTCCCGCGGGTGTCGTGATGATCGATCCGGCCGCGCACGGCGGTCATCGGGAGACCGACCTCGCGATGCTCGCGCTCTTCGGCTGTCCGCACCTCGATGCGATCGTCGACGGGTACCAGGACGTTCACCCGCTCGTCGCCGGTAGGACGGACCGCGTCGCCGTCCATCAACTGCATCCGCTCGCCGTGCACGCTGCCGGGCACGGCCCTGGATACGGGTCGTCGCTGGGGCGGGCGGCGCGGGCGGCCTCGGCGCTCGCGCGTGGTTGACGCGCGCGATAATCGTCCGCGTGACTCCCAACGGAATGCCCCGACAAGGTGTCCTCGTCGTCTCCGCGACGCGGGCCGAGGCCAGACATGTGCCGCCCGGTACGCGGGTGCTCGTGACCGGTATCGGCAAGGTGCGGGCGACGCTGTCGCTGAGCCGGGAACTCGCCGGCGGGGCCCCGGTCACGGAGGTCGTCAACATCGGCACGGCCGGTGCGCTGCGGGACGGTGTCACCGGCGACGCCGAACTGGGCCTCTTCCTGCCGTCGACGGTGCTCGAGCACGACATCAGCAGCACCGAGCTGCGGGCGATGGGCTACGAGATGACCGACCGCTGGGACCTCCCCGACGGCGACGGCACCGTGCTCGCCTCCGGCGACACCTTCGTGGCCGATCCGGTTCGTCGCCGGGAACTCGCGGAGCACGCGCATCTCGTCGACATGGAGGGCTGCGCGGTCGCGCATGTGAGCGCCGAATTCGGGGTGCCCTGCCGACTGGTCAAGGCGGTCACCGACAATGCCGACGAGGGTGCGATGGAGTGGCCCGCACTCGTCGACGCCGCGGCACGGCGTCTGGGTCGGTGGCTGGAACTGAACTTGGTGAGCTGAGGGTTCAGGACCGGGTGTCGGCGACTCCGGCCGGTGGGATGTCGGTCGCCGATTCGTAGGTCGGGATGTCGGAGCGGCGCGGGGTGGCCGGCGCGGCGTCCGACGGGGTGAGGTCGGGGGCCCCGAGATCGGCCACCGTCGGCCGTTGGCCGCCCGGCGTGGAACGGGACCCACCCGCCGAGCGCGAGGTCGGCGACGGCCGGTCCGAAGCGACGTTGGTCCGTGGCCTCGGTCGGCTTCCAGGTGACTGCGTCTTCGCTGCCTGCGTCTTCGGTGCAGGCCTCGAAGTGGGGGATTTCGCCGAGGGGGTCGACGCCGACGGGGCATCCGAGGCCGATTCGGAGGTTCCACCGCCCTTGGCCCGGCGATGCGACGTCGCGCGGCCTCGCTGACGGTCGGTGCTGCTGTCGGCTGTGGCCCTGCTCGCCGGGTTGCGGCCCGACTTGTCGCGGTTCGGGGTCCCGCCCTTCCCGGACTTGCCCGGGTCGCGGGTGAGGAACCACCGGGCGAGCACAAGGGCCAGCGTCGTGAGGAAGGTCGTCAACATCCACGGGAAGTCTGCGGCGATGGGGAGCAGGACGTTGAAGATCAGGCTCTTCAAACCTGACGACGCCTGCTCGGAATTGATGCCGTAGAGGGTGAGGATACTGACGAAGAACGCGATGAGCGGCGGCTGCGCGGCGGCGGTGAACAGTGCTCGGCGGCGGACGGCCAGAGCGGCGATCACGCAGCCGACGAGGTAACAGAACTTGTAGATCGACCCGAGCGAATCGTTGCTGCCGGCGTCGATCGCCGCACCGAGGGCCGTGATCCCGGTACCCAGGAGAACGGCGCCCCACCACGGCACACCGCGGACCGCGGGCAGTACCGACTGCTGGTCCAGAGGTACCGCGGTTTGGAGACGTTGCGGGGAAGACACATGGTCACGGTACCGGTTCGTCGATGGATTTCGTTCCACCCCCGGGCCGTGGCGTCGGTGCCGGCTCCGGCGTCGTCCCAGGTGTGACCCTCGATCCTGCTGCCCGGCAGGTGTCGTGGATCACGGGCGGCCGCGGCGCCTCGGGGACGTCACCGAGAGCATCGAGTTCGGCCAGCCGCCTCGCGGTCACGCCCAGTCGGCTGTCCACCGAACCGATCGTCGCGTTGTAGGCGTCGACCGTGCGCTGGAGTGACGTCCCGAGCGAGCCGAGATGACCGAGGACACCGGCGAGCCGCTGGTGCAGTTGCAGGCCGAGGTCATGGATGACCGCGGCGTCGCGCGCCATCGCATCGTGTCGCCAGCCGAGCGCGACCGTCCGCAGCAGGGCGATGAGTGTGGTCGGGGTGGCGATGACCACGTTCCGGGCGAACCCGAATTCGAGCAGATCCGGATCGGTGCGCGCCGCGGCTTCGAGAACGACGTCACCGGGTAGGAACAGCACCACCATCTCGGGCGTGTTGTCGAAAGCGGACCAATAGGACTTCGCCGACAGGCGTGCGATGTGCGCGCGCAGTGCGCGGGCGTGCTCGCCGATGAGCTTGTCGCGTGCGGACGAGTCGCCGGCCTCGGCCGCTCGCAGGTATGCGTCGAGGGGCACCTTGGCGTCGACGATGATGTCGCGGCCGCCGGCGAGGTGGACGACGAGGTCCGGCCGCAGTGTGTTGCCGGTGCGGCCTCCCGAGCCGTTGGAGGCGGAGGTGTCCGGAACCGACACCTGTGTGCTGAAGTCGCAGTGCTTGGTCATCCCGGCGAGCTCGACCACGCGCTCGAGCTGGACCTCGCCCCACCGGCCGCGGGCGTGCGGACTGTGCAACGCGTTGGCGAGCTGCCGGGTCTGGTCGTTCAGCGCGATCGATGCCGAGTGGATTCCGCGGACCTGCTCGGTCAGGCCCGCGTAGGCGCCGATCCGGTTGTTCTCGACCCGGCGCAGTTCGTCGGCGAGCTGCGCCAGGTTGGCGCGCAGCGGCTCGACGATGTGGGCGACCGAACTGCTGATCGCCGACGACTGCCGCCGGGCCGCGTCCTCGGTGGCCCACGACAGCGAGGACGCGACATCCTCGCGGCCGGCGCGCAGCATCTCGACCTCGGCGCGGGCGGCCGCCACGGTGGCGGCGCTGCGGGCGGCGTGCGCCCACCAGCCCAGCGCGATCCCCAGGGCGAGTCCGACGACGAGGGCGAGCGCAGCAGCAGTCATGACGCCGATGGTGTCGGACACCCCCGACAAGTTCGGCTGCCCTGACGGCCGCGGGCGTCACCGCCCGGGAGCGGCGTCCTGGGTGCCGGCCTCGAAATCGAGCAGCCATTGCTTGATCGGCAGGCCATATCGGAAACCGCCGAGGGAGCCGTCGCTGCGCTTCACCCGGTGGCACGGCACGAAGAGCGCGGCCGCATTGCGCGCGCAGGCCGCCGCCGCGGCCCGCACCGCCGCCGGTTGGCCGGCCAGTTCGGCGAAGCGGGTGTAGGTGACGGGATGCCCGGCCTCGACCGTGCGCAAGGCGTCCCAGGCCGGGCCCAGGAAGACGCCGCCGGAGCGTTGCACGACGGGAATGCCGGCCGGCGCGGTGAGATCTCCGGCGTAGTAGGCCGACACCGCGTCGGTGATCGCGCCCAGCGCGGCCGACGGCTGGATCGATTCCGGTCGTAGAGCCCGGTGGACGAGTGCCGTCAGGTAGGCGGGGTCGTCGGTCCAGCCCGAGGCCAGCACGTTGTGGTCGCGGTCGGCGACGACGGTGAACGGACCGTTCGGCGTGGCGACGGTGGCATGGCCGGCGATTGTGGTGGTGGGAAACGGTGTTTCGGCAACAGTGGACTCGGTGTCGACGGATTCGGTGTCGATGATTTCGGGGCCGGCGGTGCCGCGGGGGGTGTCGGAGGTGGTGGTCGGTGTGGACATGTCGCTCCTGAGGGTTCGGTGGGGCGGAGATCGGTACAGAGACGGCGAGGGGGAGTCGGTCGTCTGATGTCTGCTCGTCACACGATCTGCCCGGCGGCGTCGAGTCGGTGCCGCCACAGATGCATGGTCGCGTACGAGCGCCAGGGTGCCCAGTGATCGGTCTTGCGCAGATCGATCCCGAGGTCGGCGGCTGCTCGGACGACGACGAGATCGTTCGTGAGCAAGACGTCGGGATCGCCGGTGACTCGCATCGTGACGATGTCGGCGGTCCAGGGGCCGATGCCGGGCAGTTCGAGAAGCTGGGCACGAAGATCAGACGCATCGACCCCCACATGCGGTTCCACTCGCTTGTCGGCGAGTGCCCCGGCGACACCGATCACGGCGTCGACCCGCCGCCTCGGTCCGCGCAGGACCTCGTGTCCGCGGGCAGCGATCACGCTCGGCGTCGGGAAGGATTTGGACGGCGGCTCGCCAGCTGCCGTCGAAGCGTCGCCGGGCGCAGGGCCGAACCAGTCGCCGACGGGTTCACCGAGGACATCGACGAGCCGGTCGATCTGGTTGCGGGCGGCCGCGAGGCTGACCTGCTGACCGAGCATGGTGCGGATGACCGTCTCGGCCGGGTCGAGACTGCCGGGCGCCCGGAGCCCGGGAGCGCGTTGGAGCAGTGGTCGCATCGTGTCGTCTGCGGCCAGCGCGTCCTGCGCGGCGGTGATGTCGGCGTCGAGGTCGAGCAGGCGACGAATCCGGTTGACCGCGACACCCAGATCGCGCATGTCGAGTCCGCGGAGCGCCACCACGGCGTGATCGTCCCGTGGCTCCACTTCTGCCGAGGCGGTGCCGTGCGGCAGCGTGAGGATCCGACGGTAGCGCCAGCCATGGTGGCTGTCCGGGTCGTCGACGACGGACTCGACGCCCGCGGCGGCGTGCGCGTCGAGAAACCACCGCATCCACGGCCAGCGGTACGGCGCGCGGAACGGCAGTCGCAGGGTGACGCTCCCCGGAGCCGAGTCGGTGCCGTTCGGCGCGTTCTTCCGGCGAGGGAGCCGGCGGAGTTCGGTGGGGGTGAGCCCGAAGACCGCGCGGACGGTGTCGTTGAACTGGCGAACGCTGGCGAACCCGGCGGCGAAGGCGATGTCGGTCATCGGCATCGTCGTGCACTGGATGAGCACCCGTGCGTTGGTGGCGCGATGCGCCCTGGCGAGCGCGAGCGGCCCGGCACCCAGGTGCTGGGTCAGCACTCTGGTGAGGTGTCGGGGCGAATACCGCAGACGCGTGGCGAGTCCGTCGACTCCTTCGCGTTCGATCACTCCGTCGGCGATGAGCCGCATCGCGCGAGCCGAGAGGTCGGCGTTGATGTTCCACAGCGGGGATCCGGGTACGGCATCGGGCGCGCACCGCCGGCAGGCGCGGAAGCCCTGCTGCTGGGCCGCTGCGGCGGTCAGTACGAATGCGACATTGGCGGGCCGGGGCGTCTGGGCCGGGCACGACGGCCGACAGTAGATGCCGGTGGTGCGGACCGTGACGAAGAACTGTCCGTCGAAGCGGGCGTCGCGGGCCTGCACCGCGCGGTAGCACCGGTCGAAGTCCGGCGCAGTACCCGAAGGGTCGGGTTCGGCTGTGGTGCTTGTGCTCACCGGTCCACTGTGTCATCCGACAGCGGCTCGGTCTGGCGGGAATCGGACATGACAGCAGTCGTCTCACCAAGCGGGCCAAAAGTGTGATCTGGGTTACACGGGTGTGGCACCATGGCGCCATGACCACCCGGTTCGATGGCCGCCGACGAAGCCGGCACGACGACCTCCCGCTCGCCGGACTCCCCGCGTGGGGCCTGGAGATGATGATGGGCCTGTACGGCCCCGAGACGATCAGGCGTGTCTGCGCCGAAGAGGCCGAACTCGGGGTCGTGGCCCCGCCGGACGGGCCGTCTTCCCGGGTCACCGCGCCCACACTTTCCCCGGCCGACACCGACCGGGCGCGATCGGGAGCCGGTTCCGACGGACGCGGGGACGAGCCGGTCGTCTTCAATCAGGTCGACGCGGAACTCGAGGCGATCAACTCGCTGATCCGCTATCTCGGGCGAAAGCTCCGTCGCCGCTGATCGGTGGTGGCTGATCTGTCGTCACCGATCCGTCGTCGCTGATCCTGCCGTCGGTCCGATCACATGTTCGGCCGATCGTCGCCGCGTCGATGTCGCTTTGTCACCGCGATGTGTGAGGATCCTCAGGTGACCGACAGCTCGGACGATCAGCGCGCGGACGGCACGTCCGCCGACGCGACACAGGAGACCAGCAAGCTCGGTGCCGATGCCGTCCTCGGCGGCGATGCGGTGCTCGGCGGCGGCAAGAAGTCGTATCCGACGCGACTGCAGGTGATGATGACCGGCCTGCGCTCGTGCGCGACCGTGGGGCTCCAGATCGTGCTCGTCGCCGCGGCGTTGTGGGTGCTGTTCTGGTTGCTGGCGAAGTTCTGGGTGATCCTGCTGCCCATTCTGTTGGCGATCATCGCGTGCACCATCCTGTGGCCGCCGGTGCGGTGGATGCGCAACCACGGGATACCGGCCGCCGCCGCGTCGCTCCTGATGATGCTGATCGGGCTCGGTGTGCTCGGCGGCGTGATCGGGCTGATCGTCCCGTCGGTCGTCGATCAGGCCCCCGAACTCGCGAGTCGTGCGACCGACGGCGTCCGGCACCTGCAGGACTGGGTGCAGGGTCCGCCGCTCAACGTCGACGACAAGCAACTCGACAACATGGTCAACACGATCACCGGGCGGCTCCAGTCCAGCGCATCGGTCATCGCGGCAGGCGTGTTCAGCGGCGTCGGGACGGCCACCTCGGTTCTCATCACGATGTTCACCTCGCTCGTGCTGGTGTTCTTCTTCCTCAAGGACGGCCCGAAGTTCGTGCCGTGGCTCGACCGCACCGTCGGCCGCCCGTCGGGCAACCACCTCGGCGAGGTCCTGACCCGCATGTGGAACAGCCTGGGCGGCTTCATCCGGACGCAGGCGATCGTCAGCTTCGTCGATGCCGCACTCATCGGCCTGGGCCTGTTCATCCTGGGCGTGCCGCTCGCCGGCGTGCTGGTGGTCATCACCTTCCTCGGTGGTTTCATCCCCATCGTCGGCGCGTTCGTCGCCGGTGCCCTGGCCGTGCTGATCGCCTTGGTGTCCAACGGTCTGACCACCGCGCTCATCGTGCTCGGCATCATCCTCGCGGTGCAGCAACTCGAGGGGAACGTGCTGCAGCCGTGGCTGCAGGCCAAGTCCATGGACCTGCACGCGGTGATCGTGCTCTTGTCGGTCACCCTCGGCGGCACGCTCTTCGGCATCACCGGGGCCTTCCTCGCGGTGCCCGCGGTGGCCTCTCTGGCCGTCGTGCTGCGTTATCTGAACGAGCAGATCGCCGAGCGCGCCGGTGAGTCGCTGCCCCCGCCGAACACCCCGGTGACGACCCAGGTCGGGGTTCCCGACAAGGACCCGCCGGAGGACAAACCGAACCCGGTGAAGGGGTTGCTCGACCGCGACTGACCTGCTTGACCGACGCCCCGCCGGACTCTGCGCCGGCTGCCGATAGACTGGGCGCCCGTGAGTCTCACCCTGGGAATCGTCGGTCTGCCCAACGTCGGTAAGTCGACCCTGTTCAATGCCCTGACCCGTAACGACGTCCTCGCCGCGAACTATCCGTTCGCGACCATCGAGCCCAACGTCGGCGTGGTCGAACTGCCCGATCGCCGGCTCGATCGGCTCTCGGAGATCTTCGGCAGCGAGCGGATCCTGCCTGCCACGGTGTCCTTCGTCGACATCGCCGGCATCGTGAAGGGCGCATCGGAGGGCGAGGGCATGGGCAACCAGTTCCTGGCCAACATCCGTGAGGCCGACGCCATCTGCCAGGTGGTCCGGGTGTTCGACGACGGCGACGTCGTCCACGTCGACGGTCGTGTCGACCCCTTCGCCGACATCGAGGTCATCGAGACCGAGCTGATCCTGGCCGACATGCAGACCCTGGAGAAGGCCATCCCGCGCCTGGAGAAGGACGCACGCAAGAACAAGGAGCTCGCCGCGACCCTGGAGGCCGCCAAGAAGGCGCAGGAATTGCTCGACAGCGGCAAAACGCTGTTCTCACAAAGCGATTCGTTTGATCTGTCATCGGTGCGCGAGCTGCATCTGATGACCGCGAAGCCGTTCCTCTACGTCTTCAACTCCGACGAGGGAGTGCTGACCGACGACGCGAAGAAGGCCGAGCTGCGTGCCGCCGTCGCGCCCGCCGATGCGGTGTTCCTCGACGCGAAGGTGGAGAGTGAGCTCCTGGAGCTCGACGAGGAGGACGCCCAGGAACTGCTCGACTCCATCGGGCAGGACGAGCCGGGCCTGACGTCGTTGGCGCGCGCCGGTTTCCACACCCTGGGCCTGCAGACCTACCTCACGGCCGGACCCAAGGAGTCCCGCGCCTGGACCATCCACCAGGGCGACACCGCGCCCAAGGCGGCGGGCGTCATCCACACCGACTTCGAAAAGGGCTTCATCAAGGCCGAGATCGTGTCGTTCGACGACCTCGACGCCGCCGGCTCGATGGCCGCGGCCAAGTCCGCGGGCAAGGTGCGCATGGAGGGCAAGGACTACGTCATGAAGGATGGCGACGTCGTCGAGTTCCGGTTCAACGTCTGATCGGGCGATGACGTCTGTCGCGCCGAACGAGGAGATCTACCTCGCCGGCGGCTGTTTGTGGGGCGTGCAGGCGTTTCTCGCGACGCTGCCGGGGGTGACGTTCACCGAGGCCGGTCGGGCCAACGGCAGCAGCGCGTCCCTCGACGGCGAGTACGACGGGTACGCCGAGTGTGTGCGGACCCGATTCGATCCGGCCGTCGTGAGTACCGAGCAACTCCTCGCGTACCTCTTCGAGATCATCGACCCCTACAGCGTGAACAGGCAGGGGCCGGATGTCGGCGAGAAATACCGCACCGGCGTGTACTCCTACGACCCGGTTCATCTCGAGCGGGCGCGACAGTTCATCGGGGCGCGGGACGACGCTGATCGCATCGCCGTCGAGGTGCTCCCGCTGACGAACTATGTGCGCAGTGCCGACGAGCACCAGGATCGGCTCGCGCGGTTTCCGGACAGCGCGTGCCACCTTCCGCCGGAGCTGTTGACCAAGTACCGGGCCTGACGAAACGACCGCCAGACCTCAACCCGACTGCCAGACCTCGATCGAAGTCTGGCAGTCGAGTTGACGTCTGGCGGTCGCGGCCACGCTCAGCGTCGAGGTCCGGCGTAGCGTGACGGTCATGCCCATCTCACTCGAGAACGTTGCCATCGCGGTGCGCGACCTCGACGCCGCGATCGCCTTCTTCACCGACCTCGGTCTCGAGGTCATCGGCCGGGACACCGTCAGCGGGGAGTGGACCGACACCGCTGTCGGGCTCGACGGCAATCACGCGAAGATCGCCATGCTGCAGACCCCGGACGGGCACGGGCGCCTCGAGCTCTTCGAGTACATACATCCGGAGGCCGTCGAGACCCGGCCCACCCAGCCCAACGACATCGGGATGCATCGCGTCGCGTTCTCGGTCGACGACATCGACGCGGCTCTCGAAGTGGCGGCGCGGCACGGGTGTCATCCGTTACGCGGCGTCGCAACCTACGAGGACCTGTACAAACTCACCTATGTGCGCGGCCCGAGCGACATCATCGTCATGCTCGCCCAGCAACTCTCGCCGAGCTGACTCACGGGTTCTGGCCGAAGGGGTTGCCGCCGAACGGCAGTGGGGAGCCGCCCGATCCGCTTCCGGACTCCGGGACTGTCGTCTCCTGCTCGTCGACGGCGCTGCCCAGCTTCACCTCGACCGTGCGGGCATCGGAGCCCGAACCGATGGTCACCGGCACCGTCTCACCGGGCTTGTGGGTGAGGATCTGCGCCATCAGGTCGGCGTAGTCGGCGACGGCGGTGTCCCCGATCTTCGTGATGACGTCGCCCTGCCGGATGCCTGCCGCCGCGGCCGGGCCGCCACGCTGCACCGACGAGACCGACGCGCCCTCGGTCCGATCGCCGGCCGACAGCGAACCCGACACGCCCAGTACCGGTTTGGTCGCCTTGCCGTCCTGCAACAGCTGATTGGCGATGCGCTTGGCGGTGTTGATCGGGATGGCGAAGCCCAGCCCGAAGGACTGCGGTCCGCCGCTCGCGGCCTGACCGGTGTCCACGGCCGAGTTCACCGCGATCACCTGCCCCTGCAGATTCACCAGTGGCCCACCGGAATTGCCCGGGTTGATCGGGGTGTCGGTCTGCAGACCGTTGTACACGGTGAGCGACGAACCGCTCTGGTCTCCGGCGGTCACCGTGCGCGACAGTGCACTGACGATGCCGGACGTCACCGTGTTGGACAGGCTGTCGGGGCTGCCGACGGCCACCACCTGCTGGCCCACCTTCAGCGCGTCGGAGTCGCCGAGTGCCGCCGGGGTCAGTCGCGACGCGCCCTGCAGCTTGATCACGGCCAGGTCGTACGACGGGGACGTTCCGGTCACCGTGGCGTTGTGCTGATGTCCGTCTCCGGTGGTGACGACGATGGTGCTCCCGGAGCCGGCGCCGGCGACGACGTGATGGTTGGTCAGGACGTAGCCGTCGGGGGAGAGGACGATCCCGCTGCCCACGGCCGTGCCGTTCGCGGTCTGCACCTTGATGTCCGCGGTCGACTTCGATGCCACGCTCGCGGCGTAGGTCACCGAACCGGGTTGTGCGTCAGCAGCATTGGCCGCCGCGGCCGGTTGCGAGCTGAGGACCGGAACGGACGCGGCGTCGTGCCCGAGCAGCGCACTGCCGCCCATGCCGACGGCGCCACCGAGCAGCCCGGCCAGCAGCGCGGTGACGATGATCGGTTTGGTCACCCCGGCACGGGGTCGCGACACCGGCGGCATCGGCGGAGGCGGCAGCGGCGAGGTTGCCTGCTGGTTCATCATCCACGGCCCGGGCGGATGCGCCGATCCGTGCGGTGGCACAAATGGTTCGGTGATCGGATCATGGCCGTCGGGGGTCTGGGGCGTGGGGGTCTGGGGCGTGTTCACGGCACCACGATGCCCGGACCTCATGTGAACAGAGCTACAGATATCCTGCGGATTTCCTGACAAGGTGGACGCGGACTCTCAGCAGTTTCTGACCTGCGCACAGCGTGTCTCCGGCGGGGCCGCGCGGGAAAGTCGTTGTCGTCCGAATGCGGGTGCGCGGTAATGTGACCCGTCGACCCGCCGACACCCGACGCAGACCATCGAGGGCAGTGACATTTCCATCGACCACGCGATCATCGCTGATCTCGACGATGCCGCCGGCACTCTCGCCGCCGCTTTCGACGCCTATCCCTGGACCCGATGGTCCATTCCCGAGGACGGTTATCCGGAACGGTTGCACCGACTTCAACGGATGTATCTGGGGTATGCCTTCGACCACGGCGTCGTGCTGGTCACCACGGATCGGCGGGGTGTGATCGCCTTGCTGCCCCCGGACGTGCCGGAGCCGGACGGCCGGTTCCAGACAGAAGTGGCCGGCCTGCACGGCGACCGGTTGGCCGCGGTCGCGCGGGCGCAGACCCCCGCGTTCCCGGCTGGTGCATGGAACCTGGCGACCCTCGGTGTCCACCCGGACAGCCAGGGCAAGGGTCTGGGGAGCTCTCTGGTCCGCGCCGGGCTTGCCGTGGTCGACGGCAAGACCCTTGCTGGTGCGCGAGTCGCACTCGAGACCTCCGACGACCGCAATGTGATGCTCTACGAGCGTGCCGGGTTCGTCGTCACCGCGACGACTCCGGTCGACACGGGTCTCGTAGTCCATTCGATGCTCCGCGATCCGGGTGCCGACGGGTCGTCCACGACCGGGTGAGAACGCTGCTAGCGTTCGGCCGATGGCAGACTTCGAGTTGACCGACGACGACCTGCGCGCCGTCGTACGCTATGCCGCACAGTGGGCCGCGGAAGTCCTGCCGGTCTTCGAGCGGGCGCAGCCCGATGACGAGCGACCGCGCGCAGCCATCGAGGCGGCGCAGGAATTTGCCTGCGGCGCACGGAGATCCGTGCGGCAGCGGAGTTCGGCGTTTGCGGCGCATCGGGCGGCGAAGGATGCGCCGTCGGAGGTCGCGCGACTGGCCGCACAGGCCGCCGGCGACGCCGCGGCGGCCGCCTATCTGCACCCGATCGCCAAAGCGCACCAGGTCGGGCACATCTTGCGGGCTGCGGCGAATCGGGCGCTTGTCGCCGAACTCGAGAGCGGGGCCGACCCCGTTGTCGGGAGCGAGATGATCGAGACCGTGTGCAGCCGCACGCCACCCGAACTCGTGGACGTCCTGCGCAGATATCCGAAACCCGGTCGTGGCGCGTCGCGCGTCGGCGTTCTGGTGGCCGATCTCGACAGGCGGTTGCGTGAGTCGCACCCACGCACCGACTGGGACGCCTGACTGAGACGACCGGCCGATCGGTGATGTTCAAATAGTCTGTGCCGGAACGGGTTCTGTCGCTCATTCGCCTGACAAACAAAACGTTGCATGAGATGGTGTTGCCTGGCCGATGAGCGCAGTCGTGTTCACCGGCCATCCAGTCGGCATCTCGAAAGGTAACTCAGTGTCCTCGTCTGAACTCGGTCTCACCGCTCTGCTCGCCTTCATCGGTCCGCTCCTGGCGCTGTACGCCAACGGCAGCTAGCGCGTGGGGGTCCGACGGACCCCGTGATCCTCGCCGTGCCGCACGGATTGCTCGTCGATCCGTGCGGCCCGGTGGTTTCGGCGGACACGCGCTGATGTTCCCGGTGAAAGTTGCACATCGCGTGCCGGTCGTCGTCGATACTGCATCGGTGACTCTTTCCAGAAGTACCGTCCTGTCGGCGGTGACCGTGGTGCTGCTCGCCGTGGCCGGACTCCTCGTCCCGACGCCGGCGATCGGCGACGCCGCCCCCTCGGGCTGGCGGTACACGATGGTGGCGTTCAGCAATTCGAGTGCACGCGACATGGACGTGTACGAGTCCACCGATGGTCTCGAGTACCGCATGGTTCGCAGATCCGCGTACCGGCCGCCGACGGGGTACGTGCGGGACGCGAGCATCTTCCGGCACACCGACGGCTGGTACTACGTGACGTACACGACCGCCGACGGGGCGAACATCGGCTTCGCGCGCAGCCGGGACCGCATGAACTGGGATTTCCTGTACAACTGGCCCGTCCCGCTGTGCTGCGCGTTCCTGCCGGGTACGGGCGACGGCCGGGGGCTCGGCTCGTCGAGCGGGTCCGGTTCGGCCGGCTCGTCCGGATCGGCGGGTTCGAGCGATGGCCCGTCGTTGTCGCCCTTCACCACCAAGGCCTGGGCCCCCGAATGGTTCGTCGAGGGCGGCCGGGTCAGCGTGATCTTGTCGATGTCGACCGGCGGTGGCTTCATCCCGTACGTGATGACGGCCCTCGACCCCGGGTTGCGGATCTGGAGCCCGCCCGTCCCGATGCTGAGCATCGGCGCGGACCACATCGACACGACGGTCGTCAAGGTCGGCTCGACCTACCATGCATTCACCAAGAACGAGACGAAGAAGTTCATCCAGCACGCGGTCGCGACGTCGTTGCTGGGGCCCTACCGATTCGTGCCGCCGGGCAACTGGGGCCTTCTCGTCGAGGGGCCGGCCGTCGTCCAACTGCCGAACGGTGCCTGGCGCATGTACCTCGACGCCTATCGAAACGGCCGATATCTGTACTCCGACAGCACCGATGGGATGCGCACCTGGACGCCGGTGAAGCAGATCCCGGGCATCTCCGGGACCGTCCGTCACGTCGGGGTCATGCGGGAGCGGGCCTGATCGCCGGCGGTCCCGCGGCCGGGCACACGCTGCCCTGTGCGGGGAGGTGCGTCAACCGTCGCGCTCGGTGAGATTCGGCACGGTGCCCTGAGGTCGGCGGCCACCTACGCTCGGAGGAGTCGGGGGTGTTTTGCCCGTTTCTCGAGAGGTTCTGATGAGTACACCTGTCCTGCCTGCTCTGGTCGATGTCGCCTGGTTGCGGGATCGTCTGGATGACCCGTCCGTGGTCATCGTCGACGCGACCACCCATCTCCCGATTCCGAAGGAGGGGCCCTATGTCCCGGAGTCGGGTGCGGAATCCTTTCGTGCAGAACATATCCCGGGTGCAGTCTTCGCCGACCTGCTGACCGACTTCGCCGACGCCGACAGCGCCGAGCCGTGGACGGTCCCGTCGTCCGAGCAATTCGCCTCGGCTGCTTCGGCATTGGGCATCGGCGACGGCGCCACCGTCGTGGTCTACGACCAACTCGAGGGATTCTGGGCCACGCGGTTCTGGTGGCACCTGCGCCTCGAAGGGTTCGACGCCGTGACCGTGCTCGACGGCGGACTGCCTGCCTGGAAGGCTGCCGGTGCCCCGGTCACCGATGCCGAGTCGACCATCACCCCGCGTGCCTTCAGTGGAACGCGTCGCCCCGAACTCCTGCGATCGACCGCCGATGTCGCTGCGGTGCTCGATGATCCGTCGACCCTCCTGGTCAATGTCCTCGACGAGCCGACCTATCGCGGCGAAACCACCACCTACGCTCGGCAGGGGCACATCCCCGGGTCGGTGAACCTGCCCGTGTTCTCGATCCGCGACGCCGAGACCGGCGCCCTCCGGCCCATCGACGAGTTGCGTCGTGAGTTCGAGGCGGCCGGATTGCTGGCCGACGACACCGCGGTGGTGACGTACTGCGGCGGCGGCATCGCAGCCACCGGAATCGCGCACGCGCTCGCGCTCGTCGGTCGCGACGACGTGGCGGTCTACGACGGCTCGATGACCGCGTGGGCGAACGACCCGTCACTCCCGCTGGTCACCGGCTCCGAACCCCGCTGACGACATCTGCTCCCCGAGGCGCGGACGCGGAGGGGCGCCGCACGCGCCTCGGGAGCAGGGGCAGGGGCAGGGTTCAGCCGACGGTGATCGCGTCCAGGCGCTGTCTGATGAAGTCCCCGGACACCACCGGTTCGAGTCCGGCGCGGCGCCCGATGGGCGGGGCAACAGGGGTGACGAGGGCGTCGTGGTCGAGTTCGTAGAAGAAGATCAGCGAGACGAGGTCTTCGGCTGGGGCGTCGGGTTGTGGTGGTAGGACGCGGTGCCGACCGGCGGGCCAGCGTCCCGCCGACCAGTATTCGAGAATGTCCCCGATGTTGACGGTCAGGGCATCGGGGTTCCACGGCGCGTCGGCCCAGCCGGAATGCTCACTGTAGACCTGCAATCCACCGGCGCCCGGTTCGCGGTCGAGGATGGTGACGGTGCCGAAATCGGTGTGCGGCCCGATGCGGAACTGGCCGGGCTCGGGATGCCCGACGTCGTGCAGTGGCGGGTAGTGGTTGATGTTGGCGGACCACGTCGGGTTCGACGCGAGATCCCGGAACGGGTTGTCCGGACCGACGAGGCCGAGTGCGGCGGCCATCAAGCCGAGCAGGTCGTCGGACAGCTTCCTCATCTGAGACGTCCACGCGGTGAACAACTCCCGGAGTTCGGGTGTCTCCGTCGGCCATACGTCCGGAGCGAACCAGTAGTCGTCGATCTCGGGTGTGCCCACCGGTGTCTGCGCACCGGCGGTGAACGATTCCTTGAGATCCGGCGGGGTTTCGGTGCCCTCGGAGAAGCCGTTCGCCTCCTTGCCCGGCCCGATCCAGCCGCGGCCGCCGACGCCCGCCGAGTACTCGCTCTTCACGTCGGCGGAGAGGGCGAAGAACTCGCGGGCCGCGGCGCGCAACGTCCGCGGCAGTTCGGGATCGACCTCGTGCCCGGTGACGAGCAGGAACCCGGCCTGCTGCAGTGACTCGTCGACGGCGGCGCAGACGCGTTGTGCGCCGGCCCCGCCGGATTGCCATTCGCGGAGATCGACGGTGAGGACCGGACTGTCGGTCATGCCCGCTGCTCCGACGCGTCCGCGGGTGCGATGCCGATGTCCTCGTTCCAGACCGCGGGATTCGCCGCGATGTACGACGACATCATCTCCGTACACCGCTCGTCGTCGAGCACGATGACCTCGACCCCGTGGTCGCGCAACCAGTCCTCGCCGCCGTAGAAGGAGGTGTGCTCGCCGATGACCACCGTGCCGATGCCGAACTGACGGATGAGACCCGAGCAGTACCAGCACGGTGACAGCGTCGTCACCATGATCGTCGAGGCGTAGTCCTGTTGCCGTCCGGCGGCGCGGAACGCGTCCGTCTCACCGTGCGCCGACGGGTCGTCGGCCTGTACGCGCCGATTGTGGCCCGCACCGAGCACCGTGCCGTTCGCGGCGAAGAGTGCCGCGCCGATCGGTATTCCGCCCTCCTCGAGGCCGATTCGAGCCTGCTGGTAGGCGACATCGAGCATCCCGGAGAGGTCGAGGTCGGCGCGATCGGGGAGGGAGAGCGTCATGCCATCGAGGGTGCCGCGCGGCGTCAGCTGCCGCAACTGACAGATCGTCGCCCTGCGGCCCGATGTGGACTGTGCATAGTGTCTCGGTCCATGACAAGTGGTCGACTCTCGACAAGCAGCACGACGCCGACGCTCCGCGAGGTCCTCGACAGCCACCTCGCGGCCGCCGAACCGCGGATTCTGAGTGGTCACGAGCACCTCGACGCGCCGGTGTGCTGGGTGCACTCGAGTGAGATCTACGAGATCGGCCCGCTGCTCACCGGTGGCGAGCTCTTGCTGACCACGGGACTCGGTCTGCGCGGACTCGACGCGGGCACCCGCAAGCACTACGTCCGAGACCTCGCACAGCGAGGTGTCGCCGCGGTGGCGATCGAGGTGGGCCGCACGTTCGAGGAGGTGCCCGAGGAGATGGTGCGGGCGGGCTCGGCGGCCCGGCTTCCGATCATCGAATTGCGGGCCGTGGTCCCTTTCATCGATGTGTGTCGCGCGGTCAACACCTCGATCGCCGCGCGGGAGGTCGACGAGCTGCGCGTCCGGTCCGCTCTCGTCGACGCCCTGCACGACGAGTTGGCGGCCGGAGCCGGTGTCGCCCCCATGCTCGGCCACATCGCCGAGCGCCTCGATGCCCCGGTCGTTCTCGTATCCACATCCGGTGCGCTGCTGTCCGCGCACGGGGTCGACGACGACTCGGCGGCGTGGCGGGTCGTCGACCGAGCGGTGGCCGAGGCCGCGGTTCACAGCAAGGGGCGCCCGATGGCCCGCCTGATCGTGGGGGAGTGCGCCGACGCCGGTGAGATCCCGTTCGCCGACAGCCTGCTGCGCGCGGCTGCCGGTCCGGTGGCAGTCGGCCTGACCCGGACCGGGGTGCGGGGCTCGGCACTGGCGGCGCGGCTCGTCGAAGATCTGGTCGACGGCAGACCGATGCGCCCCGCCGACCTCCGGATCCGCCTGGCCGGTGCGGGGTTGTCCGCGGCGGGGCCCACCCTGGTGGTGCCGCTGGCCGCCGAGGCCCCTGATCCGCGCATGGCCGACGACGCGGTCGCCGGTGCGCAGCTCGATGCGGTGGCGCGCAGCATCGTCGATGCGACGGTCTATGCGCTGGCCGCGGTGCCGGCCGGGCGAGGTGAGGGCACCATCGACCCGGTCGACCGGGTGGCGTCCACGCTGACCGCGCGGGGCGGCGGGCTCGGACGTACCACGATCGTTGTCGGAAATCCCTGCCGCGTGGACGATCTCGGGCCCGTTGCCGACACTGCGGCCGCCCTGTCCGAGTCGCTGCGGCGATGCGGGCGACAACTGGGACTCGCAGCGTCGACCGCAGCGCGTCTCGGGGTTTCCCGCCGGGTGTTCACCTCCCGCGAGTTGCTCGCCGACGAGGCCGTCCGGGCGCTCGACCCCGCCGTGCGCGCGGAACTCCGGTCGATGGTGGAGCCGCTGGTGACATACGACGGACGCTCGTCGTCGGACCTCGTGCGGACCCTCACGGTCCACTTGTCGAACGGTTGCAGTGCGACGCGGTCGGCCGCGGCGCTCCACATCGGCAGACAGAGCCTCTACCAGCGAATCGAGCGGATTCGGACCCTTCTCGGGTTCGATCCCACCGACCCGGCCGTCTATGCGTCGATGATGCTCGCCCTGCGTTCGCTGACGAGCGAGGGTCACCAGTTGTAGTCGAGGAACTTGCCGTCGAAGGTCACGACCACCCGGTCGCCGTTGGGGTCGGACCGTCGCTCGAAGCCGATCTTGAAGTTGATGGCGCTCATGATGCCGTCGCCGAACTCCTCGTGGATGAGCTCTTTGAGCGCGGGTCCGTAGACGTCGATCGCCTCGTGAAAGCGGTAGATGGTGGGATCGCTCGCCGCCGCCTCGTCGGGCGTCCGCGTGGGTTGCTGCCGCAGGCTCTCCGCCACACCTTCGCCGAGTCCGAGCAACTCGACCACGGCGGTCGCCTTCGCGGGCGGGACCGGATGCTTGCCCAGCAGTGCCGCAACGGTCCACACCAACGGGGCGTCGATCTTGTCGGCAATCGTCGCCCACGTGAGTCCCTGGCGTATTCGTGCGGCGTTGATGAGCTCTGCGGCATCGGTTTTCGGCATGATCGGGGTGGTCATCATCATCTCCGTCGATAGTGTTGGACCGCACCCACATTGCCCATCGGCACGCGCGATGCCAAGTCGAGGCAGCGACATCCGGCAGTGTTCACACGAACGACATCTGGCCCGGCGGCAAGGCGTCACCGGCACTTCACACGGCGAGGTGACGCGAGTGAGCGCGGTGTAACAGGACGAATCGCCGATGACACCGGACGGACATGTGACCTCGGTTCGATGGGGCCCGACAACTGGAGAGTTCGAGGAGAACCACATGTCCTATGTGAAACCGTCCGAATTCGCGGTGAAGATGGTCGACGCCGGCGAGTCGAAGGCGTTCATGTCCACCCGCGACACGCTGATCAGAGCGTTCATGGCCGGCGCGATCCTGGCTCTGGCCGCGGCCTTCGCGGTGACGGTGACCGTGCGCACCGGTGAGCCACTGCTCGGGGCGGTGTTGTTCCCGGTCGGCTTCATCCTGCTCTATCTGATGGGATTCGATCTGCTCACCGGCGTGTTCACGCTGGTGCCGCTGGCACTACTGGACAAGCGCCGAGGCGTGACCGTGCGGTCGATGTTGCGCAACTGGGGTCTGGTGTTCCTCGGGAACTTCCTCGGCGCCTTCCTGGTGGCGGTCATGATGGCGGTCATCTTGACCTACGGGTTCAGCGTCGCACCCGATGAAGTGGGCCGGCAGCTCGGCGAGATCGGTCACAGCCGGACCGTCGGATACGCCGAGCACGGGGCGGCCGGCATGCTGACCCTGTTCATCCGCGGTGTGCTGTGCAACTGGATGGTGTCCACCGGCGTGGTCGCCGCCCTGATGTCGACGTCGCTGCCCGGCAAGGTGATCGGTATGTGGATGCCCATCATGCTGTTCTTCTACATGGGCTTCGAGCACTCGATCGTCAACATGTTCCTCTTCCCGTCGGGCCTCATGCTCGGTGGCGACTTCTCGATCGCCGATTACCTCGTCTGGAACGAGATCCCCACGGTGATCGGCAATCTCGTCGGCGGGCTCACCTTCGTCGGGCTGACGCTCTACCTGACGCATGTCCGGACCGCGCCGGATCGTCGGCCGCCCGCCCACGACGCGACGACCGAGGTCGACGTGGCCGCGCCGGTCCGCACGACGACCGCGTAGTTCCGACGCCCGGCCGTGTGACGTCGTGCCCGCATTCCGGGCACGACGTCATACTGTTCGGCAGAGTCACACGGCTGTCGCCGAATCCGGTTCGACCGGGTCGCCCTGCAGGGCGCGTGCGTACCAGGCGCCCAGTCCGAGCAGGATGAGTCCGGTCACGATGAACACGATCACTCGGAAGATGCCGTCGAGGGTGGCCAGGTCGAACAGGAACAGCTTGGCCATCGCCGCGGCGACGAGGACCAGACCGCCGGTGACCGCGGCAGTGCGCGCCGCGCCGCCACGTCGTCGGGCATACGCGAGTGCGGCGCCGGCGAGGGCCATCCAGCAGGTGGTCGCCAGCACGTGTCCGGCCAGGAATCCGTCGGGCACACCGACGAGCACACCGGCGGTCACGCTGATCGCGGTGAGCGCGTAGACGACGACCACCCCCGCCGCGATGTGGGCTGCGCGAGAGACTCTCTCGTCGGTCAGGCGCGCCCAACCCGCGGCCAGGATGAGTGCGCCCACAGCAGCGAACAGGCTCGCGACAACGATCTCCAGGTTCGCGTCGCGTCCGATGAGGTCGGCGTCGGCGAGCACGTACGGCGGCGCTGCGTCGAGGAGGGCGGCGAAACCGATCGCCCAGATGACCGAACTGCCGGCGAGGAGGACACGCGAGGTCGTCGACCACGTCCGGGCGACGAGGCCGGTCACCGTGGCCAGCCCCAGCAGCACGGCGACCGCCACGGTCCCGTCGAAGGTCACGAGCACTGCGACGAACAGCAGGAGAAGCGCGGTGCCGGACCAGATCTGGGCGACGGAGTCGGGCATGACACGAGTGACGGCGCCCGAACCCGTGAGTCCCGAGCCGACCAACACGGTGCCGATGAGGGCCAGGGCGAGGGAGGTCTGCAGGATGACCGCGCCGGGTAGGTGCATCGCCGTGCCGGCGAAGAGTGCCGGGATGGTCGTCGCACTCGCGAGGCCCGCCAGGACCTCCCGGAAACTGGTGGTGGGCATCGCGATGAGCGCGCCGCCGACGCCGAGGACGACGACCACGGTGACCGCGGCGGCGAAGACCGGGTCGGAGCTTCCGGGCGCACTCCACCCGGCGAGGCCGAAGAGCCCGACGAGGGTGAGTGGGATCGTGGGTGCCGCCAGGCGGACAGCATGCAGCCAGATCCAGTCATGGCCGAACTGGACCCACGCCGACGCGGCGCAGAGCACCACCATGAATGCGATCAAGGTGGTGTCGAGTCCACCGGTGAGAACCGGGGCCAGGACGATCAGCGGCACCACGACGAGCAGGCCGAGATGTTCGCTGCGCCAACGGTGGGCCAAGACGAGACCACCCGCCGCGACGAGTCCGGCGACGCCGAGTCCCGGCACGATCGGCAGCCACTCGTAGATCTTGGTCGCGGCCAGGACGTCGAGGTACCCGGCCGCGATGCCGGTGGCCGTCAGGGCGATGGCGCCGATCCGACCATCGCTCCGGCCGCGCAGCCACATCCCACCGGCGATGAGTGCCGCCGCGAGGACCGCCCCGCCGGCGACGCGGAACTCCGGGCGGAGGATTCCGGCTTGTGCGGCCAGGACGAGGAGGAGTGCGACGCCGATGAGGGTCACACCGACGCCTGCGGTCGCGAGGATCTTGCCGATCAGTCCGCGTTCGGCGGCGGCGCCGATCCGTTCGGACATCGACGGTCCGGCCGGCCGAGGCGGGAGGACGGGCGGACCGACCGGCGACGCGGGCGGACGATGCGACGGCGCGCCGGTCGGCCGGGGCGGTGGCGGCGCCACGGTGGCGCCCGGGGACGGTGGGGACATCGGGGGAGCGGCCGGCGGCCGGTGGTGGTACGCGAAGGGCGGTGCCGACGGCGGCCAGGGGCGGGACGGAGGTACGAGTGGCGGCCGCACGGCCTGTGGCGGAGTGGGTGCCACCGTCGGCGGGTTCAACCCGGGAGACGGAGTGGCCGTGGCAGTCTGCGGTGCGGTCTCGATATCGCGCGCGGGCTCATCCGGGTGGGCGACGATGCGTCGAAGCTCCGCGAACTCGGCTGACACGGTCGACATCTGACGTGCGATGGCGTCGAACTCGGTCGAGATCCGGGCAAGCGTGGCAGTACCCGGATCGTCGCCGAACATGCTGCTGGGAGTGGTCATGAACCGACGATGACCCACCGCGTTCCGGCATGGATGAGTAGTCCTACCCAGACGACGTGGGGGCTTCGTGTGTCCGGGTGGCGGTCCGGCTGCGAGCGGGTGATTACCGGGCCGCCCGGACGGGTATCGCCGACCCATGACCGATTCGCAGGACACCTCCGACCGTGGACGCGCCGACGTCGAGAAGCGCTCGCAGGACTCCGGGAGCTACCGGTCGGCGGCGCTCTATGTCGTGGCCGTCGTCGTGCTGGGTGCGATCGCCTGTGCGATCTTCCTGTCCGTCGACCGCGGCAACATGATCCTCGCATCGCTCGTTCCCGGCGCGTTCCTCCTCGGTGGCATCGGTGCGCTGATCACCGCGTACCGCACCTACCGCCGAGGCGGTACGTGGCCGATGTGGCAGGGGGCCGCGTGGTTCCTGTTCGCCCTGATGCTCGTCAGCTTGTCGTTTCCCGCGATGGCGGGCTGACCCGACCCGACAGCTACTGTTGGCCCATGCCTGCGCAACGGGTGCGAATCGACAAGACCACACCGCAGGTCTACCGGAAGCTGATCGCGGTGTCGGCCGAGGTCGCGGCGGCCGCCGAATCGATCGGGTTGAGCCGGTCACTCGTCGAGCTGGTCAATCTGCGGTGCTCGCAGATCAACGGCTGCGCCTACTGTATGGATCTCCATGCGCAACTGGGCCGTTCCGCGGGCCTGTCGACGCAGCAGATCGACGTCATCGCCGGGTGGCGCGATGCACCGGACCTCTACGACGACGTCGAACAGGCCGCTCTCGAGATCGCCGAACTGGTCACCGAGCTACCCGCCCACGACGCCGCCGACCTGGCCTACGACCGGGCGACGGACATCCTCGACACCGAGCAGACCGCGGTCCTGATCTGGGCGGCGGTGACCATCAACGCGTTCAACCGGATGTCCATCGTCAGCGGGTACCGGCCCCGGCCCGGGACCTCGCCGCGAAAGGCGGCGGCGCCGTTCACGAAAGACGCGAACGGCTAGCCGTAACCCTGCGGTCACCGCCCTTTCCGCATGAACACCCACCCCGCCGCGGCGAGGGACACCAGGGTGATCGCCGCGCACCAGGCGATTCCGGTCGCGGCCTGCGACGCCAGATCGTGCACCGGTGAGCCGCCGGTACCCACGCCGACGAGCAGCGCCCGAATCGACTCGATGACCGGGGTGACCGGCTGTGCCTCGGCGAATCCGCGCAGCCAGGTCGGCATCGTCTCGGGTGGCACGAATGCACTCGACACATACGGAAGGAAGAGCATGACGAAGCCGAAACCACCTGCCGCTGCGGGAGTTCGGACCGACACCCCGATGAGCGCGGCAAGGCTGGTGATCGCCAGGACATAGGCGAGGACGATTCCGGCCGCACCGAGCCACTCGGCCGGCGATGCCGAGGGCCGGAAACCGATGGCGATCGCGACGAGCAGGACGACCGCGGTGGACACCGAGTTCTTCACCAGGCTGGCCGCGACGTGGCCGAACAACACGGTTGCCCCGACCATGGGCATCGAACGGAAGCGGTCGATGATTCCACCGTTCATGTCGTTCGCCACTGCCAGGGCGGTGTTGGATGCGCCATATCCCGCGCACAACAGGATGACTCCCGGGGTCGCATAGGTGATGTAGTCGGTCCCCACGGACATCGCGCCGCCGAAAACGTAGACGAACATCAGCATGATGGCGATCGGCAGAACGAGCGCGAGGATCAGCTCGTCAGGATCGCGGCTCACCGTGCGCAACGAACGCCAGAACATCGTGGTCGCGTCGATGCGGAGGTTGCGGAGCAGTGGCACTGCCCCCCGGTGCGGTGCGAGCCGCTGCTGCGGTGCGGACGTCTGGACGCTCATGCCGCGACCTCCACGTCGTTCGCCGGGGCAGCCGTCTGACCGGTTGCGGCCAGGAACACGTCATCCAGTGTGGGGGAGCGCAATTCCCAGGACGCGACGGTGACCGCGGTGCGTTCCGCGGTCTCGAGTATCGCGCGCGTGTGGGGGACCGAGCGGTCGGTGGGAACGCGAACGGTGTTCGCCTGCACCGACGGCCGGAATCCCGCGAGATCGTGGGCGAGCGCCGCTGCCTCGGCCGGGGTCGGCACGACGAACTCGAGTGCTGCCTCGCCGACGCGGCGTTTCAACTCGTCCGGCGTGCCGGCGGTCCCGATCCGGCCGCCGCTGATGAGAGCGACGCGGTCGGCCAGGCGGTCGGCTTCCTCGAGATACTGCGTGGTCAGCAGGACCGCCGTTCCCTGGGCGACCACGTCGTCGATGACCTGCCACAGCATCTGGCGGCTGCGGGGGTCCAGGCCGGTGGTCGGTTCGTCGAGGAAGAGCACCACTGGCCGGTCCAGCAGACCTGCGGCGAGGTCGAGACGGCGGCGCATGCCGCCGGAGTAGGTCGAGACCAGCCGGTCGGCGGCATCGGTGAGATCGAACGCGATCAGCAGTTCGTCGACCCGGGAATCGACGGTCGGCCGCCGATGATGGGCCAGCCGGCCCATCATGGTGAGGTTCTCGCGGCCGGTGAGTTTGTCGTCGACGGCAGCGTATTGGCCGGTGAGACTGATGATCTCGCGAACCCGGCGACGCTGGGTGGCCACGTCGAAGCCACCCACGCGGGCGGTCCCGCCGTCCGGGCGGGTGAGCGTGGACAGGATGCGCACCGTGGTGGTCTTGCCTGCCCCGTTCGGGCCGAGGAGGGCGACGACCTCGCCCGCCGCGACTTCGAGGTCGAGTCCACGGAGAACGGGCACACGGTTGTCCCCGCGGCCCAGGGATTTGGTGAGGCCGACTGCCTCGACGGCGATGGGTGACGAACGATCTCGACCGGGCATGGCCGGACTCCAATCTGTTTATGTCCAAAACTGTTTATGACAGTAACTGCGTACACTAGACGCAGTTATGTGCGACGGCAAGGGTCGCGGCAAGGAGGATCGCGAATGGCAGTCGGTGGGGACGAGACGCTGCGACGGCTGTGGACAGGAGGTAAGGCGGGCACCCGTGGTCCCAAACCGGCTCTCGATCTCGATCAGATCGTCGACGCGGCGATCGGTATCGCGGACAGGGAAGGGCTCGACGCGGTCTCGATGGCACGCGTCGGCGAGGCGCTGGGCTGTTCGGCCATGGCCCTGTATCGCCATGTGTCCGGCAAGGCTCAACTGCTGAGTCTCATGGTGGATGCGGTGGCAGGCCAACTCTCGTTACCGCCGCGCCGGGGGGCGTGGCGCGAGGATCTGGCGGCGTGGACGCGGGCGCAGATCGACGGCATGGTGCAGCGACCCTGGTTCCTCGAACTGCCGCTGACGGTCGCGGTGCCGGGGCCACGTCGAATGCGTTGGATGGAAGCGGGTTTCGAGATCCTGAAGGACTTCGACCTGCCCGGTGAGGACAAACTCGAGATCCTCGGCCTGCTCGCACAGTACGTGCTGTCGGCGACTCGGCTGGAGATCGAGATGCTTCGGGCGACGGGTACCGACGTGGAGTCGGATTTCGAGCAGGTGCTGGCCGGTCTCGCCGATCCCGCCCAGTTCCCGTACCTGTTCGCGGCGATGCAGAGCGCGGGCGGCGAGGCCGACGAGGAGGACTTCGGGTTGCAGCTGATCCTCGACGGCATCGCCTCGCG
Organism: Gordonia sp. PvP123; assembly: GCF_040547295.1. Classification (NCBI taxonomy): domain Bacteria; kingdom Bacillati; phylum Actinomycetota; class Actinomycetes; order Mycobacteriales; family Gordoniaceae; genus Gordonia; species Gordonia sp. PvP123. The sequence continues at coordinate 291,680 of NZ_JBEPPN010000007.1, read as the reverse complement.
CGCCACGGGCTCGCGCTGACGCGCGTGCGAGGCGCATCGTGTGACAGTCACCGTCACGCTCCGGTGAGGCATGATGTCACTCATGTCGACTCCGCGGTCCATGTCGACTCCGCGCGCCGGCCGGCTCGCGGTCGGCACCCTGGTACTGCTCACGGTGCTGTACTTCGCGCAGGGTCTGCCCTACGGGTTCTTCAGTCAGGCGATACCCGTCATCCTTCGTGAGGAAGGTTACTCGCTGACCCAGATCAGCCTCTACGGATTGCTGTTCGCGCCGTGGGGTCTGAAGTTTCTCTGGGCGCCCTACGTCGACGCCTACGGCACCCGACGCAGATGGCTGCTCACGCTGCAGTTGTCGTCGGCGGTCGTCGCGCTCGTCCTCGCGTGCCTCGACCTGTCCGGGACCCTGGTCTGGCTGCTGGTGGGAATCGCCGTCATCAACCTGCTCTCGGCGACGCAGGACATCGCGACCGACGGTCTCGCCGTGTCGATGCTCGAGCCGCGGCAGCGTGGTCTGGGCAACGGAATCCAGGTGGGCGCCTATCGGATCGGCATGATCGCCGGCGGCGGCGGACTTCTCTGGTTGTTCTCCCTCGCCGGGTGGCGTGCTCTCTTCGTCGTGATGTCGGTGCTGCTGTTCGCGGTCACCGTCGGGGTGTGGTTCCTCGCCCGTGACCCCGGGCCGCGCCGGGGTGATGCGACGCCCGGGCAGCCGAGGTCGGTGTCACCTGCCTTGCTGCTGACGGGGTGGGCGTCGCGGCTCCGACGCCCCGGCGTGATCGGCTTCATCCTCGTCGTCGGCGCCTTCAAGTTCGGCAACTCGATGGCATCGGCTCTGGTCGGCCCGTTCATGTCCGACATCGGGCTCACCCTGGGGCAAATCGCGCTTGTCGAAGGTGCGCTGTCGTCGGCCGGGGCACTCGGCGGGGCGGCGCTGGGCGGGTGGCTCGCCTACACCTACGGTCGGCGGCACGCGCTGCTCGTCGGCGGAGTCACCCAGACGCTCAGTCTCGGCCTGTATCTGGTGGCGTCGATGGGGGTCGGCGGCTTCTGGCTCGTGGTCACGGCCAGTCTCGCCGAACACATCCTGGGCGGGGCGGCGACGGTCGCGGTGTTCACGCTGATGATGGACGCCTGCCAAAAGGGGTATGAGGGCAGCGATTACACGTTGTTCGCCTGCGCGGTGGTCGGAGTGCAGGGCGCGGCCGGATTCGCCGCGGGCATCGTGGGCGATCTCTTCGGGTTCCCAGCGATCTTCGCGACCGGGCTGGTCCTGTCCGGACTCGGGTGCCTCATCATGATCCGTGCCCTCGATCGTGGTCTCATGACACGCCTCGGAACCTCGATCCCATAGCGACAGTGCGTCCACGGCGCGGATTGCCGCTACGAGGTCCGGGTGGGTAGCAGGGTGGCCATCGCCTCGTCGACGACGCGGTCGAGGTCGTCGCCCAGGCTGCCGGCCAAGAACTGCTGCACCAGCTCGGCCATGGCGCCGGTGAAGACGGCGGCTCGTACCCGGCTGGTGAGCCGATCGGTGTCCAGGGCGTCGGCCTCGGCGAACGCCATGTCGCGCAGCATCGCCTGGGCCTCGGCGCGCCGTTGGGCGAGAACAGGATTGGTCACCCCCGCGGTGAACAACACGCGACCGCGGCGGGGGTCGGAGGATGCGTGCCCGAGGACCGCGCGGATACCCGCCCGAGTGCGTGACCGGACCGCGGGCTCTGCGTCGGCCATCGCCGCCATGACCACCGCGCCGAGCTCTGCGGCGGTGGCGTCGTAGACGGCTCCGAGCAGCTCATCGGTGTCGGCGAAGCTCTCGTAGAAGTATCGGGTGTTGAAGCCGCAGTGCCGGCACACGGAGCGGACCGACAGCTCGGACTCGACGCCGACGCCCCCGAAGATGTCGAAGGCGGCCGCGATCAGGTCGGATCTGCGCTCTGCGCGGCGGTCCGCGAGCGGTACGCCCGCCCAGCGGGTCGGTGATGACATCGTCTCACCATAGTCGGCGGTGACCCGGCCGTACCGGATCTGGTCACACCCGTAGCCAAAGGACTAGTCTGGACACGACGGTGACCGATGGTCGGCCCGAGCGGAAGGTCTGTAGATGACTGTGTCCCTGGCTCCCCTCCGGCTGCCGTCCACCGACCGGGTCCCCGTCCGGCTCCCGCACGAGTTCGTCGGGTCCTGGCTCAACGGCAAGTTCGACGCCCGCGTCCGTGCGAAGTTCTTCCGCGGAATGGACTTCGAGAATCCCGCCGGGGACCCCGGTTGGTTCGGGCCGGACAGCGCGACCTGGTACGTCCACTCGCACACCCCGGCACTCATCTTCGGTCTCCAGTGCGCGTCGTACCTCGAACGTCTGGACCCGAGCATCTTCTGGATGGGCGTACACCATTCGCGGCTGGTCCGGCGACGCGAGGACGGTACCCCGACCCTGTCCATCGATCCCGACGGTGCCATGACCAGGCTCGGGCACTCGCTGGCATTTTTCATGGGAACCGCATACGGGTCCACCGAGTCCGCCGAACGTTTGGCACGAACGGTTCGCGCGATGCACCACACCATCAAGGGCGTCCGCCCCGACGGTGCGGCCTACGACGCCGACGACCCGTCCTGGTTGCGGTGGAACTACGCGACGGTGGTCTGGGGCATCGCGACCGCACACGAGATCTACCACCCGCAGCCGCTGCGCGGAGGCGAGCTCGACGCCTACTACCGGGAATTCGTCCGGGTCGGCCATGCGCTCGGTGGTACCGATCTGCCGACGACCAAGGCCGACACTCTCACCTGTCTCGAGGAGTATCTGCCGAAACTGGCTCTGACGCACGGCAATGCGATGGCGACCGGGCTGAATGTGCGCAACCCGGCCCAGGGTGCCGTGGACTGGGCGATCCGTGACACGATGCCGCGCTGGGCGAAACAGCTGATCATGTATCGGGCGCCCAATCCGATCGAGCGGCGTGCGCGCCGGAGTGCGGTGTGGAGCATCATCAACTCGGCGCATCTCACGATGGGGGAGGCGCCGGAGTTCGCGGCCGCGCGCCGCCGCGTGGCGCGGGGGACCACTGTGCCGCACACTCTTCCGCGATATGAGCTCGGATCCGACCCCGAGCGTACCCGCGCCGACGTCGAGGCCTCATTCGCCCACTAGCGCCTGTGGGTCCTTGTGTCAAACTGGGCCTCTCTGAATCGTCAATGAGGCCAACGGGATTCAGCGGAACTCGGCTGCGGTGACGCGTCCGGAAGCAGAAACATCGAATTCATCTCACGTCACGCCGGTGTAACAAAGTCAAAATACGTTTACCCCCCATACGCCAGATCGCAAGCTTTGTTGCGGCGCGTATCTCATCGGGGGTCAAGCGGTGACAGCCGCGTGTTCGTCGTGCCCCCACCTGAGTGGACCAGTGACGTAGTGAGAAAGGCTCCGCCGATGCCGTCTGTTCCGTTGCCGTCCGGCTCCCTGCCGGCCGACACCCCGCCGCCCACCACCACCCGGTCACGCCGGCGGCGGTACGGCATTCTCGTCCCCGCGGCCCTCTCCGCGGTGGCACTGGTCCTCAGTGCCTGCGGCAGCTCGGCCAGCGAGGAATCGGCGTCGAATGCGCAATCGTGCGTCGACACCTCCGGCGACACCATCAAGGTCGGGTCGCTGAACTCGCTGTCGGGAACGATGGCGATCTCCGAGGTCACCGTTCGTGACTCGATCAAGCTCGCCGTCGATCAGATCAACGACAACGGCGGTGTCCTGGGCAAGCAGGTGCAGCTCATCGGCGAGGACGGCGCCTCCGAACCGACGATCTTCGCCGAGAAGGCCGAGAAGCTGATCTCCAGCGACTGCGTCGCAGCGGTGTTCGGCGGCTGGACCTCGTCGAGCCGCAAGGCCATGCTGCCCGTCTTCGAGGACAACAACTCCCTGCTCTACTACCCGGTGCAGTACGAGGGGCTCGAGTCGTCGCCGAACATCTTCTACACCGGCGCGACGACGAATCAGCAGATCGTGCCGGCGCTCGAGTACCTGAAAGAGGAGGGCGTGAAGTCGCTCTACCTGGTCGGTAGCGACTACGTGTTCCCGCAGACCGCCAACCGGGTCATCAAGGCGTACGCCGAGGCCAACGGTATCGAGATCAAGGGCGAGGACTACACCCCGCTCGGTTCGACGGACTTCTCGACCATCGTCAACAAGGTCCGCACCGCCGACGCCGACGCCGTGTTCAACACTCTCAACGGCGATTCCAACGTGGCGTTCTTCCGTGAGTACAAGAACGTCGGGCTCACCCCGCAGGCCATGCCCGTCGTCTCGGTGTCGATCGCCGAGGAGGAGGTGGGCGGCATCGGTGTGGACAACATCGAGGGCCAGCTGGTCGCGTGGGACTACTACCAGACCGTCGACAACCCGGCGAACGTGTCGTTCGTCCGTGACTACAAGGCCGCCTACGGCGCGAACAAGCCGACCTCCGACCCGATGGAAGCCGCCTACGTCTCGGTGTATCTGTGGAAGAACTCCGTCGAGAAGGCCCAGTCCTTTGCCGTCGCGGATGTCCAGAAAGCCGCCGGCGGCGTCACTTTCGACGCTCCCGAGGGTCTTGTCACGATCGACGGCGAGAACAACCACATCACCAAGACCGCTCGGATCGGTGAGATCCGCGGCGACGGACTGATCTACACGGTGTGGGACTCGGGTCAGCCGATCGAACCGGACCCCTACCTGAAGTCGTACCCGTGGGCCGAGGGCCTGAGCAACTGACACCGTCGACGACCCGTCCCGCGTCCACCTGACGCGGGACGGGTCGCGCACGGTCCCTCCTGGCGAACGCGGCACCCGCCGCCGACGAACGGATAGACACGTGGAAACCGTTATCGGGCAGCTCTTCACCGGGCTCAGCCTCGGTTCGATTCTGCTCCTCGCAGCTCTCGGCCTGTCCCTGACCTTCGGGCAGATGGGCGTCATCAACATGGCCCACGGGTCGTTCATCATGGCCGGGTCCTACACCGCGTACACGGTGCAGGAGTACTTGATCTCCGATGCCGGGGTGTCCCTGCTCGTCTCGCTCGTCATCGGGTTTCTCGTCGGTGGTCTGATGGGGGTCCTGCTCGAGGTCACGCTGATCAAGCGGATGTACGACCGGCCGCTGGACACACTTCTCGTGACGTTCGGCGTGGGACTCATCCTCCAGCAGCTGGCCCGGGACATCTTCGGCGCACCGGCGGTCGACGTGGTGGCGCCGTCGTGGTTGTCCGGTGGCGTCGACATCCTCGGTGCGGTCGTCCCCAAGACGCGCCTGTTCATCATGTTGCTGGCCATCGTGGCCGTGACCGCGATCGCGGTCACCATGAAGTACACGCCGATGGGACGGCGGATCCGCGCGGTCGTCCAGCATCGCGATCTGGCCGAGACGAGCGGGATCTCCAGCCGCCGTACCGACATCACGACGTTCTTCATCGGCTCGGGGCTCGCCGGCGTCGCCGGTGTGGCACTGACCCTGATCGGCTCCACCAGTTCGAACACCGGGATGACCTATCTGATCGACGCGTTCCTGGTGGTCGTCATCGGCGGCCTGGGCCAGATCAAGGGCGCGGTCATCGCGGCCATCGCCCTCGGCGTCCTGAACTCGTTCATCGAATACAACACGACGGCGTCGGTGGCGAAGGTCGCCGTGTTCGTCATCATCGTGATCTTCCTGCAGATCCGGCCGCAGGGGTTGTTCACGGTCCAGTCGAGGAGTCTTGTGTGAAGGACTATTTCAGCGCTTCGTGGAAGGTCTGGGCGGGGTTCGGATTCGCGGCGATCCTGCTCTTCGCGGTCGCGCCCGCCGTCCTGTCGGACTTCCGCCTCAATCTGCTCGGCAAGTTCCTGTGCTTCGGCATCGTCGCGGTCGGTATCGGCCTGGCCTGGGGGCGTGGCGGCATGCTCACCCTCGGGCAGGGCGTGTACTTCGGTCTCGGTGCGTACATCATGGCGATGCACCTGAAGATCTCCGACGCCGAACTGCGCGGCGACGACGTGCCCGATTTCATGCAGATCGCCGGGATCAGCGACCTGCCCGGGTACTGGAAGCCGTTCGCCTCACCGGTGGTGACGATCCTGGGCATCCTGCTGGTGCCCACGTTCCTCGCGATCCTGCTGGGTCTGGGTGTCTTCAAACGGCGGGTCAAGGGCGCCTACTTCGCTATTCTGTCGCAGGCGCTCGCCGCGGCCTTCGCGATCCTGCTCATCGGTCAGCAGACCACCGGTGGCAGCAACGGGCTCAACCGATTTCGCAGCTTCTTCGGCCTGGCCCTGAACGACCCGGTGAACCGGCAGCTGCTGTTCTTCATCACCGCGGCCATCCTGCTCGCCGTCGTGGCCATCACGCGACAGCTGATGTACAGCCGGTACGGCGAACTGCTGGTCGCCGTCCGCGACCAGGAGGAGCGGGTCCGATTCCTCGGTTACGACCCGGCCAACACCAAGGTCGTCGCCTACGCGATCGCGGCGCTGTTCGCGAGCATCGCGGGCGCCATGTTCGTTCCCATCGTCGGCATCATCTCACCCGCGGACGTCGGGATCGTGCCCTCGATCGCCTTCCTGATCGGCGTCGCGATCGGCGGGCGCACAACGCTTCTCGGCCCGGTGCTCGGCGCCATCGCGGTGGCCTGGGCGCAGACCAGTCTGTCGGAGAACTTCCCGTCCGGGTGGACCTACGCCCAGGGCATCCTGTTCATCGTGGTCGTGGGCTTCTTCCCGGCCGGTCTGGCCGGACTCGGGGCATTGATCAAGTGGCGGCGGCGGAGAGCCCCGGACTCGTCGCCGACCGGTGACATCGATGAACACACCGTCAGCAAGGTAGGAGCGTCGTCATGACCGAAGCGGAATCGACGGTCGTCGAGCACCTGCCCGTCGCCGGTGGCAACGCCGGGATGGACAGCGACTACCTCCAGGTGCGCGGTCTCAGTGTGGAGTTCGACGGCTTCAAGGCGGTCTCCGACGTCGATCTGACTCTGCTGCAGGGTGATCTGCGGTTCCTGATCGGGCCGAACGGGGCCGGCAAGACCACGATCATCGACGCGATCACCGGACTGGTGAAGCCGACCGGGTCGATCCAGAAGTCCGGGGTCGAACTCGTCGGCAAGAAAGTGCACCAGATCGCGCGTCTCGGTGTGGGCCGAACGTTCCAGACCGCCAGCGTCTTCGAGGAACTCAGCGTGCTGCAGAACCTCGACATCGCCGCGGGCGCGGGGCGGTCGGTGTGGACGATGCTCCGGCGACGGCCGGCTCAGATCCCGGACTCGATCGCGGAGGCGCTCGAGACCATCGGCCTGCAGCATCTGGCCGAGACGCCGGCCGGGGTGCTCGCCCACGGGCAGAAACAGTGGCTCGAGATCGGGATGCTGCTGGTACAGAACGCCTCCGTGCTGCTGCTGGACGAGCCGGTGGCGGGCATGAGTCACGAGGAGCGGGAGGAGACCGGGAACCTGTTGCGTCGCATCGGGGGTGAGCGCACGGTGGTGGTCGTCGAACACGACATGGACTTCATGCGGTCCTTCGCGACCTCGGTCACGGTGCTCGCCCGCGGGCGGGTGCTCGCCGAGGGCACGGTCGCCGAGGTCCAGGCCAATCCGAAGGTCCAGGAGGTGTACCTCGGAACCGCCGCGGGCGGTGAGGAACTCGAGGAGATCGCCGCCGAGACCGACACCGCCGGACTCTCCACGCCATCGACTCAGGACAGGGGCTGAATGATGCTGAAACTCTCCGGGATCCATGCGGGCTACGGGCGCACCGAGGTGATCCACGGGGTCGACATCGAGGTACCCACCGACGGCGTCGTCGCGGTGATGGGACACAACGGAGCGGGGAAGACCACTCTGTTGCGCGCAGCTGTCGGGCTCGTCAAGACCACCAAGGGCACGATCACGTTCGACGGCATCGACATCACCCGGGCGCGACCCAGCGCCCGCGTGGGGCACGGCATCGCGTATGTGCCGCAGGGGCAGCAGAGTTTCGGTCACCTCACGACTGCCGAGAATCTGCAGGTCGTGGCGGACGGTCGTAAACGTGGCAAGGAGCTGGTTGCCGAGATGCTGGACATGTTCCCGGCACTCAAGGAATTGCTGGGACGACGCGCCGGCCTGCTGTCCGGGGGCCAGCGTCAACAGCTGGCGATCGCTCGCGCTCTCATCACCGAACCGCGGATGCTGATCCTCGACGAGCCGACCGAGGGCATTCAGCCCTCGGTCGTCGCCGAGATCGAGCAGACCATCACCACGCTCACCGAGCGCGGCGGACTGGGAGTGCTCCTCGTCGAGCAGCACATCGGTTTCGCCCTCGAGGCGGCGCAGCGGTACTACGTGCTGGAGAGCGGGCGTGTGACGTCGTCGGGTGACGGCGGTTCGACTGCGGAAACCGCTGTGCGCGAAGCGATGACAATCTAGTTGGAGGAAGTTGCGGGGTGCCTCAGCCGGGCGCTTGTCGGCTGAGGTGCTCCCATGCCCGATAGTTCTCCGCACGCGCCCGGTCCATCTCCAGCACGTGATCGTACGACTGGCTCCCGAGGATCAGCCGTCGAGGCGGGTCGGGGAGCGCCACGAGTTGCAGGATGACCGGCGCGGCGGTGGCCGGTGACGGCCCGGCGTCGTCACCCCAGGACTCCTCCATCCCGGTGCGCAGATCCTGATACTGCGACATCGGCTCGGTGGTGGTCGTCCCGGTGGTGAACAACCCGGTGTCGTAGCCGCCCATCTGCACGATGGTGACCTTGACGCCGAACTGCTCGACCTCCATCGCCAGCGCCTCGCTGACCGAGTCGAGCGCCGCCTTGCCGGCTCCGTAATAGCCGACGGTGGCCATCCCACCGCCGGAGCCCATCGACGTGACCTGCAGCAGGCGTCCGCCGCCGCGGGCGCGCAGGTGGGGCAGCACCGCCTGCGCGACCCAGACGGCTCCGAAGAAGTTCAGGTCGAGATGCGCCCGGATCTGCGCTTCGGAGGCTTCCTCGACCATCCCGTAGAGCATTCCGCCTGCATTGTTGACGACGATGTCCAGATGGCCGAAAGCGCCAACCGCCTTCTCGACACCGTCGAACACGGCCTGCCGGTCCGTGACGTCCAGCGACAGCGGGCGCAGGTGCTGGGGGTATCGCTCGACCAGCGGCGCCAGCGGATCCACGTCGCGGGCGACGGCAACGACACGATCGCCGGCGGCGAGGGCCGCCTCGGCGAACGCTCGCCCGAGTCCGCGGGACGCACCGGTGATGAACCAGACCCGTGGGGTTGACATGGTCGCCTCCTCAAGTAAACGGAACGTTCCGTCTCGAAAGTAAGTTAGACGTCCCGGCGTCGGGTGTCAAGACGGACCGTCTCGTTTCGTGTACTAGCCTGGCGACATGAGGAACGACGCCGGACCGGACCACTCACGTCGAAAGGAGCGGTCTCGCCAGGCGATTCTCGAGGCGACCCGGGCCCTCGTCGTCGAAGAGCCGTACGACAAGGTCACCGTCGAGGCGATCGCTGCCCGTGCCGGCGTCGGCAAGCAGACGATCTATCGGCGGTGGCCGTCGAAGAGTGCGGTCGTCTTCGCGGCCGTGCTGGCCCTGAGCGAAGATGCCGACGGACAGTCGGTCGTCCTGCCGGACACCGGGGATCTCGAGGCCGACCTGAAGCAGGTCGTGCGAGCGACGGTCGCGGAGTTCGGCGATCCGTCCTTCGACCGGCTGATCCGGGCGGTCAACACCGAGATCGCGAACGACGCCGACCTCGCGACGGAGTACCGGGAGAAGCTGTCGCGACCGTTGGACGATGCCAAGAAGGCTCGACTCCGTGTTGCCGAGCGCGACGGTCAGCTGCCGCCCGGAACCGACCTCGACCTGTTCCTCGAGATGCTCTACGCCCCACTGTTCCAACGGTGGTTACACCGCAGCGGACCGCTGACCCCGGCGTATGCCGACGCATTGGTCGAGGCGGCGCTCCGGGCGTTCGGTGCCGGATGAGGCGTTCGGGGGCGGATGACCGGCGCCCGCGCGCAGAGGTCAGTCGAGCCGGACCCCGACTTCCGGGGTGAGGTCATGCGGCGCGTGGAGGGGGAGATCGTCGCCGCTCCAGAATCGCCCGGGGTCGAACCAGTTGGAATCCTTCGACGTATCGAGGATGCCCATCTCGCGGTAGGTGATCGCCACCACCTCGGCGCAGTAGGCGGCTTCGAGTCCGGCGCCGTCGGTGGTGCGGTTGCGGCGCTGCTGCCGTTCATCGCGTCGTTGACGGACCTTGCGGTCGAGGTAGGGGATGCCCCGGACGAGATCGATCGAGTTGGGCACCCGGCCACGAAACCACCGTCCGGCCAGGCGTGCGGTCGTCGGGAACGGTGTCCCGTCGAGTTCGGCGATCACCTTGAGCAGAGCGTTCTCCTGATCGAGGGTGACCTCCGGAGTGAGCTGACGGAACCAGCACGCCTGCTTGTAGCGGATCATCCATTGCTCGACGGCTTCTCGCGCGTCGTGCAACTGAACGCCGCGATGGTTCGATCCGGTCCACACATCGGTCAGGCGATCGCCGAGCTCGGCGTGCCAGAGCAGTGGGGGCAGATCGTCGATGCACACCGCCATCGCCACGTGGTTCACCGGCGCATTGGTCAGCGTGCGGATGGCCCGGTCGGGCCCGGAATGACCACGGAAGAGCCAGATGTCGCCGGTGCGGGTGGCGTCGAGTGCGTCGGTCAACGAGATGCCGGCGTCGGCGCGGTCTCGGCCGAAGAGAATTCTGCTGGTGGGCACGAATGAAGGCTAATGCGTCCCCGGGCCGAGCGACCTATCCTGCCCGCATGAGGAACCTCTGGAAATGGCTGGGATTGGCGGGCGCGGTCGGGGTGGCCACCGGCGGGGTGATGGTCGCGCGGGATCAACGGCAACGGAAGTCCTATTCGGCCGATGACGTTCGTGCCCGACTGCATCAGCGGCTCGACGAGACCGAGAACGCGGGTGGCGAAGCCGCGGATTTGTGAGGAGACTGGGCTGAGTTGGCCGGCGGCCCGTCAGGGCGCCGGAGGAAGGGAACATCATGAGCGACAACAGCGGCTTCGGCGGCTCATTCAACTTCGGCCCCGAGGACTTCGACCGGTTCGCACGGGAGGCCGGGGACGGATTGCGTGACGTGTTCGGCAAGCTCTTCGAGGGGCAGGCCGGGCCGGCGGCCTTCTCGATGTTCTTCGACGAGGCCGCCCGCGGGCGCACGCGCACCAAGCCGCGCGAAGAGACCACCGGCGAGGCCGGCTCCGGTGTCTGGGCGGTCTTCGTCGTCGAGGACGACGGCGGTGCCCGGGTCGAGCAGGTCTACGCCACCGAACTCGACGCGTTGCGCGCCAACAAGAGCAACACCGATCCACGCCGCAACGTGCGATTCCTGCCGTATGGCATCGCGGTGAGCGCGCTGGACACGACTGTCGGGGACAGCGGGGACGACGCCGCACCCACGCCGTAGGCAGCGTCAGAACCGTAGGCGGCGTCAGACGCAACGAGGCCGGCGAGTCCTGGATGGACCCGCCGGCCTCGTCGTGTCAACGACTGCACGGCCTCACGGCGCATGCTGCGCCGGTGCGTGCGTCAGAGGTTGGCGCCGCACGTCGGCCAGGCTCCGGCGCCCTGCGAAGCGAGCACGTTCTCCGCGACGCGGATCTGCTCCTCACGGGAGGCGTCTGCCGGGTTGCCGGTTCCGCCGTTGGCCTGCCAGGTGCTCATCGAGAACTGGAGGCCGCCGTAGTATCCGTTGCCGGTGTTGGTGGCCCAGTTGCCGCCGCTCTCGCACTGAGCGACCGCGTCCCAGTTGCCGCCTGCCGCATGTGCGGTGGACGCCAGCATCCCGAAGGGGGCGGCGGTCAGTGCACCGACGATCGCGGCGCGGGCGACGAGCTTGGTCATGTGGGTCTTGGTCATACGCATGGTCTTCGTTCCTCCTCACTGCCCCGGGGTTGGCAGGACAGTTGATCTCGGACCGTGGGCGACCATACGGGTTCGGTAACGGCTGGGTCACGTCGACGCCGTGACCTGCGGGGTTCGGATAACGTCCGGATAACGCTGTTAGCTTTGCGGCGAATTCCCAGCGCATCCCGCAATTCCGTGGGGGTTCTCGAGCACGCGTGTTCGGCCGCGTTCGATGACGAAGGTCACAGGGAGAAAGTGGGACCCGTCACGTTCGAGACGGCGTCAGGCGGGGCTCAGCGTGGTAAGACCGCGATCCGCCCGCCGCGAGACGGGGCATAGGCCACTCCGCGCGAGAACCAGCGTTCGGACCGTTCGGCGGTCGGCAGCAGCTCGTGGTCCTCCAGCAGCGTCCGCAGCGTCACGTCCATCTCCATGGTGGCGAACGCCGCCCCGATGCACCGCCGGGTCCCGCCGCCGAACGGCAGCCACGCCGACGAGGGCTTGGTGCCCAGGAAGCGGGTCGGGTCGAAGCGCTCGGGCCGGGCGAATTCGCGGCTGTCGTCGTGGAGGAGGGCGATCGAGACGAGCACGTTGTATCCCTTCGGGATCCGCCACTCGCCGAGATCGAGATGATCGGCGACCACATGCCGGCCGGCGAAGTCGATGACGGGTCGGCTTCGCTGGACCTCCAGGATCGTGGCGTGGCGGTAGTCGTGTCCGCCGGCGTCCACTTCGGCCACGAGCCGGCGCAACACCTCGGGGTGGCGCCGCAGTCGCTCGAGCGCCCACGCGAGGGTCGTGGCCGTGGTCTCGTGTCCGGCGGCGAGCATGGTGAGCAGTTCCTCGGCGATCTCGTCGTCGCTCATCGGGCTGCCGTCGTCGTAGGTGCTGCGGAGCATGATCGCGAGGATGTCGGTGCGTTCGTCCAGGCGGGAATCGTTGCGCGCCTTGGTGATCAGGCCGCCCACGTAGTGGCGGTATTCGACATTGCGGCGCGCGTACCGGTGATTGGGGTCGACCGGCCGGAGGAGACGGGGGAGCGGGGGTACCGTCGCGGCGCGCGACCCGACGGTCACCATCGGGGGGATCATGTCGCGGAGCCGGTCGAGATCGTTCCCCTCAGCGCCGAAGACGGCGCGAAGGATCACGTTCAGGGTGATGCGCATCATCGGTTCGATGCAGGCGAACTCGACCCCGTGGCGCCAGTCAGCGGTTTCGGCGCGGACCTCGTCGACCACGATCTGCTCGTAGGACCGAATCGGCTTGCCGTGCAACGGCGGGGTGAGCAGCTTGCGTCGGGCGCGGTGTCGGGCGCCCTCCAGTGCGAACATCGATCCGGTGCCCAGGATGCGGCCGAGGTTGGGCTGGACGTTCTCGACCTTGTCGCCCGACGTGAACAACTCGCGCGCCATCGCGGCGTCGGAGATGACGACTGTCGGACCGAAGACGGGCAGGTTCACGGTGAAGGCCGATCCGTGCCGGTCGTGGAGATACCGGAAGAAGTGTCGCCGCGAGACGACCGCACCGAGGCCCTGGACGGCGGACGGGATCGACGTGGTGGGCGGGAGTACCGCCTCGCCGCTTCGGGTCGGTGTGTTCACGGGCGTCGGGTCCTCTCGCCGCAGTCAGCTGGTACGTCCACGTACCAGCCGACGGTACGCTCACGTACCGGCCGGGGCAAGGGCCTATGCTCGAGGACGTGACTGCTGGATCGGGCCCGCTCGCCCCGCCCGCGACGCCGGGCCCGCTCGCTCCGCTCCCGGCGCCCTGGCTGAGCTCGCCGGCCGGCGCGTCGACCCGGGACCGATTGCTCGCCGCGATGCTCGAGTGCATCGCCGATGCGGGGTACCGCGACACCACGGTCGCCGACATCGTGCGGGTCGCGAGGACTTCGAGGCGGTCGTTCTACCAGGAGTTCGCCGACAAGCAGGCATGCTTCTTCGCGCTGCTGACGGTGACCAACACGTTCATGATCGCCGAGATCGCCCGACGCGTCGATGCGGAGGCACCCATCGACGAGCAAGTGCGACAAGCGGTGTCGTCATACGTCGCAGCGAGTGACCGGTATCCGGGTCTCACGTTGAGCTGGATTCGCGAATTGCCCGCGCTCGGCAGCGCCGCCCAGTCGGTCAAGGACGAGGCGATGGAAGCGTGGATCGAACTCTTCGTCGGCCTCACCTCGACCCCGGCGATGGCCGCGGCGGGGGTGGTGCCGATGGACCGTCAGCGCGCGATCTTCCTGTGGGGTGGCTTCCGGGAGCTGACCGCCGGAGCCGTCGAATCCGGGACTCCGCTGGCGTCGATCATCGAGTCGGCGACCGCGGCGTCCCTCGCGCTGGTGATGCCGCGGTCGGAGTGACGAGACCCTTCGTGACGGCCCTCCGCAAGCTCCGGGCCTCCTCAGGGACCGGGGACCGTGCTCCGAAAGCTACGGGCCTCCTCAGGGAGCGGGGACCGGGCTCAGTGCCACGAACCGCGCTGATACTGCGGGGGATACGGCGCCTCGCGACGCTCGATGCCCAGCTCGTGCGCGGCGCGCAGCGGCCACGACGGTTCGCGTAGCGCGACACGACCGAAGAAGACGGCGGTGATGTCGTCGTCGCCGGCGATCTTCTCGGCCTGATCGGGTTCGGTGATGAGGCCGACGGCCGCGGTCGGAACGCCCGACTCCCGGTGGATCGAGCGGGCGAGATCGACCTGATAGCCGGGACCGACCGGGATGTCGGCGAGGACGTTGCCACCCGAGGAGACGTCCACGAGGTCGACGCCGCGGCCGGCGAGGAGAGCGGCGAGACGCGCCGATTCCTCGACGTCCCACCCACCCTCGGTCCATTCGGTGCCGGAGACGCGGATGAAGAGCGGCTTCGACGACGGCCACACCGCGCGGACCGCGTCGGCGACCTCGAGGGTCAGCCGGGTGCGTCCGTCGAAGTCGCCGCCGTAGGCGTCGGTGCGCTGGTTCGAGAGCGGGGAGAGGAACTGGTGGAGCAGGTAGCCGTGTGCCGCGTGGATCTCGACCACGTCGAAGCCGGCGTCGTCGGCGCGGCGGGCGGCCTGCGCGAATGCGTTCACCACCTCGGCGATCTGGTCCGTGGTCATCGCGGTGGGGGCGGGTAGTCCCTCGAAGGCGACGTCGGACGGGCCGAATGTCGTCCAGCCGCCGTCGTCGAGCGGGATCGCCCCGGAGCGGTCGTCGAACGGCGCATAGGTGGATGCCTTGCGGCCCGCGTGGGCGAGCTGGGTGCCGATGACCGAACCCTGGGAATGTACGAAGTCGACGATGCGCCGCCACGCCGCCGCCTGGTCGTCGTTCCACAGTCCGGCGTCATGGGCGCTGATCCGACCTTCGGGTACCACGGCCGCCGCTTCGGTGAGGATGAGTCCGAAGCCGCCGGCCGCTCGGGCGCCGAGGTGCGTCAGGTGCCAGTCGGTGGGCACCCCGTCGCCGGCGAAGCAGCTGTACTGGCACATCGGGGCGAGCCAGATCCGGTTCGGGACGGCGACGTCGCGGAGGGTGATCGGTTCGAAGAGCGCGGTACTGGTCACGAGGAGACACAACGATCGACGGGGCGCCGTATTCCCTGCCGGCTGCCATATCGTCATGGCATGACCGATTCGCCGTGGAGCGCGCAGCGATGGGCGTTCGTACTCGCCACAGCCGTGTTCGCGTCGGTGTGGGTGGCGGTCGCCGTCGCCGGTCCGGCCCGGATCGCGGGGCACATCGACGCCGCAGGCGAGGTCACCAGGTGGGATTCGAAGTGGGTCGTGCTGACTGGCCTGGGTGCGGTCGGCCTTCTGATCGTGGTGGTGTTCGGCGCTTCGGGTCCGTTGCTCGCCCGGTTGCCGGCGCGAGCGATCAACCTCCCCGGCCGGCACCGCAAGGAGTACTGGATGCGCCCCGCGCACGTCCTGGCGCTGATCGGCTACACCGTCTACATCGCGGTCGGCGACCGATACCGGGTGCGCGAGTGACGAACGTGCGTCAGTGCAGAGAACGGATGAGAGGCAGCCGAACATGACAGATCAGACCGCGCTCGATGCGGTGTCGACGGAGATCGCCGAACCCCTCGGGGTGATCACGTTGGGGGATGCGCGGCGTCGTAACCCGTTGTCCACGAGCACCATGCGCGCCATCACCGCCGCGCTGCGGATCTTCGACGACGACCCGCGCGTGCGAGTGATCGTGATCCGCGCGCTCGGGCCCGCCTTCTCCGCCGGGCATGACCTCGGTGAACTCGTCGACCGAACGCTCGACGACGAGCGCGCTGTCTTCGCGACGTGCACCGAGCTGATGCAGACGGTCCACGACGTGCGCCCGCCCGTCATCGCCGAGGTCGCCGGCATGGCGTTCGCGGCGGGGTGCCAACTGGTCGCGACCTGTGATCTGGCGGTGGCCGGTCGCAGCGCGCGATTCAGCACGCCGGGCGTCCGCATCGGGTTGTTCTGCTCGACGCCGATGGTCGCGCTGTCCCGCGCGATCGGACGCAAGCGCGCGATGCACATGTTGCTCACCGGCGAGGCGATCGATGCCGAGACCGCCGCCGAGTGGGGACTCCTGAGCGGTGTCGTCGACGACGAGGCGCTGGCGGACTCGGTGCGTGAACTGGCTCTGCAGATCGCCGGATCGAGTGCCCGGACCGTGTCCATCGGCAAGCAGGCGTTCTACCGGCAGATCGAGCTCGACGAGTCCGCCGCCTATGACGAGATGGGCGAGACGATGGCGACCAATGCGATGACGTGCGATGCGCAGGAGGGGATGTCGGCGTTCCTGCAGAAGCGGAAGCCGGTGTGGACCGACAGCTAGGGCCCGGTCGCAGAATCGCCACCCACCGGAAGCGGGAGGTGGCGATTCTGCGATGGAGTCAGGCGTCGATCTGCGCGGTGGCGGTCGCGAAGCGCGCGAGATGGGCGTCGGCGGTGCCGAATTCGTACTCGATCGCGGTCAGTCGCTTGAAGTAGTGACCGATCGCCAGTTCCTCGGTCATGCCCATGCCGCCGTGCAACTGCACCGCGTTCTGGCCGATGAACCGGGCGGCGCGACTGATCGTGGCTTTGGCGGCCGAGACCGCCGCCGCACGCTCGGCCGGGGAGCCGTCGAGGGACAGGATCGCGAAATACTGTGCGGCGACCGACTGCTCGAGTTCGAGGTGCATGTCGACCATGCGGTGCTGCAACACCTGGAAACTGCCGATGGGCACGCCGAACTGCTCGCGCTGCTTGGAGTATTCGACGGTGTCGGTGAACACCTTGCGCATCAGGCCCACGGCCTCGGAGACCACCGCGGCGGTCGCGGTGTCCCAGGCCTTCTCGAGGATCTCGATCGCATTCTCGTCGGCGATGAGCGCGTCGGCGGGCAGGCGCACGTCGGTGAACGTGATGTCGGCCGCCTGGCGGTCGTCGATGGTGCGCAGCCTGTGCAGCTCGAGACCCTTCGGGCCACCATCGGCGAGGTCGACGAGGAACAGCGAGACCCCGGCGGGGTCGTGGGGTTCGCCTGCGGTGCGGGCGCTGACGATGAGGTAGTCGGCGAGCGGCGCAGTGGTGACGACAGCCTTGGTGCCGTTGAGCACCCAGGCGTCACCGTCGCGGTCGGCACTGGTCTCGATCCGTGAGAGAACCCCGCCCGAGCCGTCTTCGAGTGCGGCCAGCGCGCTCAGGGCCTCGCCCTCGGCGATGCGACCGGCGGCTTCGAGAGCGGTCGGGTTGCCGGTCGCATGGAGGAGACCCGCGCCGAGCACCACCGTGTCGACGAACGGCTCGACCACGAGAGCGTGCCCGAGCGCCTCGGTGACGACCATCAGTTCCTCCGGGCCGCCGCCGAATCCGCCGATGTCCTCGGGCAGGCAGGCGCCGACGACGCCGAGGTCCTCGACGAAGGCCTTCCAGATCTTCGGCTGCCAGCCCTCGCCGACCTTGGCCGCGTCGCGGCTGACCTGCAGGTCGTACCGTGCGTCGAGGAACTTGCCGAGACCGTCGGACAGCAGTTGCTGTTCGGGTGTGAGTGTGAAGTCCATCAGTTTTCTCCTGTGACCCGTCAGAGACCCAGAGCCGCTTTGGCGAGGATGTTGCGTTGAATTTCGTTGCTGCCGGCGTAGATCGAGCCCGCGCGGTCGTTGAAGTAGTGCAGCGGCGCGACGGCCTGCCACGGTTCGCCGCTGACGTAGCCGTCGGTCGGCGGGGTGTACTGGAAGATGGGTCCGCCCGGCTTGGTGGCGTGCGGCTGGAAGACGCGTCCGTGGGGGCCGGCGGCCTCCAGGCTCAGGGTGGTGATCTCCTGGCTCAGCTCGGTGCCGAGGATCTTCAGCATCGATGCGATGGAACCGGGGTCCTTGCCCGAACTCATCGCGGCGAGCGCGCGGTATTCGAGGACCTCGAGGATCTTCGCGCGGACCTGGAGATCGGTGAGCTTGGCCGCGAACGCCGGATCCTCCGACAACGGGCCGCCGTTCGGTGCGGTCACCGATGCCGCGTCCCGCCCCAGTTGCTCGGCCATGACCTGCAGCGCCGGTGCGGCCGCGCCGCCTCCGCGCTCGAAGACGAGCAGGTACTTGGCGACGGTCCAACCGTCGTCGATCTTGCCGAGGACGTTCTTCTTGGGGACGCGCACACCGTCGAAGAAGACCTGCGCCTGGACCTGCTCGCCGGACGCGAACACCAGGTTCTGTACCTCGATACCCGGCGAGTTCATGTCGATGAGGACGAACGTGATGCCCTGCTGCTTGCGCTCCTGGCGCGACGTGCGCACCAGGCAGAAGATCCAGTTCGCCTCCGAGGCGTGCGTGGTCCAGATCTTCGAACCGGTGACGACGAGGTCGTCGCCGTCGTCGACCGCGGCCATCGACAGCGACGCGAGGTCGGAGCCGGACTCGGGTTCGGAGTAGCCCTGGCAGAAGAACACGCTGCCGTCGAGGATGCCGGGCAGGAAGAAGTTCTTCTGTTCGTCGGTGCCGAACGCCATGATCGCGTGCGACACCATGCGGATGCCCATCGGCGACAGCGAGGGTGCGCCGGCGAGGATCGACTCACGGCTGAAGATGTAGTGCTGGGACTGCGACCAGTCGCACCCGCCGTACTGCACCGGCCACGCGGGAGCGGCCCAGCCACGCTCGTGCAGGATCGCCTGCCACTCCATCGAGGCCTCGTGGTCGGAGTAGACGCTGGTGCGCAGCGTGCCCGCCGCGCGTAGGTCGGGGGTCAGTTTCTCGTCGAGGAACGCGCGGACCTCGTCGCGAAACGCAGCGTCGTCCGGAGACCAGTTCATGTCCATGAGCGGTGCGGAACCTATCTGTAAACGGTTGTGGTCAGATTGGGGTCGAAAGGCAATCTACCCAATGATCGGCGCGGTGCGTAGCCCGCCTCACGTTTCCGGCTTCAGTGTGACGTCCGGAGTGGAACCGCGAGGTGGATCCTCGCGCTCCGCGTCCGGGGTCTTCGTGGGCTCGGCGCCGTCGCCGTCGGGTGCCTCGTCATCGGGCGAGTCCGTGTCGTTCGGCTTTCCGCCCGACGACAGCAGCACGTCCGCCCAGCGGGTCGCGGGATCGATGTCGATGAGCAGGGCCTTGCCGAGCAGTGTCAGCGGTACCGCGAGGATCGCGCCCAACGGTCCGATCGCCCAGGCCCAGAAGAGCAGGGACAGAAACGTCAGGGTGGTGGAGAGTCCCACCGCGTCGCCGACGAACTTCGGCTGGATCACCGACTGGATGACGACGTTGATGGCGCTGTAGACGACGATGACGATCAGCATCTTGCTGACCCCGCCGTCGAGCAGACCCAGCAGTGCGGGTGGGACGAGACCGATGATGAAGCCGACGTTCGGGATGTAGTTGGTGATGAACGACAACAGGCCCCAGAGGATGGGGAGCGGGATGGAGAGCAGGGCGAGGGCCACGCTGTCGAGGACGGCGACGATGAGCCCGAAGACCGTCGACACCCAGAGGTAGCTGCGCGTGCCCTGGGAAAAGGAACGGAAGGCCGATGCGATGTCGGGACGCATCCGGTCCAGGATGTTCATCCGGTCGTCGAAGCCGACCGAGTCCGCCGCCATGAACAGCAGCAGGGCAAGCACCAGGATCAGTGCCGAGGCGACACTGAACGTGCTGGCCAGAACGTCGGTCACCGCGCTCACGACCTTGCTGGTGTCGACGTGGGAGATCATGTCCTGCACCTTGTCGTGGCTCACGCCGTGACTGGTGAGGAAGTTCTGGAAGCTGGTGACGAGGTCGTCGAACTTGTCGTCGTACTGGGGGAGTATCGACGCCAGGCGCGCGACCGAGAACACCAGCGCCGCGAACAATCCGATGAGGATCCCGTAGACGAGGAGCACCGTCGTCACGAAGGCGGCCCAGCGGGGAAATCCTCTCTTGCGCAACCAGGTCGGGATCGGCTGAACGGCGACGGTGAGCATCAGCGCGAGGAAGATCGGCCCGACCAGCGACGCCACCGACTTGATCCCGGCGATGGCGACGACGAGCCCGGCGATGGTGAGGAGCACGATGGTTCCCCGCGGCAGCGTCCAATCGGGCGGATCGACGCGGTACGAGGGTTGTGGCGGAGTGCGTTTGGACGACTTCGTTCCGCTTGCCTCACTGCGACCGGACATGGTGTGCCGCCTTTCTGGACACGACTGATGTGTCGGAACAGCGGCCACCCCGACGCGCGGGGTGGCCGCCGTCAAGTGTTGACCATTCGACGACCATCCGCGCGCTTTCGGCGTGCTTACGTCTCCGGTTGGTTCTCAGTGACCCTTCCAGTTCGGTGAACGCTTCATCACGAAGGCCATGATCCCCTCGAGGGTGTCGCCACTGATGACCAGCGAGTCGAGCACCGAGGTGCTGGCGTGGACGGCATCGACGGTGTCGGTGATGGCATCGGACTGCTCCATGGTGGCGATCGACGCCCGCACCGACGTGGGTGAGGCGGCGAGGATCTCCTCGGCCACTCCGCGCGCGGTCTCGAGAACCTTTCCGGCCGGGGCGATCCGGCTCACCAGACCGGCGGCGGCGGCCTCGGCGGCCGAGATCCGGCGGCCGGTCAGGATCATGTCGCGCGCGAGCGCAGGTGGGATCATCCGCGGCAGCCGGACCAATCCGCCGGCGGCCGCCGCGAGTCCGACCTTCACCTCGGGCAGGCCGAAGGAGGCGTCCTCGTCGGCCACGACGATGTGGCAGGCCATCGCGATCTCACAGCCACCGCCGAGTGCGAACCCGTTGACCGCGGCGATGACCGGTTTGGGGAGGCTGCGCCGTGAGGTCAGTCCCGCGAACCCGTTCTTCGGGACCGACAGGGCGGCCGGGCCTGCGGTCGCGGCGAGGTCGTTGCCCGCCGAGAAGGCCTTGTCGCCTTTACCGGTCAGGATCGCCACCCACAGGTCGGGATCGGCGAAGTAGGCCTCGAAGATCGAGTCGAGTTCGGCGTTGGCCGCGGGGTTCAACGCGTTGCGTGCGTCGGGGCGGTTGATGGTCACCTCGAGCAACCGACCGTCGCGACGGACCTCGACATGTTCGTAGGACTCGCGGAATGCCGGTGCGACAACCGGATGCCGGGAGTTCATGGCCGCGGCGGTCAGGGCCGCCCGGTTGCCCTTGTCGAACGACCGCACGACGATCGGCGTGCCGACGGGGTCGTCGGAGGTCAGGAGAAGGTCGAAGAACTCGTCGTCGTCGGAGTCGAGATTGGCGACGAACCGGGCGCCGAGCCCGTCCGGCGAGGTCCCGTCGACCAGCCGGCCGATGACCACACCGGTGCGGCGGCCGCTCTTCTGCGGGATGACCGTGTAGGTCTCGATGACCGCGGCGCCGTCGGCGTCGGCGATGGTGGGAACGGTTGCCGCCGCGTCGAGCTCGGCCTGGACCGGTCCGCTGGTGTCCGGGCGCCACGGTGCCGGCGTCGTCGAGTACACCCCGGCGGCATGCTTGCTCAGCACCCCGCCGTTGGCGACGACCAGACCGAAATCGCCCGGTGATCGTCGGACCCGCGTGACCACCTCGGCGATCGCGTGCAGGGAGTAGTTGTTGCCCGGGCCGCCGAAGAACGGCAACCCGCCGGTGAGGGTCAGCCCGCGTGGATCGTCGGGCGCCATCCCGATTCCGTCGAGGACGTTGAACACCGCGATCGGGAAGCAGCTGTAGATGTCGACGACCGAGATGTCGTCGAGTCCGAGTCCGGCGACCTGCAGCGCGTGCTGCACCGCAGCCGGGGCTGCGGGGGCGGAGCCGAGGTCGGGACGAGCCAGGACGGGGCGTTCGACGGTCGACGAGTGACCATGCAGGAACACCCATTTCGCTGGATCGATCCCGGCGGCCTGCGCCGCCCGGACCGACATCACGACCACCGCGGCTGCCTGGTTCACCTGATCGCGCGCCACGATGTACCGGGTGAACGGATCCGCCACGACCCGGTTCTCGGGAGTGACCGCGACGAGTTCGGCGGCGGTGCGCGCCGTCGGTGCCGCCGAGTGCGGGTTGGCGGCGGCCACCTCGGTGAAGGGGGCGAACAACTCACCCATGGTGGCGATGTAGGCGTCCCGGCCCAGCCCCGAGGAGTGCCGGCGCGCGTTCTCCAGTAGGGCGTACTGCGGCAGCACCGATGCGAGGCCGTGCCGCATCTCGGCAACGGTGATGATCCCCTTCAGCCCGAAGCCGCGGTCGTCGAGCTGGCCCCCGACCTCTTCGGCGAAGCTCGGCCGCTGGTCCTCCGGCTGGGACATCAGATGGCGGACGGTCGACATCACCTCGGCGCCGAAGACGACTGCGCCCTCGGATCTGCCGGCCGCGATCGTCCCGGCGAGCTCGGTGAGGATCGTCTGCGGGGTCTGACCACCGGTCACCGCCTGCACCGCGCGGCGGGGGTCCACACCGATCCGGTTGCCGACCGCCCGCGGCATGTTGTCCGGACGGCCCAGCGGTGACGACGACAACGGGCTCGAGATCTCGAACGACCGGATCGCGGCGATGGTGTCGATCGACGCGGCGACATCGCCCCCGGAGTCGGCGAACGCGGCGGTCACCGCCCGGGCGGCGAGGTCGGCCTCGCCGAGGGCCTCGTAGCCGGGATCGGTCAGGCGTTCCGAGGCCTGGCCCACGCCGACGACGACGGGGGTGTTCGGATCGATATCAACGAGCGTTGTTGGCATACCAAACATTGACACACGGCGTGACCGGGGTCTCATCGGAGGTGGTGCACGAACGTCGGGGCGTCAGTGTGCGGTCGGCTCGCCGGGAACGTCAGTGTTGCGGTCAGCGCGGTTCCAACCGTGGTCGGGCGCCGCGGATCGGGCCAGACTGTCGCCGACCAGATTGCGATCGAAAGGACCACCGATGACGTCCACCGTGTCCACCAAGCCTGCCGGCGGGCCCGCGACCGGCGAGTCCGCCGGAACGACCGACGAGCGGCTCGACGAGGTGTTCGCGCCGATCTTCGCCCGGATCGCCGAGGGCGCGGTACAGCGCGAGGACGACCGCAGGCTCGCACACGACGAGGTCTCCTGGCTGCGGGAGGCGAAGTTCGGCGCGCTGCGCGTGCCGGTGGAACTCGGCGGATACGGTGCGTCGATCCGGCAGTTGTTCCGGCTGCTCATCGATCTGGCCGCCGCGGAGTCCAATCTGCCGCAGGCCCTGCGCGTGCACTGGTCGTTCGTCGAGGACCAGCTGTCCGCACTCCCGGATGAGGCCGCGCAGCAGTGGTTGCGCAAGGTCGGTGAGGGGACGTTGGTCGGCAACGCCATCACCGAGCCCGGCGTCGGTGCCATCGACCGCTATCAGACGCGCCTCACCCCCGACCCGGCGAGCGCGGACGGCAGCGGGTTCCGGCTCGACGGCACCAAGTACTACAGCACCGGCAGTCTCTACTCCGATCACATCCTCGTCGCCGCCGACCAGGACGGGGAGCGCGTCTCGGTGCTCGTCGACGCCGACGCCGACGGTGTCACCCAGCACGACGACTGGGATGGCTTCGGCCAGCGCCTGACCGCAAGTGGCACCACCGAGTTCGCCGGCGTCGAGGTCCCGGCCGAGCGTGTCCTCGGTCCTGGCTACGGCGGTGAGGGCCGCACGTACGCGACGTCGTACTTGCAGCTGGTCCAGCTCGCGGTGCTGGCGGGCATCGCGGCGCGCGCCACCGACGACGTCGTGGAGTGGGTGCGCAACCGCACACGCACCTTCACCCACTCGACGGCCGACCTGCCACGCCACGATCCGCTCGTGCAGCAGGTGATCGGCCGGCTGTCGGCGGCGGCCTACACCGCGCGCACGCTGGTCCTCGACATCGCCGACGAACTCGACGAGCTCGCACTCGCCGGCTGGGAGGACGCCGATCTCCTCGACCGCGTCGAGTTCGACGTCGCCCGTGCCCAGGCCGCGGTCATCCCCGCCGTCCTCGACGCCACCACCCAGCTGTTCGAGGTCGGTGGTGCGTCGATCACCTCCGAACGTCTGCGCCTCGACCGTCACTGGCGCAACGCCCGGGTGATCTCGGTGCACAACCCGTTGATCTTCAAGCTGCAGGCGGTCGGCGACCACGTGCTCAACGGCACCGACCTGCCCTACGCCTGGAGCGCCGGACAGAAGTAGCGCGCGCCGCGCCGCTACTCTGGCGGCCATGCACCGGATGGCCGCGGCGGACGCGGCGTCGTACTGGATGTCGCAACACATCCCGAACGACGAGTTCGTGGTGTATTGCTTTGCCGCGCCGCGTAGTCCGATCGAGGACTGCGCGGCGGGACTCCGGCTCCGTGCCGCGTTCGTCGACGATCTGTGCCTCCGGATACGAGAGGTTCCCGGCACGGTCGACCGCCCGTATTGGGAATCCGTACGGCCCACCGACGACCAGGTCCGTGTGGACCGGTCGAGCCGGACGTGGTCGTCGTGCCTGGCCCAGATCGCCGCACTCATCGCCAGTCCACTCGACCCCACGTCGGTGGCGTGGCGGGTACACCTGTTCGGTCCCGTCGTCGACGCCCCGGGCGCCGCGGGCGCGGCCTGCGTCGTCGTACTGCAGATCTGTCACGCGCTGGGTGACGGACGTCGCGCTTCTCGGATCGCTCGTGAATTGTTCACTGCGCCCGCCACGCAACGAGATCCCGGGCCCGCGCGACACCGGCCGGGTCGCGAGCTGCTGGTCGACGCCGGGACTGTACTCGGTGGTGTCCTCCGATTCCCCGGCGAGTTCGTCATGACGGCCCGGCGGGGATTCCGCGCGGCGCGGCTCGCCTCGGCGTCCGTGCCGGAAACGCCGGGGTACACACCGACTGCGTTGAACACCTCGCCCGGCCCGCGTCGGACCCTTCGGGTGCTGGTCGTCGAGCGCGATCGCCTGACCGCCCGCGGACAGCCGGTCACGGTCGCGGTACTCACCGCGATCTCGGTGGCGTTGCCGGAATACCTGGGTGAGACCGGGCGGCGGATGGGCGTCGAGCTGACGATCGGCCGGTCGGGTGAACCGCGGTCCCGCAACCACTTCCGCAATGCCGGAGTGGACCTGCACATCGACGTCGACGATCTCGACGAGCGCGCGCGACTCATCGGCGCCGACATCGCCACAGCTCGAGCGGCCGAGAAGGACCCGTTGCGGGATGCGCGGCGTCGGGCGTCCGAATCGACACCCGCGCTTCTGGCCCGATGGGGGATCGACGCTTTCGACCTCGACACCCCGCCCGAGACGGTCACCGGAGTCTCGGTGGTGTCGTCGGTGAACCGTGGCGCCGCCGACCTCGACCTCGATGGCGGCGAGATCCTGTTCACCACAGGCTTTCCCGCGCTGTCGCCCGCTCAGGGCCTGACCCACGGCGTGCACGGGATCGGCGATCGGATCGCGATCTCGGTGACCACGAGCCCCGACGTGATGGATGACGTGGACCGGTACGTGGAGCTGCTCGCCCGGGCGGTGGGTAGCTAAGGTCCTCACCGCCGCCGCAAACCGGCGCCCCCGCGCCCTTCGAATTCGACATGATCTGCGCAGCCGACCATAGCCAGATGTCGAGGACTGCTCGTCGGGCGCGATTTCTTGTCGGTGGTCGGGTCTATCTTGGATGTATCAGGTGGACCGGTCAACCAGGCCGGGCGGCAACGACTTCGGGGGTAGTCACTGTGGGGGCATGGACGGATCTGCCGGGCGAGTTCCTCGCCGGGGTCGATCCTGCCCACCCGGCCGATGCCGACACCGCCGCCCATATGCAACGCCTGGGATCGATCCGTGCCGGGGAGTCGTATCTGGCGTGGTGCCGCTATCAGACGATCTTGGTGCTGTGCGACCGGTTGTTGAATTCGGTTGGCAACAGCTACATCTCTGATGGTTTCGGTGACATCGTCGCCCGGGTCTCGCGGGAGGCCGGGATCACCCGCTACCGCGCCGGGGTGCTGGTCGACGAGGCGTTGTGTCTGCGTGACCGGTTGCCGCGGGTGTTGGAGACGTTGCGCGACGGCATCATCGGGCCGCACCAGATCCGCGAGATCATCGGCCGCACCCACCTGGTGGCCGATGACCACCTCCTCGATCCCGGCGACCCCGCCAGCCGCCGGATCATCGAGGTGCTCGACGAATCGATCGCCGACCTGCTGCGCTCTCGGTCCGGGTCGTGGTCGACGTCAGGTTTGCGCGACATGATCGACCGTCTGGTCTTCGGCCATGACGCCGACGCGGTCCGCGAACGGCGCCGCGAGGCGCTGGACAACCGTGGCGTGTGGACCGAGAACCACGGTGACGGGACCGGTGAGATCACCGCGGTGATGGCCGCCGAGAACATCCGGGCTTCCAACGCCTCGGTACGTGAGTTGGCCGCATCCGTCTGCGACCGCGATGGCCGCACCCTCGGGGAACGGAAGTCCGACGCCATGTGCGCGTTGCTCACCCGAACGGCGTTCACGTGCGCGTGCGGTCACTCCGACTGCACCGCAACACTGCCCGATCCTGCCGGCGCCACCGCGGGTACCGAGATCGTGATCCATGTCGTCACCGACGCCGACACCCTCGCCGGCGGGTCCGGACCCGGTTGGGTCGACGGGCACGGGGTGATCTGCGATGAGCATGTGCGCGATCTCGCCGCCCGGCCTGACGCGACGATCCGGCCGGTCACCCCGGTGCGGACACCACCCACCCGCGTCGCCGCCGATGGTGCGAGCGCGCGGACCGCGAATGCCGCCGCATCACGGCAGGACGTCGAGAGTGTCATCGTGTTCCCGGGGGCATTGCCCGGTGACCCGTATCGGCCGACGAGTGCGTGTGCGGAGTTCGTGCGGGTGCGCGACGGTTACTGCACCGAGCCGGGGTGCACGCGTTCGGCGTTCACCGCCGACGTCGATCACGTCGCCGAATACGACCACGCCCGCCCCGCCCGCGGCGGCGCGACCTCGAGTGAGAACCTCAACGCCAAATGCCGCGCCGGTCATCTACACAAGACGCACGGGGATTGGACCGACGTGCAGTACCGCGACGACGAGGGCCGTCTGGTCACCGAATTCGTGACGCCGGAAGGTTTCGTGATCCCCGGCGAGGCCGAAACCCTCGAGGATCTCTTCCCGAACCTACGTCGTATCCGATTCGAGCAAGCCGCGAAAGCCCCCCCGACACCGCGCATCATCGTGCCCGACCACCACGGCCGACCACCCCGCACGATCACCGAACGCACCGCCGCCAAACACGCGAAGCGGCGAGAGGAACGCGCCCGCAACACGACACAGCGCGACGCAAATCGACGCGCCCGGACCGAGGCAGCCCACCACCAGCCGACAACCCACGACGACGAGCCCCCGCCATTCTGACCCGGCGCTCGGCGTGGCCTGTGGTGGCTAACCCCGCGGGTACCCGTTCGTGTCGGCCGGGGCGTCTCCGTGTCCATTGCCGCCCGACCCCTTCGGCGGACGGGTGAGGCGTTTGGGAAGTCGTTCGGCGAGACCGCCGAGCGGTGCGACCGATTGGTTGAGCAGGTCCACGGTCTCGGCGAGTTCGTGGACCGTCTCCTGCATGGTGATCAGGGTCGGGCCGAGTTGCCCGATGACCTCGGTCAGCTCGGTGATCCGGTCCAGCGGCCCGCCGGGTGCGATCGCACGCTCGACCGCACCGTTCTCGCCCAGGAGCTGATCGAGCAGGCCGTCGTCCTCCGCGAGTCGGTCGAGGATGCCCCCGGCCGCGGTCACTTTCTCCAGCACACCGTCGGGTGCCGTGAGCTTGTCGACGATCCCGCCCTCGGAGGTGAGACGTTCGAGGATGCCCTCGTTCTCGGTGAACTGGTCGACGACGCCGCCCGGGCGGGTCAACCGGTCGAGGGGGCCGTCCTTGGCGGTGAGGCGGATCAGGATGCCTCGCTCGTCAGCCATCTGGTCGAGGAGCCCGCCTTTCGCGGTGAGCTTCTCGAGCGGGCCGTCGGACGCGGTGAGCCGGTCGATGACGCCGCCCGGGTTCAGCAACCGTTCCAGCGGACCCCCGCTGGCGAGGATGCGTCCGAACGGCCGGTCGGGTCCGAGCAGCTCGGACAGCTGGTTGAGCAGGGCGAGCGGCGTGCGGGCGCTGCCCAACTCGTCGGCGTCGACCCCGACGGCCAGCGCGAGCTCATGCTGGACGCTGCCGGCGGTGATCCGAGCGATGGTGACGGCGGATTCCGCGGCGCTCAGCACCACGCCGGTGACGGCGAATCCGACCCGGAACGGCATCTCGACGAGAGCACGGCCGGGATCGAGTGCAGCCTGCCGACGCTCGACGTCGCGCCGACCGGGGACGGGACGGTCGGACAGCGACCGATCCGGAAGGGACTCCATGGTGTCCGACCCTAGGCCAAGGGGTGTGCGTTCGGGGCGAGGGTTGCGCGATCCGGCGGGCGGTGTCGCCCTAGGAGTCGGCGCCCGAGGCCTGCGCAGCCTTGGCCGCCTTGGCGGCCTTCTTGAAGTCGCGGACCTTCTGCAGCGAATCCGGGCCGGTCACGTCGGCGACCGAACGGAACCCCTTCTTGCTGTAGTCCCCGGCGACCTTGGTCCAGCCCGACGGCTTGACGTCGAGCTGCTTGGCGACGAGGGCGACGAAGATCTTGGCCTTCTGGTCGCCGAAACCGGGCAGTGCGCGCAGCCGCTTCATGAGGTCGGCACCGTCGGCGGCCTCGGTCCAGATGCGCGCGGCGTCGCCGCCGTATTCGTCGGCGACGACCTTCGCGAGTGCCTGGACCCGCCCGGCCATCGAGCGTCCGTAGCGGTGGATGGCCGGGGGAGTGGCGCACAGGTCGGCAAACGCCTCGGGATCGGCGTCGGCGATCTCGACCGGGTCCATCGTGCCGAACCGGTCGCGGATCTTGGCCGGCCCGGCGAACGCCCGCTCCATCGGGAACTGCTGGTCGAGGAGCATTCCGGTCAGGAGGGCGAACGAATCGCTGGAGAGGAGTTCGTCGGCCGCGGGCTCCTGGGCGATCTGGATCTTCGGCATGGGTCGATTCTGGCAGACGGCACCCGTGCGCGGCTCTAGACTGCCTCCATGATCAGCGGGGAGAACACGGGCGGCGTCGAGAACAGCAGGCCACGGCGAGGGGGCTTCGGGGCG
The DNA here is from genome assembly GCF_040547295.1 of Gordonia sp. PvP123. Taxonomy (NCBI): domain Bacteria; kingdom Bacillati; phylum Actinomycetota; class Actinomycetes; order Mycobacteriales; family Gordoniaceae; genus Gordonia; species Gordonia sp. PvP123. Next base: position 262,284 of record NZ_JBEPPN010000007.1, on the reverse strand, counting down.
GGGACGATCGCCGTGGTGGTCGGAACCGTGATGGGACTGGCGGTGTCGCTCTTCGGTGTTGGTGTCGCCACGGCCGCGCCGGCCGACGACGGGGCGAACTACGTCACCACGCTGCGGTGCGACAGCGTCAACCCGTGGCCCGCGGGCACGGTCAAGGTCCGCGTCGACGTGTTCAACCAGATCCGCCACCCGGCCGACGGACTGCCCGGTCCGGTCATCGCGCTCATCGGCACCGACCGCGCCAAGCGCGTCGCACTCGAATACACCTACGAGGTGTCGGTGTCGTGGCGGAATCTGCGCACCGGGCGGACCGGTGTGACGACGGTTCCCGGCCGGGGTTACACCGTCAAGTGGCAAGTCGACATCCATCCGGGGAGCGGTCCCGTGGCCTTCACGATCCGTCAGAAGATCGGCGCGCTCGCGTTCTTCCCGATGACCAATCCGAAGTACTCGTCGTGCTCGGGTCGCGCCGTCGCATGACCTACCGGTCGGCGAGTCCGCCGACCAGGAGGTACTGCGCGGTGAAGTAACTCGCGAGCACCCAGGCCTCACCGGCGACCCGGAGTCGTGGATCGGTGACCAGGTGCCGTCGATTGATGATCGCGAGGTCCGAGAGCAGGAAGAACCACCCGCCGGCGCGCAGGCGCGGCTGCGGCGCAGGCACGTCCGACGCCAGCGCCGACATGGTCGCAAGCGTGTTGCCGTACGTACCGAGCACCGGCAGCAGTGCCGGACGGTGGCGCGCCAGGACCGTCGCCGACTCGGCCAGGATGCTCACTCGCGGCGCGAGCGTGCGGACCGACGGCCGGGCGCCTGCGCGCCACATCGCAGTCGCGTAGCTCAGCTGCGCACCCGCGAAAGACGTTGCACCTCTGCGCAGACAACGATCCTTCGCCACCGGGTCGTCGTGTTCGAACTCCTCCCGCAGCATGAATCGGTCGCCGACCGCCGAGAAACCGAGAACGGCTGCCAGTGCGACGGTGTCGGCGACCGGACGACGCCGCGAACCGGCGGCCACCCGTGCCGCGAGCAGCGCGATCGGCAGCGGCTTGGTGATCTCGGCGCTGCGTCGGTCACCGACCGACCCGCTGATCGTCGCTGCGGCGGCGGTGGCCGCATAGGCGATCCGGAATGCCCGGTTCACTGCAGGATTCGGGCGACGAACCCACGGATGTCGGTGTCGGAGAATCGTTTCGACTGCGCCCCGTCGAGGGTCAGATACGTGCGTGCCGACACCTTGGCGTCACCGCCCCGTGCGTCGTTGAGGTACTTGAGCGTGAGCGGTACGACGACGGAGGTGTCCTGCAGGGTCTGCGTCATCAGAACCGGACGTTCGAAACCACGGGTCGGCAGGTCGGTCGCCTTCGTGAGCAGGGAGGTGAGTTCGGTGTTCCCCGACAGCGGCTTGGTGAACAGCGAACCGATTGCGAGACCATCCACTTCACGGACGAACTCGGTCACACATGATGCGGCGGCCCTGGTCATCCACTTCTTGCCGGCGTCGGTGAGGTAGGCGTTCACGTCGATGTCCGGGTGCGCGTTGCGGATCGCACTCAGCGTGTACAGCGCGTCGGCGGCCAGTCCGGACGGCATCGCCGCCGAGGACGGGCCGAGATTGGCCACCAGCGAACCGAATTGGGCCGGGATCGAGCTCGCCGCGGCACCCTTGAAGTCGAGCTTGCCGCCCTGGATGGTCGGCGCCAACCGGGCGAGCGTGATCGCGGCCGCCGCCCCCTGTCCCTCGCCGACGACCGCCCACGAGCGCGACAGGTTGTCGGCGATGTCCCGCGAGGCGCGCACCGCGTCGACGATGTTGCGTGCGGTGGCCTCCAGGTCGTAGTACTGCGGGGTGCCGGGCGTACCGACACCCGCGTAATCGGTGCTGACGACGGCATATCCGCGTCCGAGCCAACGCTTGAGTTCCTCGGTGTCCTCGGCGGTGGGCCGCGTCGACGGCGCGCACTTGTCGGCGATACCGCGCGAACCGTGCGCCCAGGCGACGATCGGCCAGCCGCCGGCGGGCGCGCGCCCGCCGGGCACCATGAGCACGCCGGAGGACAGGTGGGCCTTGCCGTCGGCGCCGGTGCTCCAGTAGGTGAAGTCGTTGCCCGAGGCCGCTCCGGCGACCGTACGAGCCCGGGGGAGTTCACGATTGGCGTAGACGGCGCCCGGGGCCTGTCCGGGACCACGCGTGTCGACGGTGCCCGCGTTGTCGTCGGCGGGGGCACTGTTGTCTGTCGACGACGGTTCCGCCGTGCCTGGTGACGAGGTGCTCGGGGCCGGTTCGGCCGCGGCCGTGGCCGTCAGACCGGCGACGGCCGGAGCCACGACGATCGTGAGAGCCGCTGCGGCCGCGAGGGCGCGGGTGAGGTGGGCACTCCGGGGTTTCGAAGTGTTGCCGTGGGGGTTCATGTGTCAGTTCGTTCTGTGAGGTGGGTCGGTTACCGAAGGCGTTGTCGCTCAGGCGTTGACGACGCCGACGGCCGGCAGGAACCAGCAGTTCTGGGTGCCGTTGCTCGCGTTGCCGAAGACCGCCGACAGGATGGTGCCGCTGCCGGTCTTGACCGGTGCGAGCCGGACCCCGGACAGCAGGGGCAGCGCGGTGAGCGCGGTCCGGTCGGTGATCGGGTCGAGATCGGCGAAGCCGCCCTGCAGGGTGCTCGTGTTGAACCAGGCGACCTGCATCTTGCCGCCGCTGCCGGCCGTCGGTGAGGCGGGCACGAAGGCGTAGGCGGTCTCGCCCTTGTCGACGAGGTTCAACTTCTCGGGCAGCTTGACGCCGGGGATCATGTCGAGCAGCGGCTTGAGCTGGGTCAGCGGATCGGTCTTCATCGGCCACGGACCTGCCACGGCTCCCGCCCCGGCGGTCACGAGACCGAGCGGGTTGTCGGCGGTCGGCGCGGTGCAGAACGGCGACACCGACGGGGTGAGCGTCTGGATGCCCAGCGTGCGGAGCAGGGCGATGGGATCGGTCGGCGCGGCGGCGGGCGTGGCGCCCGGGGCGGGGGCGCCCTCGGCGGCTGCCGGGAGCGGAAGGGCTCCCGCACGACCGGCGATGTCCTCGACCGACAACTGGCCGGCGCTGCCCATGATCGTCTGTGCGGCCTGCACCGCGATCTGGTCGACGCCCGCGGCCTTCAGCAGGCGGACCGCTCCGGCCAGCTCCGCGTCGAACGGGATCGACAGCGCACCGAGCATGTTGGCGGGAACGAGCGGTTCCGCGGCTGCGGGTGCCGACGTTGCGGTGAGGGTGGCCGCCGCCATCGCCACACCCATGAGACCGGCGCCGCAGCGCTGGATCGCGCGGCTGCGAGTGACGCGACGCGGAGCGTCGGAACGCGTGAACCGAGACGTGAGGGACATGGCTCTCCTTGTGGCAACCGGCCTTGACGACCGGATGGGCGATCGAGCACCCGCCACGTGTGGCGGGTGTGACAGGTGGGACTCAAGTTAAAGAGACCATGTCGGTGTCGGCCCCGGCAAGTTGCGAGTCCGACCTGTGACACGGGCGCGATCGGCGAGAGACCGAACCCGCGTCGAGCTGCGTGTTCGAAGTGAGCGCCCCACCCCCCGGCACGACGAAGGCACCCCGGCGATGAGCCGAGGTGCCTTCGTCTGTGAGAGGAAAAGCGGTCAGATGATCGCGAGTCCGATGACCGGGACGATCGTGCAGGAGACGATCTTGCCCTTCGTCTTCGTGGTCACGTTGCCGTGGATCGCCGAGATGACACGGCCCTTGCCGGTCCGCGAGATACCGGTGAAGGTGCCGGGTCCCTCTTGGACGTTGATCTTCGGGTTCCGCTTCAGCGTCGTGGTGCCGGTGCGGCCGGTGTCGACGTTGAACCAGCTCACCGTGAGGGGTGCGGTCTTGTTGTCGATGGCCGGGCCGGTACCGAGCGAGGTGTAGACGTAGCCCGCCTCGCCGCGCTTGGGGCCGGGAGCCGGGGCTTCCTGCGGTCCGGCCGTGGCCAGGGCGCGTCCGAGCGAACCACCGCCGGGGATGCAGCCGAGGCCGAAGGTCGGGTAGAGGAATTCCTGGATCTTCGGAGCGTCCGGTCCCTGCGGGATCTCCGGATCGCCGGGCTTGCGCTCGGCGGCGAGTTCGCGCGCGGCCTGCTTGCGGCCGGGTTCGCCCAGGAAGTCGGCGATCGAGCGCCAGATCTTGCTGACCTCACCGGGCATTCCGGGGGTGTCGGCGAACGACTGGGCCTGACGGAGCAGATCGACCGAGACCTTGCCGTCGGGTCCGGGGGTCGCCACCGAGCCGATGATCGCGGGTGCGAACGCGCCGAGCGAGTCCAGCACGCGCTGGTCGACCTTCGGCGCCGGTGCGGCCTGGGCGGCGACCGGCAGAGCGAGCGACGTGGCCGCCGCGAGCGCCGACGCGGCGACGAGGAGGCGACGGGTCCGGATTCGATGCGGGGCATTGCCGGATCGCAACCTCGGTGGCCGGGAGAAACGCACTGGTGTGTCCTAACGGTCGTGGCGCAGGCGGGTGCGCCGTGCTGCGCCTCGTGGTCGTGGCATCCGCCCGGGTGTCGGCTCGCGGACAGCCCATCCTCTCACCCGAGTCGTCGCGGGTCATTCTAAGCCCCTCGCGGGTTCCAATGTCCAGGCCGAGGTCCTGTTACGGGTGAGGTTTGTGTGGTTATTGATGCAATTGTTACTCAAGTGAGGTCAACGCGGTCGGGGCGTGCGGCCAGTCGGCCACCTGGTTGGATGAGGAGAATCGGGGAACTCTCGCCGATGTCGAACAGGAGTCTGATGTGAACGAGCTGCGCACCGACGGCTTGCCGGGTCGTCGACGCGGGAGATCGCGGCTGACGCGTGTCGTCGTCGCCGTGGCCGCCCTTGCACTGGCTGCGTCGACCGCAGTCGCATGCGCAGACGATTCGTCGTCGGGTGCGGAGGTCACCCTGCTCACCCACGACTCGTTCGAACTGCCCGAGTCCGTCCTCGACGCATTCCGTCAGGAGACCGGCCTGACCCTGAAGATCGTGAAGTCCGGCGACGCCGGGCAATTGGCATCGACGGTGTCGCTGACACCGGGCGCACCCAAGGGTGACGCGGTCTTCGGTATCGACAACACCTTTGCGTCGCGCCCGATCGACGCCGGCGCCCTGGAATCCTACGAGTCACCGGCCGCGGTCGACGGGGCCGCGGACTATGCGGTACCCGGCGCCGAGGGGCAGCTGACGGCCGTCGACCGGGGCGATGTGTGCCTCAACGTCGACGACGGCTGGTTCGAGTCCAGAGGACTGACCCCGCCGGTGAGTTTCCGTGATCTGACCCGCCCGGAGTTCGCGTCGCTCACCGCGGTGACCGACCCCGCCACCTCCTCACCGGGCACGGCGTTCCTGCTCACCACGGTCGGCGCGCTCGGAGACGGCTGGCAGGACTACTGGAAGCAGGTCGTCGGCGGCGGCGCAACGGTCGTCTCGGGCTGGGAGGTCGCCTACAACCAGCTCTTCACGGCCGGCGAGGGTCGCGGCGACAAGCCCATCGTGCTGTCCTACGCCTCGTCGCCGGCGGCCACGCCCGGGACGAGCGCGCTGCTGGACAGCTGCTTCCCGCAAGTCGAGTACATCGGCGTCCTGAAGGGCACCCGGAACTCCACCGGGGCACGCAAGCTCGTCGACTTCATGCTCAGTCCCACCGTGCAGAAAGAACTCCCGTCGTCGATGTACGTCTATCCCGTGCAGCGCGACACGCCGCTGCCCCCGGGCTGGCCGGCGCGCGCGGAGGTGCCCGCCTGGATGTCGTCGCTGCCGCCCGCCACGATCGCGGAGAACCGCGAGATGTGGCTCGACCAGTGGCGCGCCGCGGTCGGCCGGTGATGCCTCGGTGACCCGCGCCGCGACGGCGGTGACCCGGGCGTCCCGGGCTGCCGGACCGGTGGCGCTGTGGCTCCTCCCGGCACTGTTCATCGTGGTGCTGTTCGCGTGGCCGGTCGTCGCCCTCGTCCGGCGGGCCGTGTCGATCGCCCGCGACTCGGGGGCGGGCCTGGGTGAACTGCTCGAACGTACCGACGCGCTGGGACTTCTCGGCGTCACCCTCGGTCAGGCGGCGGCCTCGACCGTCCTGGCGCTCGCCGCCGCCGCTCCCATCGCGTGGTTGTTCGCCCGGGTGCGCGGGGCCACCGCTGTCGTCCTCGCCGTCGTGGTGACCGTGCCGTTCGTGCTGCCCACCGTCGTCGTGGGCGTCGCGTTCCGCTCGTTGCTGTCGGGCCCACTCGCGTTCCTGCACATCGAGTCCGGGCTGCCGGCCGTGCTCGCCGCCCACGTCTTCATCAACATCGCCGTCGTCGTCCGCGTCGTCGGCGCGGCCTGGCGCAACCTCGATCCACGGCTGCTCGAGGCGGCACGGTCGCTGGGCGCCAGCCGGATACGGGCGACGCTGACCGTGGTCGTGCCGCGACTCGTGCCCGCGATCGCGTCGGCCGCAGCGCTCATCTTCCTGTTCTGTTCCACCAGTTTCGGCGTCGTGATCATCCTCGGCGCGGGCGAGCTGCGCACCCTGGAGACCGAGATCTACACCCAGGCCATCGGATACTTCCGCATCCCCGAGGCGGTCGCCCTGTCGATGCTGCAGATCGTGGTGGTGCTCGCCGCGTTGCTGCTGACACGGGTGTTCGCCGATCCGGCCGGCCGCGGATCGGGCGGCGGTGCGCGGCGGGCCGAACGCGACCGCAGGGTCGCCGGCGGCCGGTGGACGCGGCCGGCCGTCTGGGCGGTCGGGGCATGGACGGCGGTACTCCTCGTCGGGCCGGTCCTGGTGCTGATGGTGCGGTCGGTCCGGCCGGTCGCGCACGGCGACTGGACGTTCGCCGGCTACCGCGCACTGGCCGAACCGGTCAACGGGGTGACGCCGCTGGAGAGTCTGCGGTATTCACTGGTGACCGCGACCGCGGCGACCGCCATCGCGTTGGTGGTGGGGACACTCGCCGCGGTCGCGCTCCACCGCGCACACGGGGTGGTCGGGGCGATCGGTTCGGCGGTGTCGCTCGTGCCACTCGGGATCAGCGCCGTCACACTGGGATTCGGATATCTCATCGTGTTGGCGTCGCTGCCCTACGAGATCGCCGCGTCGCCCGCGGTCATCCCGCTCGTCCAGGCGCTCATCGCGATACCGGTGGTCATCCGGATCATGATGCCCGCGCTCGAATCGGTGCCGGCCCGGCTGCGGCACGCCGCGGCGACGCTGGGAGCCAGGCCGATTCGGGTGTTCGCGACGGTCGACCTGCCGATCATCGGCAGGTCGATGGGAGCGGCCGGGGGTTTCGCCTTCGTCATGGCCCTGGGCGAGTTCGGCGCGACGAGCTTTCTCGCCCGCGCGGACACGACCACCCTCCCGGTGCTGATCGGGTCGGCCCTCAACCGGCCGGGTGCCGACAATCTGGCGACCGCCATGGCCGCCTCCGTGGTCCTGGTCGTCGCGACGGTTCTCGCCGTCGTCGCGGTCGAGGCGTTCCGTCCCCGCTCGGAGGTCCCGCTGCTGTGACCCCCGGGAATTCATTGGAAGTCCGTGATCTCACCGTTGCGTACGGCGACGAGACCGTCATCGACGGCCTGTCCTGGCGGCTCGGGGGAGAGGGCTCCCTGGTGACCGCGATCCTCGGCCCGTCGGGGTGCGGCAAGTCGACCCTCATCCGGGCGATCGCCGGGCTCGAGTCGCCGGTCCGGGGAACCGTGCGGTTCGGCGGTGTCGACCTCGCCGGGGTAGAGGTCCATCGCCGGGACTTCGGCGTGGTCTTCCAGGACGGGCAGCTCTTCGGCGGGCGCAGCGTCGCGTCGAACATCGGATACGGACTCCGGGTGCGGCGCTGGTCGCGCCGCGCCATCGCCGAACGCGTCGCCGAGATGCTCGACGTGGTCGGCCTCACCGGCTACGACAGACGTCTCGTCGACACCCTGTCGGGCGGCCAGGCGCAGCGCGTCGCACTCGCGCGTGCGCTGGCCCCGCGCCCGCGGCTGCTCTTGCTCGACGAACCGCTCGCGGCCCTTGACCGACGTCTGAGAGACGAACTGGCGGTGGAGATCTCGGAGATCGTCCGCGCGGCCGGTGTCCCGACGATGGTGGTCACCCACGATCACGCCGAAGCCGCGACCATGGCCGACGAGATCGCGGTGATGCGTGACGGCGTGATGATCCAGACCGACGCCCCGGCGGGGCTGTGGCGACGCCCGGTCGACGAGTGGACCGCACGATTCCTCGGCGCCACGACCGTCGTCGACGCGCAGGTCCGGTCGGGTGTTGCCGACACCGTGCTCGGCGAGATGCCACTCGACCTCCCCGACGGCAGTCGCAGGCTCGGTCTGCGGCCCGAGTCGGTCTCGATCGGCCCGGCGTCGCCGGGGGCGGACGAGGAAACGGCAGCGACAGCGATCATCATGCTCGTCGCCGAACTCCCGGGCGGCCCGCGCGTGCGCATCGACACCCCGGTCGGCGAGATCGACGCCGTGACAGACGCATCGGTCGCCGTCGGCGACCGGGTCCGGATGCGTCTGGTGCCCGAACGCGTCGCGGTCATCGGGCCGTGACGATGCGCGCGGTGGTGGGGGCCTCGCCGTGCCGGTGACGCGACGCGACCTGCTCGTCCCGCCGGGCCTGGTGGTCGTCGGCGCGACGTCGATGTACCTCGGCGCGGCCGTTGCCGTCGGCCTGTTCGACGTCATCTCCCCGGCCGCGGTCGCCTGGTTGCGGATCACCGGGGCCGCGTTGGTGCTGCTGCTGTGGGTGCGGCCACCGCGGACCGCCTGGCGGTGGGAACGGCTACGCCTCGCGGCGTGCTTCGGGCTGATCACCGCCGGGATGAACATCGCCTTCTACGAGGCCCTCGCACATCTGCCGCTGGGTACGACCGTCGCCTTGGAGTTTCTGGGTCCGATCGCGGTGGCCGCGTTGGGTTCTGCAACGCGTCGCGACGTCGCCGCGCTCGTGCTGGCGGCGGTCGGCGTCGTCCTGATCGCCGATGTCCGGTGGTCGGGGACGGCGATCGGCGTCGTCCTGGCGCTGACCGCGGCCGCCTGCTGGGCGGGGTACATCGTGCTGGGCAAACGCGTCGCGGCGCGGGGTGCGGGCGTGGAGGATCTGGCCACCGGCTTCGCGGTGGCCGCACTGCTCACCGCGCCGCTCGCGTGGTGGGTGGCCGACGCGGTGCGCGCGGGTGCCGCCCTGCCGGCCGTGCTGGCGCAAGGCCTGCTGCTGGGCATCGCGTCGACCGCGGTGCCGTATGCCCTGGACCAGATCGTGCTGCGGAGAGTCGGACAGGCGAGGTTCGCGATCCTGCTCGCACTGCTGCCGGTGACGGCGTCGGTGATCGGCTTGCTCGCACTCGGACAGGTTCCGCGGCCACTCGAAGCGGCCGGCATCGCCCTCGTCGCGGTGGCCGTCGCGGTCCGACCGGCCGACGAGGACGATCGGCTCGTCGACCGCGAGGGCGAGACACCGCCGGGCTGACCCGTGGTCAGGCGGCGCGCGCCTTCTTCAACGCCTTGTGGAGTTCCTTCTTCGACATGTCGGAGGTGTCGAGCTTGCGCATCCGATGGATGACCACCGGGCAGCGAACGCAGCGCGTGGAACTCTTGCAACACTTCTTCTTGGGCTTCAACGAGCCCACTCTGGTCGGGTCGACCTTGCCCATACGGCGAGGTTAGCAGACCCTAACTATCGCCTTTGTGGGTGCTGTGATCGCGGTCTCACCGTCCGAGCCGATACTCTGTCACATTGAATCCCTAGGTGATCTGCTCCCCGCGCCGGTCAGAGCCGTTCGGATGCGAGCGTCGCCGACGTTCCGCAGTGAGCCGAGCGCCGTCCGTCGCCGCAGGTCCCCACCCACACGAAAGAGAGCCAGTGAGCGCTGCCCCCACCTTCCGCAACGTCGCGATCGTCGCGCACGTCGACCACGGAAAGACCACACTCGTCGACGCCATGCTGCGCCAGTCCGGCGTCTTCGGCGAGCGCGCCGAGGTCGTCGACCGGGTGATGGACTCCGGTGACCTCGAACGTGAAAAGGGCATCACCATCCTCGCCAAGAACACCGCGGTCCACCGGCGCCAGCCGGACGGCACCGAGGTCGTCATCAACGTCATCGACACCCCCGGCCACGCCGACTTCGGTGGCGAGGTCGAGCGCGGTCTGTCGATGGTCGACGGTGTCGTCCTCCTCGTCGACGCCTCAGAGGGCCCGCTGCCGCAGACGCGCTTCGTGCTCCGCAAGGCGCTGGCCGCCGAACTGCCGGTGATCGTCGTCGTCAACAAGACCGACCGACCCGACGCCCGCATCCAGGAGGTCGTCGACGAGACGCAGGACCTCCTTCTCGACCTCGCATCCGACCTCGACGAGGAGGCCGCGAAAGCCGCCGAGCTCGTCCTGGAGCTGCCGGTGCTCTACGCCTCGGGCCGCGCCGGCGTGTGCAGTACCGAGCAGCCGGCCGACGGCGAGATCCCGGCCGGGGAGAACCTCGACTCGTTCTTCGACGTCCTGCTCGAGCACGTCCCGGCTCCCAAGGGAGACCCGGACGCGCCCCTGCAGGCACACGTCACGAACCTGGACGCCTCGGCCTTCCTGGGTCGCCTCGCGCTCGTCCGCATCCACAACGGCACCCTCCGCAAGGGTCAGCAGGTGTCCTGGTGCCGCGAGGTCGACGGTGAACCCGTCGTCGAGCGCGCCAAGATCACCGAGCTCCTCGCCACGGTCGGCGTCGATCGCGCCCCCGCCGAGTCCGCGTCGGCCGGTGACATCGTCGCCGTCGCCGGAATGCCGGAGATCATGATCGGCGACACCCTCGCCGATCTGGAGAACCCGCAGCCGCTGCCGCGCATCACGGTCGACGAGCCGGCGATCTCGGTGACCATCGGCACCAACTCATCGCCCCTGGCCGGCCGGGTGTCCGGTCACAAGCTGACCGCCCGGATGGTCAAGCAGCGCCTCGACACCGAGCTGATCGGCAACGTGTCGCTGCGCGTGCTCGACATCGGCCGCCCCGACGCCTGGGAGGTGCAGGGCCGTGGTGAGCTCGCGCTCGCCATCCTCGTCGAGCAGATGCGTCGTGAGGGCTTCGAGCTGACGGTCGGCAAGCCGCAGGTGGTCACCCGCAAGGTCGACGGCAAGATCCAGGAGCCCTTCGAGCACCTGACGGTCGACGTGCCGGAGGAGTACCTCGGCGCGGTGACCCAGCTGCTCGCCGCGCGCAAGGGCCGCATGGAGCAGATGAACAACCACGGCACCGGCTGGGTCCGGATGGAGTTCATCGTGCCGTCCCGCGGCCTGATCGGTTTCCGCACCGACTTCCTCACCGAGACCCGCGGCACCGGCATCGCCAACGCCGTCTTCGACGGCTACGACGCCTGGGCCGGCGAGATCCGCGCCCGCCACACCGGCTCGCTCGTCAGCGATCGCGCCGGCACCGTCACCCCGTTCGCCATGATCCAACTCGCCGACCGTGGCACGTTCTTCGTCAACCCGGGCGAGGACTCCTACGAGGGACACGTCGTGGGCATCAACCCGCGTCAAGAAGATCTCGACATCAACGTCACTCGCGAGAAGAAGCTGACCAACATGCGTCAGTCGTCGGCCGACGTGATGGAGACCCTCGCCAAGCCGATGCAGCTCGATCTCGAGGGTGCGATGGAGTTCTGCGCCGCCGACGAGTGTGTCGAGGTGACCCCGGAGGTGGTCCGCGTCCGTAAGGTCCACCTGGACTCGAACACCCGTGCCCGCGAGCGTTCGCGTGCCAAGTCCCGGGATGCCGCTGTCAGCTGACGGTTCGGCGGTACGGCGGCGCCCGTGCACGGTGGTAGACACGTCTGACGGACCGAGCAGCTTCTTTGTCATGGGGGTATCCGAGGTGAATCGCGCGAGACCACGACCAGGCCGCGAGACCACGAATCGCGTCCGGGGCCGGCTGTTCGGCGTGGTCTCGTGCGGGATCGCCCTGCTCGTCGTGCTGACGGCGTGCATGTCCGATCCGCCGCCACCGGTCCGCGACACCGGGCCGCCGCCCACCCCGACCGAGTACCCGGTGGAGAAGACGATCTACATCGCCACCGACTCGGTCGGCTCCGGGTTCAATCCGCACATCGCGGCGGATCAGAACCCGGTGACCACGGCGGTCGCGGCGATGACGCTGCCGAGTGCCTTCGCCCCGGTCCAGACACCGGGCGGGACGGTGTGGGAACTCCAGCGTTCGTTCGTGACCTCCGCGGAGGTCACCTCGCGGGCGCCGTTCACCGTGACCTACCGCATCCACACCGACGCCCAGTGGTCCGACGGGCTGCCGGTGACCGGCGACGACTTCAACTTCCTGTGGCAGCAGATGTCCCGGCAACCCAACGTGGTGGCGCCGGCCGGCTACCGCCTCATCGACTCGGTGCAATCCCGGGAGGGCGGCAAGGTCGTCGAGGTCCGGTTCGAGCGGCCGTTCCCGGCCTGGCGGGAACTGTTCACCGGACTTCTGCCGAGTCACGTGCTGAAGGGAGCGCCGGCAGGTTTCCAGACCGGGATGGACACCGGCAAGCCGGTGTCGGCCGGTCCGTACGCGATCGTCGGCATCGACAAGACCCGTGACGAGGTGCGGCTCGCCCGCAACGACCGGTACTGGGTCACCCCGCCACGGCTGGATCAGGTCGTCTTGCGCCGCGCGGGCACCTCGGCCCAGATGCTCGACTCCGTGCGCTCCGGCGACTCGGCCGTCGTGGCCCTGGGCGCCTCGCCGGCCACCGACGCCGAACTGACCGCTCTGCCCGGTCTGGAGACCGCGCGCAGCCTCACGTCGCGGTCACTCGGGGTGAGCGTGAACGCCCGCACCGACGCGATGAGCTCGGTCGAGGTCCGCCGCGCGATCCTCGGACTGGTCGATCCGCGGCTGACGACCTTCGCCGGCGCCGGGGACTGGGTCGTCGAGCCGTTCGCCAACACGGTCTTCGCGCCGTCGGACCCCGGTTATTCACCGGTGGACCGACCCCGTGTCGGGCCGGCCGAGATCGACGCATTGCTGGGGTCTGCGGGCTACCGTCGGGCCGCGCCGGAACCCGTCGGTTCCGCATCCCCGGTCCCGTCGGCGTCGTCCGAATCCTCCTCGGCGGCACCCTCGGTCCCGCCGTCCTCACCCCCCGCATCCGGGTCACCGTCCGCCGGTGGGTCCACGACGCCCGGTGCGACGGACGCCCCGATCGAGGGTCTGGTCGAGGTGCCGGAGCTGCCCGAGGGCATCCTGCCTTTCCAGCGCGACGGACAGGACCTCATCGTCCGTGTCGGTGCGGTGGCCGGCGATCCGCGGACCACGTCGGCGGCGTCGAGCATCGTCGACCAGCTCCGTGGGTCGGGTGTGCGGGCGCAGGTGGTCACGCTCCCCAACAGCGAGTTGTACGGGTCGGCACTCACGAACAAACGTGTCGACCTGGTCGTCGGATGGTCCGGCCTCGGGGTGCCCCCGGCAGCCTCACTCGCCTCGCAGGTCGACTGCAACCAGCCCAAACCCGGTACCGAACCGTCGCCCGCGACGCCCCCGACCCCCACCAGCATCGCGCCGAGCGGAGGCGATCCCGGGGACAGCTACGCCAGCAACATCTCCGGGCTGTGTGATCCGCGACTGATCGAGCTCGCCCGCACCGCGCTCTCCGAGGACGACCCGATCCCGACCCTGAACGAGGCCGAACCGCTCCTGGCCGCCCAGGCGATCTATCTGCCGCTGTACCAGGACTCGATGGTCGTGGGAACCACGCCGGCCGTGCGCGACGTCCCGCTCACCGGGCCCATCCAGGTCTCGATCTTCGGGACCGCGGTGAACTGGGAGCTGTCGTGACCGGTACCCCCGCCGGTCGTCGGTTGCTGCTCGTGCACGCGCATCCCGACGACGAGACGATCATGACCGGCGGCACCATCGCCCGGTATCTCGCGGAGGGCGTCGACGTGCGGGTGCTGACCTTCACCCTCGGCGAAGAGGGCGAGGTGATCGGGGACGAGTGGGCGCAGCTGGTCGCCGACGGCGGTGCCGATCAGCTGGGGGGCTTCCGGATTCTCGAGCTCTCGCGGGCACTGGCCGCGCTCACTCCCGACGGCCGCGCGCCGCTGCGGCCGCGGTTCCTCGGCGGCGCCGGGCGCTGGCGGGACTCCGGCATGGCCGGCGCGCCGTCCGCGAACCACCCGCGCGCGCTCGTGCGGGCGGCGTTCGACGAGCCGGTCGGTGCGCTGGTCGACGTGCTCACCGAGTTCGCACCGCAGGTGGTCGTCAGCTACGACGCATCCGGCACGTACGGGCATCCCGATCACAAACTCGTCCACGAGGTCACGGCCGCCGCGGTCGCGCGGGCCCGCGAAGTCGGGTCGGGTCCGGTCAAGGTCTACGAATCGGTGACCGAACGCAGTGCCCTCGAGTCCGGGCTGGCCCGAGCCGTCACCGTGCCCGACGGCTGGCGGATGCCGCACGACGGTGAGCTCCCCAGCTATCCCGATGCCGACATCACCACCGAGATCGACATCAGCGCGTACCTCGCCCACAAGGTCGCCGCACTGGCCGCCCACGCCACCCAGGTGACCGTCGCCGCGTCGGGTACCGAGTACGCCCTGTCGAACAACATCCTGCAGCCGATCGCCCGTGCGGAGCACTACATCCTCACCGAGCCGGAACGCCACGAGTCCCTCGGTGCCGCGGACACGCGCGAGTCGGACCTGTTCGCCGGGATCGACTGAGACCGGGATTGCGACGATGACACGTTCGGCTCGCCCCGCACCGGGTTCCGTCCTCGACCGGCTCCTCCTGGGCTTCCTGATCGTCGACGGGTTCGCGGTCGGACTCCTCGGTGTCGCGTTCACCTACCAGCGCTTCGGTGGTGTCGCGCTACCCGTGGCGGCGCTCGTCGCCGGGGCGGTCAACGCGGCCCTGCTCTGGCTCGCGTCCGCCTTCACCGCCACCCCGTGGCGGTACGGCCCGCTCGCGGCCTGGGGGCTCGTCGTCGTCATCGCCGGCGGATTCCCCGGGCCGGGCGGTGATGTCGTGCTGTCGATCAGCGGCGGTTACCTGGTGCAGACCCTTCTGCTCCTGGTGCTCGGCGTCGGGCCGTGCGTCGCGCTGGCCTGGACGGGTCGGCTGCCCGAACCCGAGTGACCGCCCGGCGACGGGGCGCTCTGCGCTGCACTTCGCGGTGCGGAGTTAGAGTGAGAGACATGCTTCTGCGCGCGTGGGCCGAAGACATCCTGGCCCCGATCGAGCGCGTCACGGCCGCACTGAGCCGTGTTCGTGACGACCCGACTCTCGGGGCCGACGCCCTGGATGATGACGGCTGGGTTGCGCTGCTGGGTGCCTCGGGTGCGCAGCTCGACGAGTTGTGCGACCTCGCCGACTCCGTGCGTCGCCGCGTCACCGATCCGGATGTGCTGACGTTCGTCGTCAACCGCAACTTCGACACGGGGGTCGTCAGCTGTCTCGGCCCCGACGATCCCGGGTTGGACGACCTGGTCGCCGAGGCGGTCGGTCTCGGGGCGACCGAGATCTGCATGCAGGGACCACTGCCCGCGGAGCTCCCGGCCGACGAGTACGTCCGGCTCGTGGAAGTCATCACCGGGGCCGCCGACGGACTGCACCTCCACGCATACCGGGCACCGGAGATCGTCGACGGCGCCGAGCGCGCCGGGGTGTCGGTTGCCGACCATCTCGAGCGGTTGCGGTCGGCAGGCCTGGGATCGGTGCCGGGGACCGCTGCCCAGATCCTCGACGACACCGTGCGTGCGACGCTGTCGCCCACCGGCTCGGTACCGCCGGTCGGCAGCTGGGTCGATGTCATCGAGACCGCTCACCGGGTGGGCCTCTTCTCCACCGCGACGATGCTCTACGGGCACGTCGAGACGCCTGCGCACCAGGTCGCCCACCTGCGGCTCCTGCTCGAGATCCAGCGTCGCACGGGCGGTTTCAGCGAACTCATCCTGATGCCGCTGCTGCCCGAGAACGTGCCGCCGCACCTCGCCGGGACCGCGACCCGGACGGCGTCGGAACGGGAGACCCGAGCGGTGTACGCCGTGGCCCGACTCATGTCCGCGGGCCTTCTCGACCATCTCCAGGTGGCGTGGACGAAGCTTCCCGCCGCCACCGTCGATCGGGTGTTGCGGGGCGGTGCCGACGATCTGGGCGGTCTGCTGCTCGACGGCACGCTGATGCCGACGGCCGGGCCGGAAGCCGGTCGTGTGCTCGACGCGGCCGCCGTCGTCGACATCGCGGCGCGAGCCGGACGGGCGCCGCGTCAGCGCACCACCCGCTATGGGGTGCCGGGACCGGGCCGGCTGCTCCCACTGCCCACGGTGTCCGCGTGAGCCGGACACCGTCCGAGGCCGGGCCGTCGAACGAGATGCGACCGTCGTCGCTGATGATGGATGACGTCGATGTGGTCATCATCGGCGCGGGCTTCGCCGGACTCGGCATGGCGACGCAACTCGCGCGCCGAGGCCGGGAGTCGTTCGTCGTTCTCGAACGCGCCGACGGCGTGGGAGGCACGTGGCGCGACAACACCTATCCCGGAATCGCCTGTGACATCCCCGCGCACCTGTACTCGTTCTCGTTCCGGCCGCCCGCGGACTGGTCCGCGCGGTTCCCGCGCGGCGCCGAGATCCGCAGCTATCTCGAGCAGATCGTCGTCGACGAACGGCTGGCCGATCGGATTCATCTCAATCGGGAACTGCGCGAAGCCGTCTGGGATGAGCGCGGTGCACACTGGATGATCACCGCCGCCGCGCCGGACGGGCGGTCCGCGACGTTCCGCGCCCGTACGCTGGTCCTGGCCGTGGGGCGGTTGTCGGAGGCGCGCATCCCCGACATCGAAGGGCTCGACACCTTTCCGGGACAGGTCGTCCACACGGCCGGCTGGCACAACGCCGTCGCGGTGGCCGGTGCGCGGGTCGGGGTCGTCGGGACCGGTGCGTCGGCCGTGCAACTCGTCCCGCACCTCGCCGAGGTCGCCGAGGACCTCGTCGTCTTCTCTCGTACCGCGCCGTATGTCGTGCCGCGGGCGGATCGGAGCTACACCGCCGACGAGCGCGTCGCGATGCTCGATCCGGTCGTCGCCGCCGAGGTGCGCGAGCACCTGCTGATCGAGGCCGACTCGGCGTTCCGGCAGCGACTCGGGTTGCATCCGGACATCGACCAGATCCGGGCGCGCGCCCGAGACCACCTGCACGGGCAGGTGGCAGACGCCGGCCTCCGTGAGCAGCTGACCCCCGACTACGAGATCGGTTGCAAGCGCATCCTTCTCAGTGACGACTTCTACCCGGCGTTGCAGCGGTCGAACGTGGTGTTCGAGCCGAGCGCGCTGACGTCGGTCGCGGAGTCCAAGGCCACCGCGCACAGCGGCCGCACCTACGACCTCGACGTCCTGGTGATGGCGACCGGTTTCGAGGCCGCGCGCCCGCCCGCGGCGTCGCGTATCACCGGCCGCGCCGGACGTCGGCTGTCCGAGCACTGGTCCGCAGGCATGACTTCCCACGCCTCGACCGTCGTCAGCGGTTTCCCCAACATGTTCGTCCTGGACGGACCGAACGCCGCACTCGGACACAACTCGGCGATCTACATGATCGAGACGCAGCTCGACTACGTCCTGGGCGCGTTGGAGTACATGGCCGACAACGGGATCGGGACCCTGGCGGTGTCGCCTGCCGCCGAGGAGGCCTACACCCGGGAGATCGACGCGCGCGCCGAGTCGACCGTGTGGATGACCGGTTGTGACAGTTGGTATGTCGATCCGGACAGTGGTCGCCTGACCCTGCTCTGGCCGGGCACCGCGGCGTCGTTCCGCGAACGCAACGGCACGTTCGACCCCGCACCCTATGAACCACATCCCGGCACCGGAACACCCGAGGAGGGGCAGGAATGACCGACAAGTCCATCATCCGCGGGGCGCTGGCCGCCGCTCACGAACGCGCGCCGATCGGTCTCGACGACGCCGTGGCGCTCCTGTCCTGTTCGGGCGAGGACCTCACCGAACTCCAGTCGATCGCGGGGGCGATCCGCGACGAAGGCCTCGCGGCGGTCGGCAGGTCGCGTCAGATCACCTACTCGCGCAAGGTGTTCATCCCGCTGACCCGCCTGTGCCGCGACCGGTGTCACTACTGCACCTTCGTGACTGTCCCCGGGAAGCTCGCCCGAGCGGGGGAGGGCCTGTATCTCGAACTCGACCAGGTCGTCGATCTCGCGCGGCGCGGCGCCGAACTGGGCTGCAAGGAAGCCCTTTTCACCCTCGGCGACCGACCGGAGGACAGGTGGCCCCAGGCCGGCGAGTGGCTCGCCGAACGGGGATACTCCTCGACGCTGGACTACGTGCGTGCGGCCGCGGTCGCGGTGCTGTCGGAGACGGGTCTGCTGCCGCACCTCAATCCCGGTGTGATGAGCCTCGACGAGCTCCGCCACCTGCGGCCGGTCGCGCCGTCGATGGGGATGATGCTGGAGACGACGTCGCGACGCCTGTTCACCGAGAAGGGGCAGGCGCACTACGGGAGTCCCGACAAGGACCCTCTGGTCCGCATGCAGGTGCTGCGCGACGCGGGCACCGCTCGCGTTCCGTTCACCACCGGAATCCTCGTCGGGATCGGTGAATCCCTCACCGAGCGAGCCGAATCGCTGCTGGCGCTCGCCGATGTGCACGCCGCGGGCGGGCACATCCAGGAGGTGATCGTGCAGAACTTCCGCGCGAAGCCGGACACCGCCATGCGCTCGACGCCCGATGCGGAGATGACCGAGTTCCTCGCCGCCGTCGCGGTCGCCCGGATCGTCCTCGGCCCGCACATGCGGATCCAGGCGCCGCCGAACCTCGTGTCGCCCGCCGAGTGCGCGGCCCTGATCGCCTCCGGCGTCGACGACTGGGGTGGGGTGTCACCCCTGACGCCCGACCACGTCAACCCGGAGCGCCCCTGGCCCCACCTCGACGCTCTGGCCGCGCGGACCGCGGAGTCCGATTTCGTTCTCACCGAACGCATCACCGCGCAGCCGCCTTATGTGCTGAACGGTACCGACTGGATCGATCCGGCCCTCGCGCACCATGTGTCCGCACTCGCGGACCCGGTCACCGGCCTCGCCGTCGACACCCGCCCCGCGCCACGGCCCTGGCCCGCGGTGGCCTGAGAGTCAGCCGAGAACTGGTGCCAGAGCCTCGTATCCGCCGATGACGTCGGTCGCGCGGTGGAGTCCGAGCTCTTGCAGCGCCGCCGCGGCGAGACTCGACGTATAACCCTGCGAACACAGGATGATCCAGCGGACGTCGTGGTCGACTGCCTGGTCGATACGTGCGTCGCTCGCCGGATCGCAGCGCCATTCGAGGACATTGCGTTCGATCACGAGAGCCCCCGGCGCGTCGCCTTCCTCGGCGCGCTGGGCCGCGGGCCGGATGTCGACCAGCACCGCGCCGTCGGCCAGCTCCGCGGGGACGTCGACGGGCTCGACCCGCGCGATCCGCGACCGCGCGTCGGCGAGCACGTCGTCGATGGTCCGGTGAGCGCTCATTCGGGTTCGTCGGTGAGGACGGTCCGGTTGCGGCGCAGGTACCCGCCCTCGGAGATGTCGTAGTAGGACATGGCGGTCAACGGCGGGGAATAGGCGTGCACGCTCAGTGTCGGGGTCACCAGTGCGACAGGCTGCTCACTCGTCGACGGCTCCGGCGCGGACACGACCGGGTTCCGCACGACGTCGTGCACCCAGCCGAGGGGGAAGGCGGCCTGGTCGCCGGCGTCGAGGATGCGCACCGCGAGATCGTCTCCCGTCCAGTGGTACTCGCGCAAGCTGCCCGACAGCACGGTGAGCGCGCCGAGTGAGCCGGCGTGGTCGTGGAGTTCGGTGGCCTCTCCCGGCGTCCAGCTGATCAGCCACACATCGACGTCGTCGTCGGCGTGCAGTCGCGTCGACCAGCGGTGCCGCTCGTCCCAGACGTTCGGGAGCACGGCGTCGTGCCGGCCGTCGAGAACGTCGGCGACGCCCTGATCGGTGATACGGAGGAGGTCGGCGGGCCGGAGCCGCGTCGGCAGGTGGCTGATGGTGCGCGGGGCAGCGGAGGACCGAGACGCCCATTCGGTGCGGGCGAGGGTGGAGGTCATGGCGAATCCTTGCGTGGGTCGATGAGGATGTGATGAGGCCGATCGGTTCAGCGACAGCACATCGACATCGACCGCGCGGTGGGTCGGTGCGGCACCCGGGCGCACGCACCCGCGGGTCGGTGTCCCCTCAGGACGGATTCGTCGACGACGATCATGCGCCCGACACTGCCCGCGGATGGTCGCGGCGTCGAGGTTTGTCGGCAGGCTGAGCGAAACCCGAGGCGCTCGCGTGCGGTCCGAGTGTGATCCTCGTTACTCGAAGGCCGATCCAGGCGGTTCTGGGCGGGGGCCGATTTCGTCGCAGCGTCCACCGGGGCGGATACTGTGGGGTGCGGTTCGACCAGCCCTCGAGCCGCACCGGCGCCGACGCCGGAGTGCTGTTCGACGCCGAACCCGCACTTCTCGTCGCGCCGACCCGGATCTTCCCTAGCGAAGGAGTGAGTGGTGACCTACATCATCGCGGAGCCTTGCGTCGACGTGTTGGACAAGGCTTGCGTGGAGGAATGCCCCGTCGACTGCATCTACGAGGGTGGACGCATGCTCTACATCCAGCCGGATGAGTGCGTCGACTGCGGTGCGTGCGAACCGGTGTGCCCGGTCGAGGCGATCTTCTACGAAGATGATGTGCCGGACGAGTGGGAGCCCTACGTCAGCGCGAACGCCGACTTCTTCGACGACCTGGGCTCGCCCGGCGGCGCCAGCAAGGTCGGCAAGACCGACGCCGATCCGGCGTTCATCAAGGGGCTCCCGCCGATGAACGAAGAGGACTGACCGGCTCGGCATGAGCAGTCCTGTATCCCGTGCGGCCGCTCCGCTACGCGTCACCTCGACCCGGGTGAGCGGGCGCCTGCCCGACTTTCCCTGGGACACGATCGCCGACGCGAAGGCGACGGCGGGGGCCCACGCCGACGGCATCGTCGATCTCTCGGTCGGCACGCCCGTCGACCCGGTGCCCGCCCTCATCCGTGACGCGCTCGCCGACAACTCGACGTTCCCGGGGTACCCGACGACGATCGGGACGCGCGAGCTGCGCGTGGCGGCCGCGGAGTCGCTGGTCCGGCGGCACGGGGTCTCCGGTCTCGACGAGGCGGGCATCCTCCCGGTGATCGGGACCAAGGAGGCGATCGCGGGTCTCGCCTCGACTTTCGGACTGGGGCCCGGTGACGACGTGGTCATCCCCGAGGTCGCGTACCCGACCTACGAGGTGAGCGCGCTGCTCGCGGGTGCCCGGCCGGTGCGCGCCGACTCGACCGTCGCCCTGGGGCCGATGAACCCGGCGCTGATGTTCATCAATTCGCCGTCGAATCCGACCGGCAAGGTGCTGGGTCTCGACCATCTGCGCAAGGTCGTCGGATGGGCACGCGAGCGGGGGACCGTCGTCGTGTCCGACGAGTGCTACCTCGGGTTGAGCTGGGAGGGCGAGCCGCTGTCGATCCTCGACCCCCGGGTCTGCGACGGCGACCACACCGGGCTGCTCGCCGTCCACTCGCTGTCGAAGATCTCGAACCTCGCGTCGTACCGTGCCGGCTTCTTCGCCGGCGACCCCGATCTCATCGGCGAACTGCTCGCGGTCCGCAAGCATGCCGGACTGATCGTGCCGTTCCCGATACAGGGGGCGATGACCGCCGCGCTGCGCGACGACGCGCATGTCGACGAGCAGCGTGCACGCTATGCAGCCCGTCGTCGACTGTTGAAGGCCGCGGTCGAGGGTGCGGGCTTCCGGGTCGACCATTCCGAGGCGGGCCTGTACCTCTGGGCAACCCGGGACGAACCGTGCCGGGAGACCGTCGACTGGCTCGCCACGCGTGGAATCCTCTGCGCCCCCGGCGATTTCTACGGCCCGGCGGGTGAACGCCACGTTCGGATGGCGCTCACCGCCACCGATGAACGGATCAGCGCGGCCGTCGCCCGCCTGGCCGCCTGAGCCCCGACCCGATCAGCCCCGACCCGATCAGCCCCGACCGGATCAGCCGCGGCCGCTCTTCTGCTGTAACCGGTCGATCTCCTCGGAGGCCTCGGCCTTGGTGAGGTCGGCCGAGAGCGTCTCGCCGGCTTCTCGTGCGAGGGTGTCGAGGTAGCTGCGCTGGGCGCCGGTCATCGGCTCGTCACCGGTCACCCAGTCGTCCGGGTCCTTCTCGGTGGTGTTTCCGGCGCCTGCGCCGAGGACGTCGTCGGAATCGTTCGTCGAACGATTGTTCGATGTGCTCATGAGCCCACCATACGTCGCGATCACCGATCCGGCCAGTGCGCGACAGTGTCGTCGGCCGGACTCAGTCGTTCTTGTGCAGCGCCTCGTTGAGGGCGATGCCGTCGCCCTTCCACGGCACGACCTCGACCGCGCCGGTCAGGCTGTTGCGACGGAAGAGCAGGTTGGACTGGCCGGACAGATCGCGTGCCTTGATCTGCGTGCCGTCGGGTCCGGTGACCTTGGTGCCGGCGGTCACGTAGAGGCCGGCCTCGATGACGCAGTCGTCACCCAGCGGGATGCCGCAGCCGGAGTTCGCGCCCAGGAGACAGCGCTTGCCCAGCGCGATGATCTCTTTGCCGCCGCCCGACAGGGTGCCCATCGTCGAGGCGCCGCCGCCGATGTCGGAGCCGTCGCCGACGACGACGCCCGCGGAGATGCGGCCCTCGACCATCGACGACCCGAGGGTGCCGGCGTTGAAGTTCACGAAGCCCTCGTGCATCACGGTGGTGCCGGCCGCCAGGTGCGCGCCGAGGCGGATGCGGTCGGCGTCGCCGATCCGCACGCCGCCGGGCACGACGTAGTCGACCATGCGCGGGAACTTGTCGATCGAGTAGACGGTGACCGGTCCGCGCGCACGCAGCTTCGCCCGCACCGACTCGAAGTTCTCGACCGCGCATGGGCCGTGGTTGGTCCAGACGACATTGGTGAGCATCCCGAAGATGCCCTCGAGGTTGGCGCCGTGCGGGGTGATGAGGCGATGTGACAGCAGGTGGAGCCGGAGGTAGACGTCGTAGGCGTCGATGGGTGCGGCCGCGATGTCGGCGATGCCGGTGCGGACCGCGATCGTCTTCACCCCGCGGGCCTCGTCGACGCCCACCAGATCGCGGAGATGGGCCGGCGTCGACTCGTCGTCGAGGGTGACGGTCTCGGCGGTCTCGACACCGTCGAGCTCGGGTTCGGGGAACCAGACGTCGAGGACGACGCCGGGAGTCGAACCCCCGTCGGTCACGGTCGCGATGCCAGTTGCGTGTGCGCCAGTAGATGTCACGACAGGTGAGTCTAGGTGATCGCTGCCCGTCGTCCCGCGCCGCCACCGGTGCCCCGACGCCGCTCTGCCGTCATCCATTCGGCCCAAAGTCCTGGTCACGTGCCGTGCGGCGCTCGTAGGGTCGCCACCATGACCGGTCATCCGCAGCCACCTGCACCGCCCCGGCGGCGACGTCGTCGCTGGCCGTGGGTGCTCGGCGGCCTCGGCGTCGTGCTCGTCGCGGTGCTGGCGGTCGGGGCCGTCGTCTTCCAGCCGTGGCTGATCTTCGTCGACACCGAGATCGACGACGCGATCCCCGTGGCGGTCACCCCGACGACCTCGGCGGCGGGCCAGGCGCCCCCCGCCGGACCGGTGGTGGTCTCGCGCGGAAGCCTGATCAGCCATGAGCATTCGACCTCCGGAACGGTCTCGGTCATCGAACAACCCGACGGTTCACGCGTGTTGGCGATCGAGAACCTGGACACCACCACCGGCCCGGACGTCCACGTGTGGTTGTCACAGGGGGAGGTGGTCGAGGGATTCGCCGGCTGGCGCACGGCCGCCGGGGCCCCGCACGTCGACCTCGGCATGATCAAGGGCAACAAGGGCGACCAGCTCTACGAGATCCCCGCCGGCGTCGACCCGGGCGACTATCCGTCGGTGTTCCTCTGGTGCGTGACGTTCAGCGTCTCCTTCGGCGCCGCCGAGATGGGCTCACTACGGTGAAGGGGTGAGCACTCCCGATCTCGACCTGACCGCCGATCCCGTCGACCTGACCGCCGCGCTCGTCGACATCGAGAGCGAGTCGCGCAACGAATCGGCCATCGCCGACGCGGTCGAGGCCGCACTGCGGGCGCAGACAACCGGTTTCGAGATCCTCCGCCACGGCAATCGCGTTCTCGCCCGTACCGATCGGGGGCATGCCCGGCGAGTCATCCTCGCCGGTCACCTCGACACCGTGCCGGTGGCCGGTAACCTCCCGCACCGCCGTGAGACCCATCCGGAGGACGGTGACGTCCTGCACGGCTGCGGCACCGTCGACATGAAGTCCGGTGACGCGGTGTTCCTCCACCTGGCGGCAACGCTGCCCGAGCCGGCCTCCGACCTGACGCTGATCTTCTACGACTGCGAGGAGATCGCGGCGGAGTTCAACGGCCTCAACGACATCGAACGGGAACTCCCAGAATGGCTGGCCGGCGACGTGGCGATCCTGGGCGAGCCGACCGCGGGGCTCATCGAGGCGGGATGCCAAGGAACACTCCGGGTCCGGCTGTCGACGTCGGGGACCCGGGCGCACTCGGCCCGGTCGTGGATGGGCGACAACGCCATCCACAAGCTCGGCAATGTCCTGACCACGCTGGCGGGCTACGAGGCCCGTCGGGTCGACATCGACGGCTGTGAGTACCGCGAAGGTCTGTCCGCGGTCGCCGTCGGGGGCGGGGTCGCGGGCAACGTGATCCCCGACGCCGCACACGTCGACGTGAACTTCCGCTTCGCGCCCGACCGCTCGATCGATCAGGCCCTCGACCACGTGCGCGAGGTGTTCGCCGCCGACCTGGCCGACGGTGTCATCGAGCTGGCGGTCACCGATTCGGCCGCCGGCGCCCTGCCGGGTCTGACACACCCGGCCGCTGCGGCGCTCGTCGAGGCCGCGGGTGGCCGCTTCCGCGCGAAATACGGGTGGACCGATGTGTCGCGGTTCTCGGCGCTGGGCATCCCGGCTGTGAACCTGGGTCCCGGCGACCCCAACCTCGCGCACCGCGTCGACGAGCGGGTCCCGGTGGAGCAGATCCGCGCGGTGACCGAGCTGCTGCGCGACTACCTGTCCTGAGTGGCCGGATCGGGTTGCCCGGCCACGCTGCTAGCGTGACCGCCATGTCGACCACGCCCGATCCCGCCGCCGACACCGACGGAACCGATCCCGACACCTGCTACGTCGGGCCCATCCGCATCCGCCGGGATCAGCAGGGCAAGACCACCGATCGACGGCTGCTCGAGTGGGTCGACCCGCGCGACGCCGAGCGGCGCTCGGAGCGGACCATGCGCGACTCGTGGCGCGTGCTGCGCATCCAGTCGGAGTTCGTGGCCGGGTTCGACGCCATGAGCGAGGTGGCCGAGGCCGTCACCGTGTTCGGCTCCGCCCGCCTCGCCCCGGAATCGCCCGAATACGCGCTCGGGGTGCGGGTCGGACGTGCGCTCGGCGAGGCCGGGTATGCGGTCATCACCGGCGGTGGGCCCGGAGCGATGGAGGCCGCCAATCAGGGCGCCCGCCAGGCGGGTGCCCAGTCCATCGGCCTCAACATCGAGCTGCCCTTCGAGCAGGGCCTCAACCCGTGGGTCGATCTCGGGATGAACTTCCGGTACTTCTTCGTCCGCAAGACGATGTTCGTCAAATACGCGCAGGCGTTCGTCTGTCTCCCCGGCGGGATGGGCACGCTGGACGAGCTCTTCGAGGCGCTGACCCTCGTGCAGACCAAGAAGGTGGTGCGATTCCCGATCGTGCTGGTGGGCAGCGACTTCTGGGGCGGGCTCCTGGCCTGGATGCGCGACGTCCTCGCCGCGCGCGGGATGATCTCGCCCGAGGATCTGGACCTGCTCACCGTCGTCGACGACCCCGATGACGTGGTCGCCGCGATCGAGGCCGCCACGCCCTGAGGGTCGAGATGACCGGGTCGGGCGGCGATGGCACGATTGCCCGGTGAGTGCTGTCTGTGTCTATTGCGCGTCCGGTCCCGTCGACCAGCCCTATCTCGACCTCGCCGCCGAGGTCGGGCGGACCCTGGCCGAGCAGGGGCATGTCGTCGTCTCCGGTGGCGGGAACATCTCCATGATGGGCGCGCTGGTCAACGCCGCCCGCGAGGCGGGCGGTCACACGATCGGCATCATCCCCCGCGCGCTGATGAAGCACGAGGTCGCCGACCTCGGGTCGGGGGAACTCGTCGTCACCGAGACCATGCGCGAACGCAAGCGGCTCATGGACGAGCGCGCCGATGGGTTCATCACCCTGCCGGGCGGGATCGGGACGCTCGAGGAGCTCTTCGAGACCTGGACCGGTGGCTATCTCGGGATGCACGACAAGCCGGTCGTCCTGCTCGATCCTTCCGATTTCTACGCGCCGTTGCTCGACTGGCTGCGAGAGTTGTCGACAACCGGGTTCGTCGCCCGGCGATCGCTGGACCGACTGCTCATCTCGCGGTCGGTGTCCGACGCGGTGGAGTTGGCGACGGCACGGTGAGGCCTTGCTACCGGCCGGTAGGGTAGCGCGTGGGTGCGCGGGGCACCTGATATGCCAGCGGGAGAGCGGAGGGCAGATGTCCCCAGAGGTCGAGCAGCAGGACAATCGGCAGCAGAGCGTGAAGAAGACGGTCGGTATCCCCGACCTTCTTCGTGGTGTGGTGAAGATGGCGCCACATGCGACCGGGATGATCAAGCACGCACCGGGGCTCATCCGTCGCCCACCCGAGGCCAAGCGGACCATCGGTTCGGTCTTCCAGAAGCTCGCGGCCGAGCACCCCGACCGCCCCTTCGTCCGGTTCGAGGGCCGCACGACCACCTACGGTGAGGCCAACCGCCGGGTGAACCGTTACGCCGCAGCGCTTTCGGCCGACGGCGTCGGCACGGGCGACGTGGTGGCGCTGCTGTCCAAGAACTGCACGACCGACCTGCTGCTGATGCTCGCCACCGTCAAACTCGGTGCCATCGCCGGGATGCTGAACTACAACCAGCGCGGTGAGGTGCTCGAGCACAGTGTCGGACTGCTGGAGGCCACGGTCCTCATCCACGATCCCGAGTGTGCCGAGGCGTTCGACTCGATTCCGGAATCGGTTCTGCCGCAACATGTCTACGACTTCGCCGAGTTCGACGCCGCCGCCGCCGAGGGGCTCTCCGAGGCCGATCCGGAGGTCACCGAGCAGCTGCCCGCGTCGACCAAGGCCTTCTACATCTTCACCTCCGGTACAACCGGAATGCCGAAGGCGAGCGTGATGAGCCACAACCGGTGGCTGGCGAGCCTGTCCGGCATCGGTGGTCTCGCGGTGCGGTTGCGCCACAGCGACACTATGTACGTGCCGCTGCCGCTCTACCACAACAACGCGCTGTCGGTCTCACTGTCGTCGGTCCTCGCCTCCGGCGCGTGTATCGCCATCGGGCGGTCGTTCTCGGCGTCGAAGTTCTGGGACGACGTGATCCTCAACCGTGCGACGGCCTTCTGCTACATCGGCGAATTGTGTCGCTACCTTCTCGCGCAGCCCGAGAAGCCCACCGATCGCCAGCATTCCGTACACACCGTGGTCGGCAACGGTATGCGCCCGGACATCTGGGACGAGTTCCGCGAGCGGTTCGGCGTCGACCGCGTCGTCGAGTTCTACGGGGCCAGCGAACTCAACCTCGCGTTCGTCAACGCGTTCAGCGTCGACAAGACCGCCGGCTTCTGCCCGCTCCCGTACAAGATCGTGGAGTACGACGAGGAGGGGAATCCCAAG
Source organism: Gordonia sp. PvP123 (assembly GCF_040547295.1). Lineage (NCBI taxonomy): Bacteria > Bacillati > Actinomycetota > Actinomycetes > Mycobacteriales > Gordoniaceae > Gordonia > Gordonia sp. PvP123. The sequence goes on along the minus strand of NZ_JBEPPN010000007.1, from coordinate 234,521 downwards.
CGCGGCGACGACGGTCGGCTCGTGAAGGTCGGCCGGGGCGGCACCGGCCTGCTGCTCGCGCAGATCAGCGACCGGGTGCCCGTCGACGGTTACACCGACTCCGAGGAGACCGAGAAGAAGATCATCCGGGACGCCTTCAAGGACGGCGACTCCTACTTCAACTCCGGTGACCTCGTCCGCGATCAGGGCTTCGCCCACATCGCCTTCGTCGACCGGCTCGGTGACACCTTCCGCTGGAAGGGTGAGAACGTCGCCACGACCCAGGTCGAGGGGGCGGTCGACTCCTACGAGGCCGTCGCCCAGTCCGTCGCGTACGGCGTCGAGGTCCCGGGAACCGACGGTCGCGCCGGGATGATCGCGATCAAGCTGCGTGAGGGCGCCGACCTCGATCCGAGCAAGTTCGCCCGTCACCTCTACGACGCGTTGCCGTCGTACGCGGTGCCGCTGTTCGTGCGGATCGTCGACGACTTCGAGCAGACCTCGACCTTCAAGAACCGCAAGGTCGAGCTCCGCAAGGAGGGATACGCCGACGCCGAGGCCGACCGACTCCACGTACTGCTCGGCAAGGAGAAGGGCTACACCGAGTACTACGACGGCTATCCCGACGACGTCGCCGCGGCCAAGGTGCCCAAGGGGTGAGTTCGAACCCGGAGGCGTCGGTGTCGCCGACGCTGTGCGGGCGTCGGGTGCCGACCGATCGCGCGCTGGTCATGGCGATCGTCAATCGCACCCCCGACTCGTTCTACGACCGGGGAGCGAGCTTCGACGACGCCGCCGCACAGGCGCACGTCGATCGGGTGGTGGCCGAGGGCGCCGACATCATCGACGTCGGCGGGGTGAAGGCCGGTCCGGGTCGCGAGGTCGATGCCGCCACGGAGGCGGCCCGGGTCGTCGGCATGATCTCGTGGATACGCGACCGCCACCCGGACGTGCTGATCAGCGTCGACACGTGGCGCAGCGAGGTCGCCGACCAGGCCTGCGCCGCCGGGGCCGACCTCATCAACGACACCTGGGCGGGGGTCGATCCCGACGTGGTGGCCGTTGCCGCCGAACGGGGTGCGGGAATCGTCTGTTCCCACACGGGTGGAGCGGTGGTGCGGACCCGCCCGCACCGCGTCGCATACGGGGATTCGGTGGACGCAGTGGTGGCCGATGTCCTCCGCGAGGTGACCTCCGCGGCCGAACGGGCGCTCGCGGCGGGGGTCCGGAGGGACTCGATCGTCATCGATCCGACGCACGATTTCGGCAAGAACACCCACCACGGGCTGGCTCTGTTACGTGGCGTGAAAGATCTTGTTAACACGGGCTGGCCGGTGCTCATGGCGCTGAGCAACAAGGATTTCGTAGGGGAGACTCTGGGTACAGACCTAGCGCAACGATTGGAAGGGACACTGGCCGCGACGAGTCTGGCCGCCGCACAGGGCGCCCGGATCTTCCGCGTTCACGAGGTCGCCGCCACTCGCCGTGTGGTCGACATGGTCGCTGCCATCGCGGGAACGAGACCACCCGCCCGAACAGTCAGGGGACTCGCATGACCAAGCAGAAGCGACGTACGCCCAGCACCGTCATCAGCCGGGACAAGGCCGCGATGTGGCCGACGGTCGCGCAGGCCCCGGGAACCGAGCAGCGCTGGTCGTCGACCCACACCTGGGAACAGCCCGACTGGACGATCGACGAACTCGTCGAGGCGAAGGACGGCCGGACGATCTCGGTCGTGCTCCCCGCGCTGAACGAGGAGGAGACAGTCGCCGACGTGATCGCGACGATCATGCCGCTCTACGGGAGCCTGGTCGACGAGGTCATCGTCCTGGACTCCGGTTCCACCGACGCGACCGCCGAGCGAGCGCTCGCCGCCGGCGCGCAGGTGGTCACCCGCGAGGAGGCGGTCCCCGAGCTGGACCCGGTCAAGGGCAAGGGCGAGGTGCTCTGGCGTTCGATCGCCGTGGCCACCGGCGACATCATCGCCTTCGTCGACTCCGACCTCATCGACCCGGACCCGATGTTCGTGCCGAAGATGCTGGGTCCGCTGCTCGTCAACCCCGAGATCCAGCTCGTGAAGGGCTACTACCGGCGGCCGCTGCGCACGGGCGGCACCCACGACGCCAACGGCGGCGGTCGCGTGACCGAGCTCGTCGCCCGGCCGCTCCTGGCCTCCCAGAAGCCCGACCTCACCGCAGTGCTGCAGCCGCTCGGCGGCGAGTACGCCGGCACGCGCGAGCTGCTGTCGTCGGTCCCGTTCGCGCCCGGCTACGGGGTGGAGATCGGGCTGCTCATCGACACCTACGACCGCCACGGTCTGGCCGGTATCGGTCAGGTCAACCTCGGGGTCCGGACCCATCGCAACCGCCCGCTGGTGGAACTGGGGGTCATGAGCCGGCAGATCGTCGGAACCCTCATGCGCCGGTGCGGGATCGAGGACTCGGGTGTCGGCCTGACCCAGTTCACCGCCGAGCCCGATGGGTCGTTCACACCGCACACCACCGAGGTCTACCTCGAGGATCGTCCGCCGATGAACACCGTGCGGGTGCTGGACACCAAGGCCGAGGAGATGGCCTCCTAGGGGCAGCGGGCACGGCACCCACACGGACCCGGCGACCGCGCGCCACACCGGGAGCGGTTGTCGGGTTCGTGCTGTGCCGGACTCCGGTCCGAGTGCTTCTGTCAGGATGGATCGCATGCAGACGCTGCTGCTGTACCTGCTGATCATGGGGCTCGTCATCGCGGTCGTGTTCGCCATCGTCTGGTTCGTGTTCGGACGTGGTGAAGATCTTCCGCCGGTCGAGCCCGACACGACCCTCACGAGACTGCCGTCGGTGGGGATCACCGGCGACGACGTCCGCGCGCTGCGGTTCGCGCAGACACCGCGGGGCTACAAGCAGGCCGAAGTCGATTGGGCGCTGGCGCGTCTCGCCCATGAGGTCGACGATCTGCGCTCGGTGATCGCGCGCCTGCGCGACCGGGAGCCGGTGCCCGGGACGCCGGTCGACACGCACCCCGACGATGCGGCCGCCGACCACGAGAACGGTGGTGCCGGCGCGTGGTGGCCGGGCCCGCCGACGGCCCCGGGGTAGGCGCGCAGCGGGTTCCGCGCGGCGCGCGTGTCGCGCACTGGCAATCGTGTGAGACGCCTACACGTATCATGTTCGGAGCAGGGACCTTGAAGGGAGCTTGAGAATGGCGGCAATGAAGCCACGTACTGGGGACGGCCCCCTCGAAGCGGCCAAAGAAGGGCGTGGAATCGTTGTCCGGATTCCGATCGAGGGTGGGGGTCGACTCGTCGTCGAGCTGACCGCCGACGAAGCAGCCGCGCTGGGCGAGGAACTCCGCGGGGTCACCGGCTGAACATGCCCCACGAGGGCAGTTCCCATGAGGCCCGGGCGGACACACCGACACCGCACCGGGCGCATGGCCTCACTTCGATCGTCGAGATCCTTCGATGCCCGGTGTGCACCGGGCCGCTCTCGGTCGACGGCACTGCTCTGCGTTGTCCCGACGCTCATTCATTCGACATCGCCCGGCAGGGCTACGTCTCACTGCTCGACGGTCGGTCGGGCTCGTTGCGCGCCGACACCGCGGCCATGGTGGCCGCCCGGGCGCGTGTGCACGACGCCGGTTTCTTCGCCCCGGTGGTCGATTCCGTCGCCCGACTCGCCGCCGAGTTCGCGAGCGGAGTCCCGCGGCCCGTGATCCTCGACGCGGGCGCCGGTGGCGGACACTATCTTCGCGCCGCGGTCGCGGCGAGCGGAACGTCGGACGGTGTCGTCGAATCCCCGGTCGCCGGAATCGGCATCGACCTGTCCAAATACTGCGCGCGCGCCATCGCCCGGGAGCCGCACGCGCTCGCCGCAGTCGTCGGCGACGTCTGGCGCGAGCTACCGGTCGTCGATGACGCTGTCTCGGTGGTGCTCTCGGTGTTCGCGCCCCGGAACGCGTCCGAGTTCGCCCGGGTTCTGACACCTGATGGCGCACTGATCATCGTGAGCCCGGGGCCCGATCACCTCTCCGAGCTCATCGAGCCGATGGAGATGCTCCGGGTCGACGCCGCGAAATCCGCACGGCTTCGTGCCGCGCTCGACGACGGTTTCGAGCTGGTCGAGGAGGCTCCACTGCGGTACACCGCGGACGTCGGCGCCGGGATCATCGGCGATCTGGTCGCGATGGGACCCTCGGCATTTCATTCCGAGGAGGCCGACATCCGCTCTCGTGCCGACGACTTCGCCGGGGACGGTCGCGTACCGGTGACGGTGTCGGTCGTGGTCACGACGTGCCGGCCCATCCGCGGACGGCGCCCTGATCAGCGCCGGACGGACTCGTAGACGCCCAGGGTCTGTTCGGCGATCGATGCCCAGGAGAACTCGGCGTCGGCACGTTCGCGGCCGGCCGCGCCCATCGCCGATGCCGCGGCCGTGTCGGAACCGACCGCGTTCACCGTCTCGGCCAGATCGTGTTCGAACGTCTCCGGATCGGCGGGGTCGTAGCGGACGAGGCGGCCGGTGACGTTGTCGCGCACCACCTCGGGGATGCCGCCGACCTCCGAGGCCACCACCGCGGTGCCACAGGCCATCGCCTCGAGGTTCACGATGCCCAGCGGCTCGTACACCGAGGGGCACACGAAGACCGTTGCCGCTGTCAGTATCTCGCGGATGCGAGGGAGAGGGAGCATCTCGCGGACCCAGTGCACGTCGGGACGCGAGGCCGACAGTTCGCCGACCGCCCGCTCGATCTCGGCGCCGATCTCCGGGGTGTCCGGTGCGCCTGCGCAGAGGACGAGCTGGATCTCCGGGTCGAAACGGTGGGCCGCGGCCACGAGATGCGCGACGCCCTTCTGCCGCGTGATCCGGCCGACGAACGCCACGATGGGTCGGTCGGGGTCGAGTCCGAGGGCCGTGGGTGTCGAGTCGGGTCCGAACGGGTCGGCGACCGGATACCACTGCGAGGTGTCGATCCCGTTGCGCACCACGTGGACACGTTCGGGGTCCAGTCGCGGGTAGGTGTCGCAGATCTCGGTTCGCATGCCCGCACTCACCGCGATCACGGCGTCGGCGTACTCGACCGCATTGCGTTCGACCCAGCTCGACACCCGATACCCGCCGCCGAGTTGCTCGGCCTTCCACGGACGCGACGGTTCGAGCGAATGCGCGGTGAGGACATGGGGCACGTCGTAGAGCTGCCCGGCCAGGTGCCCGGCGAGACCGGTGTACCAGGTGTGGGAGTGCACGACGTCGGCGTCGGCCGCGCCCACGGCCATCCGCAGGTCGGCCGAGAGGGTCGTGATCGCCGCGTTCGCCCCGGCCAGCCCGGGGTCGGGGGTGTACACCGCGGCGGTCTCCCGTTCGGCGCCCATGCAGTGCACGTCGACGGTGATGAGATCGCGGAGATGGCGGACCAATTCGGTGACGTGGACACCGGCACCGCCGTAGACCTCAGGTGGATATTCCCGTGTCATCATCGCCACCCGCATGATCTCGACGCTAGTGCCATCGCGCGCAGTTCGCCATCGGTGCCGGTAAACGGTCGCCGCGACCGGGACGCGGGCATTCTTCCGGCCCGGTCACCTGGCCGACGGGTTCGATGGCGGTTAAGTTGGGGGAGTGAGATCTGAGCCGCACGTCCTCGGCATCGTCCTCGCAGGCGGCGAAGGCAAGCGTCTGTACCCGCTGACGATGGACCGCGCCAAACCTGCGGTGCCCTTCGGCGGTGCCTACCGGCTGATCGATTTCGTGTTGTCCAACCTGGTCAATGCCGGTTACGAACGCATTTGCGTGCTGACACAATACAAGTCGCACTCGCTGGACCGGCACATCTCGCAGACCTGGTGGACGTCGGGATTCCATGGCGAGTACATCACCCCGGTCCCGGCCCAGCAGCGGCTCGGACCGCGCTGGTACACTGGCAGTGCCGACGCGATCTTCCAGTCGATGAACCTCATCACCGACGAACGGCCCGAGTACATCGTCGTCTTCGGCGCCGACCACGTGTACCGGATGGACCCGTCGCAGATGGTGGCGGCGCACGTCGAATCCGGTGCCGACGTGACGGTCGCCGGAATCCGCGTCCCGCGCGCCGAGGCGACGGCCTTCGGCTGCATCGACTCCGACGAGAGCGGCAAGATCACCCGCTTCCTGGAGAAGCCGACGGATCCGCCGGGGACGCCGGACGATCCCGAGTCGACGTTCGCGTCGATGGGCAACTATGTGTTCACCACCGAGGCGCTGGTCGACGCGCTGCGCGCCGACGCCGCCGATTCGGACTCCGACCACGACATGGGCGGCGACATCATTCCGGCCTTCGTGCGCCGGGACACCGCGTATGTCTACGACTTCAAGGACAACGACGTCCCCGGTGCCACCGAACGCGACACCGGCTACTGGCGGGACGTCGGAACGCTGGACGCGTTCTACGAGGCACACATGGACCTCGTGTCGGTGCACCCGATCTTCAATCTGTACAACGGCCGCTGGCCCATCCGCGGCGAGACACACAACCTGCCGCCCGCCAAGTTCGTCCAGTCCGGGGTCGCCGAGGACTCGGTCGTGGGATCCGGCTGCATCATCTCCGGGGGCACGGTCCGCAACTCGGTGCTGTCCTCGAACGTCATCGTCGAGGACGGCGCGGTGGTCGAGGGCAGCGTGCTGATGCCCGGCGTCCGCGTCGGAAAGGGTGCCGTCGTCCGTAAAGCGATCCTCGACAAGAACGTCGTGGTGGGCGACGGCGAGCAACTCGGTGTCGACGTGAGCGCCGACCGCGAGCGGTTCTCGGTCAGCGCCGGTGGTGTGGTGACGGTAGGGAAGAACATCCGGGTCTAGCGCGGATGTCCGTCCCGCAAGGCCGCGCCGATGAGTGTCGCGATGTCGTCTCCGGCGTCGTCCGGGAGTGCATCGATCGGCCACCAGCGCAGATCCACCGACTCGTCGCTGCGCACGACGCGCGGTAGTCCGCCGTCGGACGTCGGTGCGGCGATCACCCGGTACCGGACGTCGAGGTGGCGCGTGGGGACGCCCAGCGAGCAGGTGATCGGGTGGGTGTGCAGATGCACGATCCCGCCTCCGGGATCGGCGGGGTCCGCCGAGTCGAGCACGAGGTCGGGCATGCCCGATTCCTCTCGCGCCTCACGCAGCGCCGCGTCGGCGATGGTGTCGTCGGCCGGTTCGCAGTGTCCGCCGAGCTGAATCCACTTGCCGACCCGGGGATGCAGGGTGAGCAGGACGTGCCGGCGGGTGGCGTCGAAGACGATCGCCGAACCCGTCAGATGTCCCGGCGCACTGGCTCGTAGGCATGCCTGCGAGGATGCCGCCAGGAATGCGAGGTACGTGTGACGGAGCGTGTCCTGGTCGGGATCGGATGTGTCCCAATGGGTGAGGGCCTCGACGGCGGATGCGTGCAGCGACTCGGCGGTCACAGCTCGAGTACCCAATCGGCGGTGGGGGCGGGGTCGCGCAGGCCCGCCGGCTCGAGGGGGTGACCGATCGCGACCGCGCCGAGTGGTTCCCAACTCGGCTCGAGGCCGAGGACTCGGCGTACGGTCGGCGCGGCGAAGATGGTCGACCCGATCCAGCAGCTGCCGAGGTCGCGCACCGACAGCGCCGTGAGCAGGGTGGCGACCGCTCCGCCTGCGGCCACGGTGAACATCGTGTGTTCGGCCGTGTTCCGCCGCTCGTCGGGGTACTCGTGAACGCCGTCGGGCACGAGGAACGGGATCACCAGTTCCGGGGCGTCGTAGAGGATCTGGCCGCGCCGCAACCGTTTCTCGATGGACTCGGTTGTCTTGGAATCCGATTCGAGGTCGGCGCGCCACTCCTGCGCCATCGCGTCGAGGAGTTCCCGGCGCCGCGGGCCGGACCGCACCCAGACGAAGCGGACCGGATGCGTGTGGTGCGGAGCGGGGGCGGTGAGCGCCTCGCCGAGCGCGGCACGCAACTCGGCGGGGTCGACAGGCCGGTCGGCGAAGTTCCGCACCGAACGCCGCGTGCGGATGGCCTCACGACGTCCCTGGGCGATCGCCTCCTCGGTCCCGAGGCGGAACAGGTCCTCCTCGTAGGGGCGGATCAGAGCGGCGGCCGTGGTCCCGTCGTCCGCCGGACCGAAGCCGCGGACGACGGCGACGGGGACCGCCGCGAGTTTGCCCTTCACGAGATCGGCCGCCGCGGCGAGTTCGTCGGCCACCGCGATCTCGGTGACGATCAACGGGTTTCCGTAGTCGTCGACACCGCCCTCGTACGGATGGGTCACGGCGATGCCCGACGCGCCGATGGCGACGTCGGTCTGCCCGGTCCGCCAGGCGCGGCCCATCGTGTCGGTGATGATCACCGCGACGTCGAGGTCGGCGACCTCGGCGATGGCGAGTCGGAGGGCCGCCGCGCTGCGGTCGGGGTTCTCCGGGAGCAGTGCGAGCTGGTCGCTGCGTACGTTCGAGCCGTCGATCCCGGCCGCGGCCTGGACCAGGCCCAGCCGGTTCTCGGTGATCAGGGTCCGGTTCTTGCGTGCCAGCACGCGCACCGATTCGTCGTCGACGAGGCGCCGGCGCAACGCGTCGCGCTCCTCGGGGTCGCTCGGCGCGTCGACCATCCGGCCCTCCGCCTTGGAGATGATCTTGCTGGTGACCACCAGGACGTCACCGGACTCGAGCCACGGTGCGGCGGAGAGGATCTCGCGCGCGACGTCGGAGTCGGCGGTGAACTCGGGCAGGCCGGTCACCGGATGGATCTCGAGGTGGCCCGGGGCGCGGTGGTCGGGGCGGGCGGTCACGCGCTGCCCTGGTTGGAGTCGGGGAGCGCGACGTCGACGAGCGCGCACGCCGCGCGCACCATCTGGGCGGTGGAGGCGGGATCGGTCATGAGGAGGGGTGCGGCGCCGATGGCGATGCCGTCGACGGTGGCGTGGTCGCCCTCGGCGATCAACCACCCGTCCAGGATGCCGTTGCCGCTGCGGGCGCCGTAGTGCCCGGCGATGCCCTCTGCCGAGGACTCGACCTCGATCACCGACAGACACTCGTCGGCCATGCCGCGCAGCGGCCGATTGTCGATGACCGGTGAGATACCGACCACCGGGGCCTTCGTCTGCCGCAGCGCGCTGCGCATCCCGGGAACGCTGACGATCGCGCCGATGCTCACGACCGGGTTCGACGGTGCGAGCAGGACGACGTCGGCGTCGGCGATCGCGTCGAGGACGCCGGGTGCAGGTGCGGTGTCATCCGAACCGACCTGCGCGAAACCGAAGGTGGGGATCTGGGCGCGATGGCGCACCCACCATTCCTGGAAGTGGATCGCGACCCGTTCGCCGTCCTCGCCGTCGGGCTTGGCGACCACGACGTGGGTCTCGTGACGGTCGTCGGTCACGGGCAGGAGCCGCACACCGGGATTCCATCGGCGGGACAGCGCGGCGGTGACGTCGGACAGCCGGTACCCGGCATCGAGCATCTGGGTCCGGATGAGATGCGTCGCGAGGTCGCGATCGCCGAGGCCGAACCAGTCCGGATCGGCACCGTAGGCGGCGAGTTCCTCCTTCGCGTGCCAGGACTCGTCGCGCCGGCCCCACCCGCGTTCGGGATCGATCCCGCCGCCGAGGGTGTACATGCACGTGTCCAGATCAGGACAGATGCGGACGCCGTGCATCCACGCGTCGTCGCCGACGTTCACGATCGCGGTGATCTCGTGTTCGCTCGCCTGCCCCCCGGACGAGTCGTCCTGCGGGGCCGGGAACGCCGTCGGCCCGAACAATTCGCGCAGACCGAGGAGGAATCGTGCCCCTCCGACGCCCCCGACGAGTACGGTCACCTTCACAGCAGGTACTCCTTCACACCGCCACTGTAGTGCGCGGTGTGCGAGGGCGGTCAGGGGCTGTCGGCGCGGTCGGGGACGATTCCGACGGGTGCCGGGGTCGGTGTGACATTCACGTCGGGTTGAGGTCAATGTCGTGTCGAGTCACAGCGTTGTCGGATCCTGGTGGTAAACAGAGAATCTTTGACTTCAACTTGACCGCGACCGCCCCGGGCGTGTGTAATCACATCAGTGTCATTCCGAGTTTGAGATCGAGAACCTCTGGATCGAAAACCGCTGGACTTCAACGGATTCGATTGTATGTTCGAACTCGGGTGAGGGTCGGTTCCGGCACTTCGCGGGCCGTCGCTCGGGCGCTGTGTGTGTACGACTGATGTGGGAGTTTCCGCATCCGTAGTACAAGTGGTGTGGCAACAGTGGTGGGTGCGGCGCTACAGGCCGTGTTCGCAAAGGACGCAGAAACTACCAACATCCCGAGCTAGGAGGCGCCGACGATGGCTTTGGAAAACCCGATCGGCAATCCGCTTGAACCACAGAATCGCCCGCAATTCATCGCCGAATTCAATACTCTTGGCCCCGTTGATGATTCGATGATCGGTGGCACCGCCACCTCGTCGGTTGTCGGTGTCGGCACCGACTTAGGGACGCCCGTCGCCGACGACGCCGACCCGGGCCGTCGTCATCTGTCGTTGGTGCCCAACGACTTCGACGATCTCTTCGACGCCGTCGAGGACCAGTGGCAGGACCGCGCCCTGTGCGCGCAGACCGACCCCGAGGCGTTCTTCCCCGAGAAGGGTGGGTCGACGCGCGAGGCCAAGCGGATCTGCCAGGGCTGCGAGGTGAAATCCGAATGCCTCGAGTACGCACTGCACAACGACGAGCGCTTCGGGATCTGGGGCGGCTTGTCCGAGCGTGAGCGCCGTCGCCTCAAGCGCGGCATCATCTGAGTCGGCGGCCCCATCCGGGGATCGCCCGACGCATCGATCGACCTCACTGTCGGCCGGCCGAACGGCTACCGCAGTACTCGACCGCGGATCACTCTGGTCCGCGGTCGATCGTGTCTTCGTCGACGCCCAGGTGGGTCGCCACCTGTTGCACGAGGACCTCGTGGATCAGATCCAGCAACTCGGTGCCCTTCTTGGCCCGGGACTCCAGGGGCCGGCGGAACAGGATGATCTGCGCACGCGTCGGCGCACCGTTCACATCCATCCCGGCGGGAATCAGCCGAGCCAGTGGGACGGCGCCGTCGGCGGTCACCTCGTCGGGCCACTCGACGGTCTCCGGATCGCGCGGCAGCAGCCGCGGGATCTCGTCGACGGCGATGTCGAGGCCGGCGATCTGGTCATGCCACTGCGCGTCGATCTCCGCGAATGCCTCCAGCGCGACCGCGTCGAATTCGTCGGATCGGCTGTTGTGCGCGGGCACCCCCTGGGGGAGCAGCGGCGAGCGAAGTCCACGTCCGCGACGATCACGATGACGCCCCACCCGCCGCCGGCCGCGGCGGGACTCCGGCAGGCCGGAGGAGCCACGTGGAGTCGGCTTCGGGTCGATACGCATGGCGAGAGTGTAGGAGGTCGGGTGAGCCCCTGTCTCCTCCGGCCGCCCGTGTCATCGCCGGCGCCCGCGCCGTGAGCGTGTCGTCGAGGTGGTTGCGAGCGACGAGGGCTAATCTCGTCACGTGAAGCTTCCCCGACTGTGCTGCCGACCCGGCTGCGCCCGATCCGCGGTGGCTACCCTGACCTTCGTCTACGCCGAGTCGACCGCGGTGATCGGTCCGCTCGCGACGTCGCAGGAGCCGCACTCCTGGGACCTGTGCGAGGACCACGCCCGCCGGATCACCGTCCCGCGGGGTTGGGAGATGCTGCGCAGCGAGCGCGGTTTCTCCGCGCCGCCGGCCGAGGATCAGGAGCTGACCGCCCTCGCCGAGGCGGTTCGGGAAGCCGGGGCCGTCGCCGGGGGCGGACGCCCGCGGTATGTCGACCGCGGTCCCATCGACGCACTCGACTCCTTCGAGGACACCCACTTCGCCGACGCTCACCGCGAGGCCGTGGAGGATCGTCGATCGGGGCGCCACCGCGCCGGACCGGTCGATGCACCGTCGCAGCCGGCCGGGGCCCCGCGACACCAGACCCGCCCCCGTCCGGGACGTCGCGGGCACCTTCGGGTACTGCCGGACCCGGTCGACTGACCGGTCACCACCGCGCGGGGGGCGTGGACTCCGTCGACGTCGAGGAGGGACGTCGCCACCGCGACGATGTGCCGTTCCCATGCACACCGACTCCGCGAGCTGGCTACCCTGGTCACATGCGAACCGGTTCCCCCGACCTCGACGACGCCGAGGAGCTGATCTCGGCCGATGTCGACGGTTTGCTGAGAACGGTCGCGCTCGCCGGTGCGCAGGTACGCGCCGTCGCCGAAGCGGTCCGCGAAGGTGTGCTCGCGCCGCTCGCCGAGCTGCGCCCGCGCAGCGTGGTCGTGGTCCACGGGTCCAGCGGGGTGTCGCATCGGGCCACCGAGTTCGCGGTGGCGACGCTGGCGGCCCGGGTGGATGTCCCGGTGGTCAGCGGACCGGTGTTGCCCGGGTGGATCGGGCCGCTGGATGTCGTGATCATCGCCGGCGACGACGCCGGGGACATGGCGCTCGCCGACGCGGCCGCGCGGGCGTTACGCCGGCGGGCAGAGGTGGTGGTGCTCGCGCCGGTGGCCGGTCCGCTCCAGGATGCTCTGGGCGGCAACGGAATCGATCTCGCGCCACGCTTCGACATCGAACCGCGTTTCCGGTTCGTCGGATTCGCGGCGGCGCTGCTCGCGGTGTTCGGGGCGCTGACGCAGGTCCGGTTCACCGGCGCCGTGCCCGTGCTCGACGACCTCGCCGACGCGCTCGACGCCGAGGCCACCACCGGGCATCCGGCACGCGACGCCTTTCACAATCGCGCGAAGTCGTTGGCGCTTCGGGTCCAGGGGCGTCCCACGGTGTGGACCGCGGACAGCCCAGCCGGTGCGGCCATCGCCCGTCACGCGGTTGCCGGGCTCGTCGGCCTGTCCGGGATCGTCAGCGCCGCAGCCGAACTCGCGGATGTCTCGCGGATGGTGCAGCTGCTCGGCGCGCGTCCGGACAGCGGACCCGCCGCCGACTCCATCTTCTACGATCCCGACTTCGACGGACCGCCGCCGGCCCCCGCGCCACGAGTTCAGGTGGTGTCGACCGGCCGGCGGGAGTGGTACACGCGCCAGCGCGTCGCCGGCCTGGGCGAGGTCGATGTGCTCATCGGAGCCGATCGTGCAGAGCAGACTTCGGCCGCCGGGGGCTCGGACGGTCGGGAATGGGACGACCGGCGCCCGGCGCCGGGCGAGGATCCGGTGGCCGACGGCCCGGGGGATGTACTGGATTTCCTGATCGTGGCACTACGGGTCGAGATGGCGGCGGTGTACCTCCGCCTGGTTGGGAACGCGATGCAATGAGGATTATCGACGGTGTGGTGCGCCCCTACGCGTGGGGTTCACGGACGGCGATCGCGTCGATGCAGGGCAGACCCGTCCCGTCGGCGCATCCCGAGGCCGAGTTGTGGTTCGGTTCCCACCCGGCGGGCTCGGCTCGCTGTGTGGACGTCGCCGGGATCCAGCAGGATCTCGTCGATGTGATCGACGCCGATCCGGTCGGCACGCTCGGCGCGGCGAGCACGGCCGCCTTCGGCGAGCGCCTGCCGTTCCTCCTCAAGGTGCTCGCCGCCGAGGAACCGCTGTCGCTCCAGGCACACCCGTCCGCCGAGCAGGCCCGCGCGGGATTCGAACGTGAGAACTCGCGCGGTGTCGGTCTCGAGGCCCGCGACCGCAACTACCGGGACCCGTGGCACAAACCCGAACTGATCGTCGCCACGACCCCGTTCGACGCCCTGGCCGGTTTCCGCCGGCCGGAGGACACCGTCCGGTTGCTTCGTGCACTGCAGGTGAGCGAACTCGACCCGTATCTCGGGATGCTGGCCGGCCAGCCGGATTCCGAGGGGCTGCGCGCGCTGTTCACGACGTGGTTGACGCTGCCCGAGTCCCTCCTCCGTCAACTCGTCCCGGCGGTGCTCGCCGGCGCGGTCACCGTTCTCAGCGGGGGCGAGTCCGAATTCGTTGCCGAACTGCGCACCGTCTGTGAACTCGGAGAGGCCTATCCGAACGACCCCGGTGTCCTCGCGTCGTTGCTGCTCAACAACATTCACCTCGAACCCGGGCAAGGGCTCTATCTGTCCGCCGGCAACCTGCACGCCTACCTCCGGGGTACCGGTGTGGAGATCATGGCGAACTCCGACAACGTGCTGCGCGGTGGACTGACGCCGAAGCACATCGACGTGCCCGAGCTGTTGCGAGTCCTCGACTTCACCCCCGTCGACGTCGCCGACCTGACACCGCAGGTGCGGACGATCGGTGCCGAACGGATCTACCTCACCCCCGCGCCGGAGTTCCGGCTGTCGCGTGTCGAACTCGACGGCACCGGACTCCATCACGCCTCGTCGATCTGCTTCGACATGCCCGGCCCACAGATCCTCGCCGTGCTCAGCGGCGCGGTGGAGGTCCGGCCCGCGGGCGGGGCCCCGCTCACCGTGACGGCCGGACGGGCCATGTGGATCACCGACGACGACCCGGACGTCATCGTCCGCGCGGCCTCGGCTCGCGCGGTCTTCTACCGCGCGCTGGTCCCGGCGGCGGTCACGGCGCATCCCGGACTGACCTCGACGGTGGCCACCGCGGCCGAATGATCCGGCCGCAGACCACGGTCGGTGCTGCGGGTCAGTGCCGGACGGGTGCCGGCGCCGCGGCTGCGGCGGGTTCCGGATAGCCGCCGATCAGGGTCCATTCGTCAGGGGTCGCAACCATCGTGACCAGGGTGGGCCGGTCGCCGGTGTCGAGCGAGATGTCCTGCGGGGTCCGCGGATTCTGCCGCAGTCCCACCGTGGCGCCGTCCGTCGGTTCTCCCAGTCCCGGAGCGACGACGATCATCCGGGTGGTGTCGGGCGCCGGGGAGGGCGGAGTGACCCCGTCGACGATGACCAGGGCCGGGCCCGGGCGGGCGGGCGTGCGGTCACCGGCGAGTGACAGCGCGCTCGGGTCTCCCACGGCGGTGACCACCGGTGTCCACCGGTGCGGGCGGTCGGTGTGCACGCGTACGGCGGCGCCGACCGCGACGGCGCGCAGGGCGATCTGGGCGACGACGTGGATGCCCGCGGCCACCGACACCGTGGAGATACCGGGCCCGACGAGCCGGGTCGCGACCGCACGGCCGGCGTGATCGGCCCCGATCAGCTGTCCGCAACCACCGGCCGGGAGGCGTGCCGAGGCGAGGAACGCGTCCGCCTCCGCTCCGGCGAGTAACGGAACCGCCCGGTCGAGGCGGGTCGAGGTCGAGATGGGGAGACTGGCTGCGAGAGCATCGAATTGGCGACCATCGAGCGGGATCAACCCGGCCGGCCACTCGGTCAGTGCGCGCCGCGCGGCCGGGAATTCGTTGAACCGGACGATCCCCGACACCTCGACGGTCGCGCGTTCACCGCGCCGCCTGCGCTCGGCTGCTCGCGGACGCAACTTCACGGTGACCGTCGTCGAGACCGCGGAGTTGACCCAGACGTCGCGGAGCATGCCGGTCAGCGCGGCCGGTTCGACGGCTGCGCTGCGCATCCGCAGACCCGCCACGCCGATCGAGTCGCGCTCCTCCGACAGCGAGTCGAGGGTCGCCCCCTCGGTCAGCTGCGTCGTGATCGCGGTGATCTGCGCGGCCGACAGAATCGTCGTCGACAGGCCTTGTTCGGCAAGCCTTTTCGCGACGCGGCGGGTGGTCACGGTCGCCGTGCGCAGGGCGCCGGTCGCGCCTCCGCCGCGGCGGGCGACGGCGTCGGCACAATCGAGCGGGTTCAGCCGCAGGACGACCAGAACCGACCGCTGGGCAGTCGCCGACAGCGGACCCAGAGTCCGGTCGTAGGTGGCCGGCGCGACGCCCGAACCCCAGACGCGCACGCCGTGGCTGATCACCTCGATGCTGCTCAGCTGGATGTCGTAGGGGCTGATGCACTCGGCGAGCACACCGAGGGGGACCACCTGGCCCGATTCATCGGCCATCTCGCTGTGCCCGGGGGTCAGATAGGTGACGGCGGGACCTCCCGGGTCCACCCGGACCACCGTCACGAGGGTGTCGCCGACCCATCGCGCACCGATGGTCGTCGGCGCCGTCGAACGACGGGCCGCGGCATGGGTGTTGGGCGCAGACAATGGGATGTCGAAGGGGGCCGGGGCCAGATCGGCGTGGTCGCGACGCATGCGCGCCCACGAGAACGACAGGTGCGCGACGATCCGGCCGAACGCCGACGGCCGATCGCCCAGGTGCACCAGGCCTGCCGAGACGATCACGGCGACACCGAGCGCGGTCGCGCCCCAGACGCTGCCGGACACGGTCCACACGACGAGCCCGATCGCCAGGATCGCCTCGATCAGGACGAGTGTGGGCAGTGCCATCCCACGCGTGTTCCGCTCCACGGTTGCGACCCCCTCGATCACCGCTGCCGACCGCCGTGTGGCACCCACCGAGTGTGTGCACAAGCGGTGGAGCCCCACACGTCAGGGGCATGTTTGTCGGTTAGGCTACTACCGCGCGGCAGGGGGTATGCCGCAGGAGATCACAGCCCGCCCGCCGCCGGACCCGGTCCGGCGCTGTGGGACGGGTGCGGACAGGGGGAGTCGTGGCACGTCAGCTGACGACCAAAGCCCAGGTCAACGGTTATCGTTTCCTGATCAAGCGGCTGGAGCACGCGCTCGTTCGGCGCGACGTCCGGATGCTGCACGATCCCATGCGCTCCCAATTGCAGGCGCTCGTGGTCGGAACGGTGCTCGGTCTGCTCGTCCTCGGCGGGTGCGGGATCTGGGGCCTCATCCGACCGCAGGGTTCGGTCGGCGACGCCACGATCATCGTCAGCAAGAACAGCGGCAGCACCTACGTGCTGATCGAGGACACCCTGCATCCCGTGCTGAACCTCGCCTCCGCGCGGCTGGTGACCGGGAGTTCGGAGTCGCCGACGTCGGTCGGGGACAACAAGCTCAAGCCGTACCCGCGTGGGCCCCTGCTGGGCATCCCCGGCGCGCCGGCCGCCCTGCCGGGATCGTCGCACCCGGACTCCTCGACCTGGACGGTGTGCGATTCGTCCACGGTGTCGGAGGCGCCGACCGAGTCGGTGGAACTGACCGTCATCGCCGAGACACCGCGCCTCGGCGATTCGATCGGGACGGCGCGCCCGGCCGACGCCGTACTCGTCGACGCCGGTGACGAGACCTTCCTCGTGTACCAGTTGTTCCGAGACGGTGTCTGGAGTCCGGTGCGCGCCTCGGTCGACACCGCGAGCGTGCCGGTGATGCGCGCCCTCGGGCTCGAGGGGGTCACGCCCCGGCAGATGTCCACCGGCCTGTTGAACACGTTCCCCGTGGTCGATCCGCTTGCGGTGCCGGAGATCCCGGGTGCCGGGCAACCGGGCGCGGTCGACGGCGTGAGCATCGGCAGCGTCGTCAGATCGGTCGGCGTCGACGACACCACGACCTTTCACCTCGTGCTGCGCGACGGGGTCCAGGAGATCAGTGCCCCGACCGCCGAGCTCATGCGATTGGCCGACTCCGACGCCGCGCCGGTGGCCACTGTCGCACCGGGACAGCTCGCCGCGCTGAAAACCCTGAGCTCAGAACCCGTCTCGGACTTTCCCGAGATCGCTCCGGAGCTGCTGAACGTGAGCGGCGATCCGACGCTGTGCCGCACCTGGACTCGCGACACGGGCGAACCCCGCGCGCAGACCTCGTTGCTCGCAGGTCGCGAGCTCCCACTCGGTTCGGATGCGGTGCCGGTCCGTCTGACCTCGTCCGACGGCGCCGGTCCGAACCTCGATGCGGTCTACGTGCCTCCGGGTTCGGGTGAGTACCTGCAGGTGACCGGCAACGAAGCAGACAGCTCGCGCACCGAATCCCTGTTCTATGTCAACGATTCGGGCGTCCGGTTCGGCATCCCCGACTTCGAGACCGGCGGAATCCTCGGGCTCGGGGACTCCCCGTCCCGCGCCCCGTGGTCGGTCGTGACCCTGCTGGCACCCGGACCGAGCCTGACGCGCGAGAACGCGCTCGTGGCGCACGACGGTCTGGAGACCGCCCGGCTCGAGGCCGGTGCGGAGCGCACCGAGGCGCCGTCGGCAGGCGGATGATCGGCGACGGTGCCGCCGCAGATCTACGTGAGTGGACCGCCGACGATGTTGCCGACGATGCCGCGGATGACGTTCGTGCCGTCCTCGGATCGAAGTTCCTCGTACCAGGCGGCGGTTGCCTCCGGGTCTTTGCCATGCGTGACGTCGCACCGCTTGCGCGCGCGGAGGACGAGGTCGGCGGCCCGCTCGGTACGTGACCTCTCGTAGGCTGTGAGTGCCGCGTGCGGGTCGTCGGCGTGGTCGCGGAAGGCGAACTGCAGGGCGATCGCGTCTTCCATTGCCGAGCAACCACCCTGGCCGATGTCCGGAGTCGTGTTGTGCGCGGCGTCGCCGAGCAGCGCGACGCGTCCTTTGACCCAGGTGTGGAACGGGTCGGTGTCGAGGATCTCCACCCGGTTGGTGGTCTCGGGATCCAGTGCCCGGATCAGCTTCTGGACACCGGGAGCCCATGCCGCGAACTCCTCGGCGAGCACGTCACGCGCCGTGCCGCGTTCGAACGGGGCTCCCTCCGGCATGGTGACGTCGAAGAAGAAGTAGAATCTGTTGTCCGCGACCGGCATCACCGACACCCGACGCGAATCACCCACGTAGGTGGTCCATTCGGTCGCCGGTCCGATCTCCTCGTCGATCGGGACCAGCCCGTTGAAGTTGACGTACCCCGCGTACCGGCGTTCGACTATCCGGCCGAGGACGTAGTCGCGAGCGAGCGATCTCGCACCGTCGGCGGCGATCACGATGTCGCCGTGAGCGGTGCTGCCGTCGGCGAATTCGACGGTGGCGTGTTCCGGACCGTCGTGGACGGCGATCATCTTCTTGCCGAATCGGATCTCGTCGTGACCGAAGGCGTTCATCAGCATCAGCTGGAGGTCAGCGCGTGCGATCGGATACGGACGCTGCCCGACCTCATCGATGAGCGGTGCCATGCTGAAGCGGCACATCGTCTCTCCGGTGAAAGCGTCGACGTAGCTCATCGAGTCGACGATGCCGCCGAGCGCGGCCGTCTCGGCTTCCAGGCCCAGATGATTCAGGCACTTGACCCCGTTGGACCAGACCGAGATCGCCGCGCCCACCGGCCGGTTCTCGGTGACCTGCTCGTACACCTCGACCTCGTGCCCGAGTTGTCGCAACGCGATGGCCGCCGAGGTCCCGCCCATACCGGCGCCGATGATCACTGCTTTCACAGGAACCCAGGCTAGGGGTCCCGGCGCCGCGGCGCGCGACGAGCGTCCGGCACACCGGCCGCGTCGGTCGTCGGCGCGGCGACGTCGCGAGCCGCCGGAAGCAGTGCGGTCAGGACCGGTGGTGGCCGGTGACGAGCGCGGTCACCATCTCCTGCCATTGGTGCGTGATCGTCTCGAGGTCCAGTCCGACGTCCACCAGCAGGTAGCGCACCGAACTCGCCGACAGCGGCGCCTGGACGGTGAGTGCGAGGAAATCCAGCGCGCCGTCGAAACCCAGCTGCCGCAACAGGATCTGCACATGTTGGGTGGATGTGCGGGCCACCGGATGGCTCATGAAGTCCTCGGCGCCCGCGCCGGCCTCCAGCAGGATGTCCAGGTGGTCGGAGGTGAGCTTGAGACGCGCGCGCCCGTAGGCGAGCAGTCGGTCGAGCGGGGGAGCACCGGGACCCAGCGGCTCCGGGCCCGACAGGTACGCCTGCTGGATCTCGGACTCGCTGTGGTCGAGGAGGGCGAGCATGAGTCCGGTCCGGCTACCGAAGCGGCGGAACACCGTGCCCTTGCCCACACCCGCCTCGCGCGCCACGGCCTCCATCGTCACCGCGGCCGCGCCGTGGTGATCGATCAGGTTCTTGGCGGCAGCCAGCAACAGACGCCGGTTACGTGCGGCGTCGGCACGTTCGGTCCCCGAGGGGTTGAGCGAGATGTGGAGCGGGGAGTGGTCGGGCCCATTCGGCACGTGATGAGCGTAACTCTTGACCAGATCCGGAATGAATCGGACCCTGGTCCGGTTAGAGCAAGTCGTAGACGAGGTCTCGCGGACCCCCACGGACCCCTGTGCCATCGAGAGGAATCACATGTCGGAACGAGTCGTCGAACTGGTCGCGCTGGTCGGAAGCCTGCGCGCAGCATCCCTGAACCGTCAGCTCGCCCACGTGGCCGCGGACAACGCGCCGTCGGGGGTCTCCATCACCGTCGTCGACGACCTCGGCTCGCTGCCGTTCTACAGCGAAGATGTCGACATCGAGGATCAGCTCGACGCCGGCGTGGCGAAGCTGCGCCAGGTGGTCGGGGCGGCCGATGGCGTGCTGATCGCCACCCCGGAGTACAACGGCACCATTCCCGCCGCGCTGAAGAACGCGATCGACTGGCTGTCGCGGCCCTACGGCACCGGAGCGCTCACCGGCAAGCCCGTCGCGGTCCTGAGTGCGGCCCTCGGACAGTACGGCGGCGCGTGGACCCGTGCGGACACCCGCAAGTCCGTCGGCATCGCCGGCGGTCGTGCCATCGAGGAGGCTGACCTCGGCCTGCAGGTCGCCGCTCTTCCCGAGGGTGGTCTGACCGATCCGGCCATCGTCGAGAAGGTCGTCGCCTCGGTCTCCCGACTCGTCGACGAGGTCGCTGTCAGCGCCTGATCGCCCGACGACGTCCGACGCCGCGCCCGGCTCAGCCCGGCGCGGCGTCGTCGTGTCCGGGGGTCGACCGCGTGCTGATGTGGATGGGCGGTGGACATGTTGTGGACCGCCTCGGGACAACCTGTGAGCGACACGCCGAACACGCGGCGGACACGCCCGGATTTACGATCGTGCACCGCTCCGACCTGCACGTCTTCCATCAATGTTATTCACAACCCCTTGTGGTGGTCAGAAATGTCAGCCACTAGGTGTAGTGTTTGCGTTACCAGTCAGGCACAAGACGAGAAGCAGCTCGACTCCTCGACAAAGCCGCCGAGATGGTGATCCAGGTCACCATCTTCACGCTGGAAAACCGCACGTCACTGGCGATTCCTACGACCCGAGGAGTACCTCCGAATGTCAATCACCGTCTACACGAAGCCGGCCTGCGTCCAGTGCAATGCCACCTACAAGGCCCTCGACAAGCAGGGTCTGTCCTACGAGATCGTCGACATCAGCGAAGATGCCGAGGCGCGTGACTACGTGATGGCGCTCGGCTACCTGCAGGCGCCCGTCGTGGTCGCCGGCGACGCGCACTGGTCGGGCTTCCGTCCCGACCGCATCAAGGCGCTCGCCACTGCCGCTGCCTGATCCGACGGTCGTCACCATGACGGTGGCGACGTCCGCCGACCGGCGATGTGAACAGCGATCCGACGGGGAAGCCGGATCGCATCGCATCTCCGCAGTCATCGAGGAAATGGTCACGCCGGTCACGGCGTTGATACCGACAGCGCCCGCCAGGACATGACCCCGCGGGCGAGATCCACGAGAACGACCAGGTTGGAGGAGACATGGCGGCAGCCGCATCGCCGTTGATCGTGTACTTCTCCTCCGTATCGGAGAACACCCACCGGTTCGTCCAGAAGCTGGACATGCGCGCCGAGCGCATCCCGCTCCTCGATCGGACCGGTGTTTTCCGTGTCGACGAGCCGTACGTCCTGGTCTGTCCGACCTACGGCGGGGGCAAGGCGACGGGGCAACCCGGCGGCTACGTCCCCAAGCAGGTCATCCGCTTCCTCAACGACGAGCACAACCGATCGTCGATCAGGGGGGTGATCGCGGCGGGCAACACCAACTTCGGTGAGGAGTTCTGCTACGCCGGCGACGTCATCGCACGAAAGTGCCGGGTGCCCTACCTGTATCGATTCGAACTGATGGGCACCACCGACGACGTCGACCGCGTGCGCGCGGGGCTCGCGGAGTTCGCCCAGAGTCCGGCGTTCGCGGCAGGTGTGTCGCTCAGCGCCTCGCCCGCCTGACCCGACGTTCGCGCGTCACCACAGGTTGTCGTACCCCGTCGATACCGTGCCCATCATCGGCCTCAGCCACCACTATCCGCAGGAGTCATCTGTCGTGTCGCCCACCGCCGCCGTCTCGGACACCACTTCAGCCAGCAAGTCGGGCGTGCACCCCGGGCCTGCGGGGCATGATCCCGGAGAGCTCGACTTCCACGCGCTCAACGCGATGCTCAACCTGTACGACGCCGACGGCAAGATCCAGTTCGACAAGGATCGCGAGGCGGCGAACCAGTACTTCCTGCAGCACGTCAACCAGAACACCGTCTTCTTCCACGATCGCGACGAGAAGCTCGACTACCTCATCGAGGAGAACTACTACGAGCCCGAGGTCCTCGCGAAGTACGACCGCGCGTTCGTGAACGAACTGTTCGATCACGCCTACGGCAAGAAGTTCCGGTTCCCGACCTTCCTCGGGGCGTTCAAGTACTACACGAGCTACACGCTGAAGACCTTCGACGGCAAGCGGTACCTCGAGCGTTTCGAGGACCGCGTCTGCATGGTGGCGCTGACCCTGGCCGACGGTGACACCACGCTCGCCCGCAACCTCGTCGACGAGATCATCTCGGGCCGGTTCCAGCCGGCGACGCCGACCTTCCTCAACTCCGGCAAGAAGCAGCGTGGCGAGCCGGTCTCGTGCTTCCTGCTGCGCATCGAGGACAACATGGAGTCGATCGGCCGGTCGATCAACTCGGCGTTGCAGCTGTCCAAGCGAGGCGGCGGAGTTGCGTTGCTGCTCAGCAACATCCGTGAGCACGGCGCGCCGATCAAGAAGATCGAGAACCAGAGTTCGGGTGTCATCCCGATCATGAAGCTGCTCGAGGACTCGTTCTCCTACGCCAACCAGCTCGGTGCCCGGCAGGGTGCGGGCGCGGTGTACCTGCACGCACACCACCCCGACATCTACCGCTTCCTCGACACCAAGCGCGAGAACGCGGACGAGAAGATCCGCATCAAGACACTGTCGCTCGGTGTGGTCATCCCGGACATCACGTTCGAGCTGGCCAAGGCCAACGACGACATGTACCTGTTCAGCCCGTACGACGTCGAACGCGTCTACGGCGTCCCGTTCGCCGACATCAACGTGACGGACAAGTACCACGAGATGGTCGAGGACCGACGGATCCGCAAGACCAAGATCAAGGCCCGCGAGTTCTTCCAGACCCTCGCGGAGCTGCAGTTCGAGTCCGGATACCCGTACATCATGTTCGAGGACACGGTGAACCGGGCGAACCCGATCGACGGCAAGATCACCCACTCCAACCTGTGCTCGGAGATCCTGCAGGTGTCGACGCCGTCGACCTTCAACGCCGACCTGTCGTATGCCGAAGTGGGCAAGGACATCTCGTGCAACCTCGGCTCGCTGAACATCGCCAAGACGATGGATTCGCCCGACATCGGCCAGACCATCGAGACCGCGATCCGGGGTCTCACCGCGGTGAGCGACCAGACCTCGATCACCTCCGTGCCCTCGATCGAGTTCGGCAACAACAACTCTCACGCCATCGGCCTGGGGCAGATGAACCTGCACGGATACCTGGCCCGTGAACGGGTCTTCTACGGCAGCGACGAGGGCATCGACTTCACGAACATCTACTTCTACACGGTGCTGTTCCACGCCCTGCGCGCGTCGAACCGGATCGCCAAGGAGCGCGGCCGGGCGTTCACCGGCTTCGAGAAGTCGAAGTACGCGAGCGGCGAGTTCTTCGACAAGTACCTGAACAAGGTGTGGGAGCCGGAAACCCAGAAGGTGCGGGATCTGTTCGGCCAGGCCGGGATCGCCATCCCGACCCAGGACGACTGGCGCGAACTGAAGGAGGCCGTCCAGCGCGACGGCATCTACAACCAGAACCTGCAGGCCGTCCCGCCGACCGGCTCGATCAGCTACATCAACCACTCGACGAGTTCGATCCACCCGGTCGCCGCCAAGATCGAGATCCGCAAGGAAGGCAAGATCGGCCGCGTCTACTACCCGGCGCCCTACATGACCAACGACAACCTGGAGTACTACCAGGACGCGTACGAGATCGGGTACGAGAAGATCATCGACACCTACGCCGCGGCCACGCAGCACGTCGATCAGGGTCTCAGCCTGACGCTCTTCTTCAAGGACACCGCCACCACGCGCGACGTCAACAAGGCGCAGATCTACGCATGGCGCAAGGGGATCAAGACGCTCTACTACATCCGCCTGCGCCAGATCGCGCTCGAGGGGACCGAGGTGGAGGGCTGCGTCAGCTGCATGTTGTGATCCTCTCCGAGACAACAACTTTCAGTACCTCTAAGACTCCCGGCACCCACCCCACCCGTTAGACGAGGAAGAGTCATGACCTCCACCGCAAGCCACAGCCCCGCCGACGGAGCGCCCATCAAGCTGGTCAGCCGGGTCTCGGCGATCAACTGGAACCGCGTTCCCGACGAGAAGGACGCCGAGGTGTGGGATCGCCTCACCGGTAACTTCTGGTTGCCCGAGAAGGTGCCGGTGTCCAACGACATCCCGTCGTGGGGCACGCTCACCGAATACGAGAAGCAGCTCACCATGCGGGTGTTCACCGGTCTCACCCTGCTCGACACCATCCAGGGCACGGTCGGCGCGGTGTCGCTGATCCCGGACGCGACCACCCCGCACGAGGAGGCGGTGCTCACCAACATCGCGTTCATGGAGTCGGTGCACGCCAAGAGCTACAGCTCGATCTTCTCCACGCTCTGCTCCACCAAGGAGATCGACGAGGCGTTCCGCTGGTCGGAGGAGAACGAACAACTCCAGCGCAAGGCGCAGATAGTCATGGACTACTACCGTGGCGACGACCCACTGAAGCGCAAGGTCGCCTCGACGCTGCTCGAGTCGTTCCTGTTCTACTCCGGCTTCTACCTGCCGATGTACTGGTCGAGCCGAGCCAAGCTCACCAACACCGCCGACCTGATCCGTCTCATCATCCGCGACGAGGCGGTCCACGGGTACTACATCGGCTACAAGTACCAGCGGGCGCTCGAGGTCGAGACCCCGGAGCGTCGTCAGGAACTCAAGGACTACACCTTCGAGTTGCTGTTCGAGCTGTACGACAACGAGAGCGACTACACCGAGGCGCTCTACGACGAGGTCGGGCTCAGCGAGGACGTCAAGAAGTTCCTGCGCTACAACGCGAACAAGGCCCTGATGAACCTGGGCTATGAGGCGATGTTCCCGCGCGACGAGACCGACGTGAACCCGGCGATCCTGTCGGCGCTGTCGCCCAACGCCGACGAGAACCACGACTTCTTCTCCGGGTCGGGCAGTTCATACGTCATCGGCAAGGCCGTCAACACCGAGGACGAGGACTGGGACTTCTAGTCTCGAGTCCCTCGGGATGCTACGAATCGCCAGCGGTGAGGCGGTCGTAGAGGTCGCCGAGTTCGTCGATCGTCTCGGCGATGTCGGCGGGCGCCACACCGGTCGCGCGCAATGCGGCGCGTAGCTCCGCGCCGTCGAGTGCGGTCAGCGGGTTCATCCGCGACGGCGACGGTAGCGGTGGCAGTGTCGAGGTGGTGCCGTAGAAGTCGTCGGGCCGCAACGAGTCCGATGCCCCGGCCTCGTCCGATGTTCGCGTGTCCGCGGGGCGCGAATCGATCTCGGCCAGCAGGGCCCGAAGATCGGTACCCATCACCGTGAGCAGGGTCAGCGGGGTGCGGTCGATCTCGGCGGCCACCTCGTAACAGGTGACGAGCGCGTGGATGCACCGCGGTGCCTCGTCGGGGCAGGTGCAGTCGGTCTCGACGTCGGCGGACTCGGTGGGCACCAGCAGTTCACCCAGCGTCGGTGGTTGCTCACCGCGTGTCAGCAGCATGAGTTCGTCGACGGCGCCCCGTTCTCGGAGAAGGGTCGCGAGCGTCGCGGTGTCGACGGTGCGAGTGGTCAGGATGACGTCGAACGGTTCGAGCTGGGTACCTTCGACCGAAGCGGTCACCTGGCCGGCGCCGATCCGCAGGCCGCGCACATGGCGATCACGGAAGTACCTGCGCGCCTTCGTGATGCGGCGACTGTCGGCAACCGACTCGCCGTCGGAGCCGCGGCCCTCGACGACGTCGACGAAACCGCGCGACCACGAGGTGAGGCCGTAACCGCGGACGGCGATCGTGCCGCGCTCGCCCCGGCGTTGCGTGCCCTTCTTGCGCACCGTCATTCGCTGACCGCCTCGTCGCGCAGCCGGAACAGCTCGAAGAGTTCGTCGTCGGCGAGGTCGGACACCCAGTTCTCACCCGCGGCAACCGTCAGTCGGGACAACTCGCGTTTCTTGGCGATCATGTCGTCGATACGCTCCTCGATGGTGCCGACACAGACGAACCGATGCACCGACACCTTCTGGTCCTGGCCGATCCGGTAGGCGCGGTCGGTGGCCTGGTCCTCGACGGCCGGATTCCACCACCGGTCGACGTGGATGACGTTGTTGGCGGCGGTCAGGTTGAGGCCGGTGCCCCCGGCCTTCAACGTCGCCAGCAGGACCGGTGGCCCGTCGTCGGCCTGGAAGTCGGCGACCATCCGGTCGCGTTCGGTGCGGCCCAGACCGCCGTGGAGCAGCGGGATCTCGGTGCCGAACTCCGCACTCAGCCACGACGAGAGCATGTCGCCGAAGGCGGCGAACTGGGTGAAGACCAGTGCGCGGTCGCCCTCGTCGGCGACCGTGGACACGATGTCGGCGAGCAGTTCGACCTTGCCCGAACGGTGTTCGCCGTCGCGGACGAGGTCGGTGCCGTCGGCGAGGTAGTGCGCCGGGTGGTTGCACACCTGTTTGAGCCGGGTCAGCGCCGCGAGCACGTTGCGGCGTCGTAGCGTCCGTTGCTGTTTGTCCCGTAGTGCTGCCATCAGTTCGTCGATCACCGCGCGGTACAACGCCGCCTGCTCGACCGTGAGGTTGGCCCGGACGGCGAAGTCGGCCTTCTCCGGGAGGTCGGCGGCGATCGCCGGGTCGCTCTTCTCACGTCGCAGGATGAAGGGGCGGGTGATCGCCGAGAGTCGTCGGAGCGCGGCCGGATCGCGGTCTCGTTCGATCGGTTCGGCGTAGCGCGCCCGGAAGACCGAGGCCGACCCGAGCAGACCGGGGTTGACCAGGTCGATGACGGCGCGGAGATCCTCCAGTCGGTTCTCGACCGGGGTGCCGGTGAGGGCGACACGGTGATCGGCAGGGACCGTCCGAACCGCTTTGGCCGCAATGGTGTTCACATTCTTGAGGTGTTGCGCCTCGTCGACGACGATCCGGTGCCAGGGCCGGGACGCCAGCAGCTCGTGGTCGCGCGCCGCGATCGCGAAGGTCGTGACCACGACGTCGACGGAGTCCCGAATCCCGGCGAAGGCGGCGCCGGACTCCCGGGACGGCCCGTGGTGGATCGCCACCCGCAGTGTCGGCGCGAAGCGGGCGAACTCGCGCGCCCAGTTGCCGACCAGTGACATCGGGCAGACGACGAGTGTCGGCTTCGGGGGCTCGTCCTCGGGCGAGCCGGACCGACGGCTCCTCTCATGACACTCCAGCGCGATGACCTGCAGCGTCTTGCCCAGGCCCATGTCGTCGGCCAGCACACCCCCGACCCCGAGCGTCGACAGATGGGCGAGCCAGTCCAGCCCCCGCTGCTGGTAGGGGCGCAGGGTGGCGGCCAAGTCCGCTGGTGGCGTGATGGATTCGGGTCGGAGGGTACCGCCGTCGGCGACGTCGTCGAGCCACGACAGGCCCTCGACGCGCGAGACCGGAACGGGTAGCCGATCCGATTCGCCGGTGACGAGGTTGAACAGCTCGCCGAAGTCGCTCGGCGGTTCGGTCGCGGCCAGTGCGCGCTGGGTGGCGACGAACGCGGCGGCCCGGGTCAACGCGGAACCCTCGGCGCGCATCCACACCCCGCGCACCCGGACCAGGTCGCCCTTCTGCCCGGACAACTCGTCGAGGTCGGCGTCGGTGAGCGTGATGGCGTCGGGTGTGTCGCCGAGAGCCAGCCGCCACTCGAACTCGCGGATCTCCCGCAGGCCGACCATCGCCGCCGGCGCACCGCCGCCGGGCGGGGCGAGTGCGCGCAGCGTCAGGCTCGGGCGGACCTCGGCGATCGTCCGGGGGAGCAGTACCGGGATGCCGGCAGCTCCAAGCGCCGCCGCGCCGGTGGCGAAGAGTTCTTCGGCGACCTCGGTCGGCAGCAGGAAGTCGAGGGAGCCGCGGTCGGGATCGGCCCGGCCGAGATCCGGGAACTCGCGCACGGCCGTCGCCAGTTCGGTCGTCAGCTCGTCGAGCTCGTGGGCGTCGAGCCGGTGCGGTGCGACGGGTTCGACCTGCCCGTCGATGCTCCGTCGGCAGACCTGTAGTCGCCACCGAGCGGGCTCGGCGACCTCGGTGCGGCTCGGCACCTCGAAGGTGTCGTCAGCCCAGGCGTCGTCCCACTGGCCCTCGGCGAGATCGTCGTACTCCGGCTCGTGCAGGCGGAAGATCAGCGAACGATCGTCGCGTGGCGCGCCGGAATTCCATCTCGACCAGCCGCCCGCGGCGGCCGCGAGGCGTTCGGGCGAGCTGGGTGGGCGGGGATCGGCGTCGGGGAGCAGTGCCCGCACGATCGGTGACGCTGGTCGCGGCTCGCCGAGACGGACTGTGGAACGCGCGATGGCAGAACGGCATTCGTGGTCGACGAGTTCGGTGAGGAAGTCGTCGAGGGCTGCCGCGGAACCGCTGTGCAGCAGCGCGTCCGGCGCGCTTCCCACGACGACGGCGTGCCAGCTGCGCCACGTCGGTGTCGCGACGGCGACCCAGCGAACCATCCACTCGCCGGCCACCTGCTGCACCGACGGCACCACCGTGCCGGACCGCACGAACGACCGCGCGCCGTCGAGCAGGTACCGGTACCACCGGACGTCACCCGTCACCGGGACCGACCGCGATGCGTCGAGCAAAGTGACCGCCGACGTCAGACCGAGCGTCGCGGCGCGCACGAACTGCCGTCGATCGTCGGCGTCGACGACGGGGATCTCGCTGCGGAAACGTCGTCCGTCGAGGAGGTCGCGTAGGGGTGGCGGGAGATCGGACACATCGCCGTCGATCCACACCGCCATGCCGACGCCCGGCCGCCAGAGGGCGTGCAGGGGCTCGGCGAGATGAGGCTTCGGGGCAGAGTCCGGGGGAGTCTGACCGCTGGACGGCGAATCATGTGGCATCGAGGATCGTCGGCCAGTTTAGCCGTGGCCTCCGACACCGCCCGGGCGTCGCGCGGCCGGCCGGGCAGCGAGGTGGTTTGTCCGCCCGACTCCTCGGGTATCGACGATCGTCGCAGCCGGCACGAGCACGGAGGTATCGATGGGACAGTCCGACAACCACAAGACGTCCGGGACAGACGCTCCCGAGAAGGAAGTGGAGAAGGACCCGCCCGGCCCGCAGGACCACGGGCGCGAGGGCGGGATGGCCACGCGTGAGAACGCCCCCGAAGCGGTTCAGCGCTCCGAGGGCGGCGGCTCGACGGACGACTAGGTACTCAGGTCAGGACACCTCGCGCAGGAGTCCGGTCGCGACGTCGAAGACGAAGCCGCGCAGCGACGAGGTCTTGGTGACGAACGGGCTGTTCCGGATGCGGGTCAGCGACTGGCGGACGTCGTCGTCGAGGTCACCGAACGCCTCGGCCGACCAGGCCGGCTTCTGTCCGATCTCATCCTGGATCTGCCGTTTGAAGTCGTCGTCGGTGAAGGTCAGCATGCCGCAGTCGGTGTGGTGGATGAGGATGATCTCGGTGGTGCCGAGCAGTCGCTGACTGATGGCCAGCGAGCGGATCTCGTCGTCGGTCACCACGCCGCCGGCGTTCCGGATGACGTGGGCCTCCCCGTCGTTCAGTCCGAGGATGCGGTACACATCGAGTCGGGCGTCCATACAGGCCACCACCGCCACGTGCTTGGCGGGCGGCAGCGGCAGCGGGCCGTCGAAGGTCTTGGCGTATTCGGCGTTGTTCGCGAGGTATTCGTCGGTGACACTCATGCGCCGATCCTGATGTGTCGACGCCGCCCCGGCGAGGGTTAGGACGCCGGTGATCCGAAGTGACCGCGACAACCCGTGCAGATGTAGCGCTTCGTTGCGCCTGGGGCAACGAAGCGCGACACCTGGAGAGGGCGACCCGGTCAGGAGTTCCCGTCGAGTGATCCCTTGACGTCGTTGAGGACCAGCCAGGCGGCGGCGAGCCCCGAGGACTCGTACCAGAGCGCGTCGTCGACCGCGAGCACGCGCTTCCACACGGGTGCCCCGAGACTGAGCCATTCGTCGCTCAACAGGACGTCCTCGCCGTGGGCGAGACCCTTCTCGCCCTCGAAGCTGACATAGATGAGGTCGGCGTCGGCGTCGCGGAAGTTCTCGTCGGTGACGGGGAACGAGTCGGGCACGCGCTGCGGGGCGGGGCGTTGGACGCCGATGTCGCCGAGGACCTGCCCGGCGAAGGTGTCCATCCCGGCGATCGTCTCGGAATCGTCCCCGAATCGCACCAGCGACACCTGCGTGTGGGCGGCATCCATCCGTTGGCCGGTCTTGGTGGCCTCGGTCGTGTACTCGGCGAGCCGGGCCCGACCTGCCTCGCTGCGGTTCACGGCGTCGGCGACCGCCTGGAACTTCTCTTTCCAGGTGCCTTCGGCCGGGATGGTGACGGAAGGGACGCCGGTGAACGGTCGCGCCGAGTCCGCGGTGTCGGCGGTGGTGAGCACGAGGCCGGCGTCGGCGTCGGCGACCGCTGCGGCGTCGGGGGCCGAACCGATGGCCGGGACCGCGGTCAGCTGCGGACCCAGATATGCCGGGACGGAGCCGGGGTCGGCCGCCACCGCGACGACCTCGGGGCCGAGCCCAAGTGCGCAGAGTGCGTCGAGAACGGCGGGGTCGGTGACGACGATGCGTTCGACATCGGCCTGACCGGCATCCGGCGCGGTGGGCGCGAGGCAGGTCGTCGCGTAGTCGCGGTCGGCCGAGACGATGTTCACCTCGGCGACTCGTGTGGTCACGGTGGAGATGGGGGAGCCGTCCGGGGTCGTCAGCGGCTGTTCGCCCGAACAGGCGGCCAGTGCGACCATCGTCAACCCGATCGTCGTCGCCAGGCCCGCGCGTCGGAGGAGGGAGAAGCGGGTGCCGGCGTCGACACTTCTGTCAGCCTCGTTCGCGACCGTGACCCTGCGTTGCACCCGCCCAACCTAGCACCGGCCTCACAGTGCCCGGCGTAGGCTCGGGAGCGCACACCGCGGCACCGGACACCGGCGCCCGGGAGGCTGCTCCGAGAGCCCCGCGCGTCGTCGAAGAAACCGCCGATGAGCACTGCCGATCCGGCGGCTCCGACATCGAATACGACAGATCGTAGGACCCGCTCGGCTCGGGCACCGGTGAGGGTTTAGGATCAGTAACCAGCGCTCGGTTTGTTCATGTGCCGACCCACGTCCGAAGGGGTTCGGAGTGGGTTTCGGGCAAGAGGAGGATCTGTGACCGCGGTAGACCAACCCACCACGCAAGTGGCTCCAGTGCGTCCGTTCCCGGAGCGCTATCAGCCCAAGGGTTCGTTCATCTACAAGCTGCTGACGACGACCGATCACAAGTTGATCGGCATGATGTACATCTCTGCCTGCTTCGCGTTCTTCCTCATCGGCGGCCTCATGGCCCTGCTGATGCGCGGCGAGCTCGCGATGCCGGGCATGCAGTTCTTGTCCACTGAGCAGTTCAACCAGCTCTTCACGATGCACGGCACCGTGATGCTGCTGATGTACGCGACCCCGATCGTGATCGGCTTCGCCAACTTCGTGCTGCCGCTGC
Organism: Gordonia sp. PvP123; assembly: GCF_040547295.1. NCBI lineage: Bacteria > Bacillati > Actinomycetota > Actinomycetes > Mycobacteriales > Gordoniaceae > Gordonia > Gordonia sp. PvP123. The sequence goes on along the minus strand of NZ_JBEPPN010000007.1, from coordinate 202,838 downwards.
AGATCGGCTCGCCCGACGTCGCCTTCCCGCGACTCAACGCACTCGGCTTCTGGCTGTTCGTGTTCGGTTCGACCATCGCGATCGCCGGCTTCATCACCCCGGGCGGTGCCGCCGACTTCGGCTGGACCGCGTACACCCCGCTGACCGATGCGGTGCACAGCCCCGGCATCGGTGCCGACCTGTGGATCATGGGTCTGGCCGTCGGTGGTCTCGGCACCATCCTCGGCGCGGTCAACATGGTCACCACCGTGGTCTGCCTCCGCGCACCCGGTATGACGATGTTCCGCATGCCGATCTTCACCTGGAACATCCTGGTGACCAGCGTCCTGATCCTCCTCATCTTCCCGCTGCTCACCGCGGCGCTGATGGGTCTCGAGGTCGACCGCCAGTTCGGTGCCCACATCTACGACCCGGCCAACGGTGGCGTCATCCTGTGGCAGCACCTCTTCTGGTTCTTCGGACACCCCGAGGTGTACGTCATCGCCCTGCCGTTCTTCGGCATCGTGTCCGAGGTCTTCCCGGTCTTCTCGCGTAAGCCGATCTTCGGTTACTCGGGCCTGATCTACGCCACCCTCGCCATCGCCGCCCTGTCGGCCGCGGTGTGGGCGCACCACATGTACGTCACCGGCGCCGTGCTGCTGCCGTTCTTCTCCTTCATGACGTTCCTGATCGCGGTGCCCACGGGTGTGAAGTTCTTCAACTGGATCGGAACGATGTGGCGAGGTCACATGACGTTCGAATCGCCGATGCTGTTCTCGGTCGGCTTCATCGTCACGTTCCTCTTCGGTGGTCTGACCGGTGTCCTGCTCGCCAGCCCGCCGCTGGACTTCCACCTGTCCGACAGCTACTTCGTGGTCGCGCACTTCCACTACGTGCTCTTCGGCACCATCGTGTTCGCCACCTACGCCGGCATCTACTTCTGGTTCCCGAAGATGACCGGACGCATGCTCGACGAGCGGCTCGGCAAGATCCACTTCTGGATGACGTTCATCGGCTTCCACATGACCTTCCTGGTGCAGCACTGGCTGGGCAACGAGGGCATGCCGCGTCGTTACGCCGACTACCTCCCGTCGGACGGCTTCACCACGCTGAACATGATCTCGACGGCTGGTGCGTTCATCCTCGGCCTGTCGACCCTGCCGTTCCTGTGGAACGTCTTCCGCAGCTATCGCTACGGCGAGGTCGTGACCGTCGACGACCCGTGGGGCTTCGGCAACTCGCTCGAGTGGGCCACCTCGTGCCCGCCGCCGCGCCACAACTTCACCGAGCTGCCCCGCATCCGGTCGGAGCGTCCGGCGTTCGAGCTGCACTACCCGCACATGATCGACCGGATGCGTGCCGAAGCGCACGTGGGTCCGGGTCACGAAGCGGGCAAGGACCGTCAGATGGAAGAGGCTCGCCGCGAGCCGTTCACCGTGGGAACGCACGAGGGATCTCCGGATCCCGACCCGCGCTGACCGGTGAGCAAGGACTCGACAGCCAGTTCCGGTACGACCGTCCTGGTCACCGTCACCGGTCCCGACCGGCCAGGTGTCACCTCTGTTCTCATGGGTGCCCTGGCCGGTCAGGCCGTTGCCCTGCTCGACGTCGAGCAGGTTGTCATCCGGGGGCAGCTCACCCTCGGTGTCCTGGTGTCCTCTGCCGGCGACCCCGAAGCCCTGCAGGAAGTCGTCGAACAGGCGATGGCCTCCATCGGTTTCGAGGTCCGCGTCGAGATCGGGGTGGATCCGGGTAGCCGTTCGCCGTCATCGCATGCCGTCGTCATCCTCGGCAGTCCGGTGACCGCGACCGCCTTCAGCGCGGTCGCCGCCAAACTGGCGAGCCAGGGCGGCAACATCGACTCGATCCGCGGGATCGCCGACTATCCGCTCACCGGGCTCGAACTGATGGTCAGTGTCGCCGGTCGCGGCGGCGTCGCGGCCGACGCCGCTCTGCGCAAGGGCCTCGCCGAGGTGGCCGCGAAGCACGCGGTGGACATCGCGGTGGAGCGCGGCGGCCTCGCCCGGCGTGCCAAGCGGCTCATCGTCTTCGACGTCGACTCGACCCTCATCCAAGGTGAGGTGATCGAGATGCTCGCCGCGCACGCGGGTCGCGAAGCCGAGGTCGCCGCGGTGACCGAGGCGGCCATGCGTGGCGAACTCGACTTCGCGCAGTCGCTTCACGAACGTGTCAAGGCGCTGGCAGGTCTCGACGCCAGTGTCCTCGACGACGTCGCGAAGTCGCTCGAACTCACTCCCGGCGCGCGCACGACGATCCGAACGCTGCACCGGCTCGGCTTCCACTGCGGGCTCGTGTCGGGCGGCTTCCGCCAGGTCATCGACGGACTCGCGCACGAACTCGAACTCGACTTCGTCCGGGCGAACACCCTCGAGATCGTCGACGGCAAGCTCACCGGCCGGGTCGTCGGCGAGGTGATCGACCGGATGGGCAAGGCACATGCCCTGCGGTCGTTCGCCGACCAGGTCGGGGTGCCGATGGAGCAGACGATCGCCGTGGGCGACGGCGCCAACGACATCGACATGCTCAGCGTCGCCGGACTGGGCATCGCCTTCAACGCCAAACCAGCGCTGCGCGAGGTGGCCGACGCCACGCTGAATCACCCGTTCCTCGACGGGGTCCTGTTCATCCTGGGTGTGTCCCGCGACGAGATCGAGGCGGCCGACGCCGCCGACGGTGTCTATCGCCGGGTGCCCCTGGGCTGAGTTCGCCCCCGCGCCATGGACTTCGAGACCCCGGACGCGCCGCTCGCCGACGTCGATGCGATCGCCGCGGACCATCGCCGACTGGTCGGTTACGTCGGCGGCGGCGACGACCCGGCCGATCCCGCCGACGTTCTGGCGATGGCGATGGTGCTGCGCATCGAGAAGAACGATCCGCCTGACCGCACCGACCTGCTGACCGCCGCGGCGCGGGCGGTGGCGCTGCTGTGCCTCGACGAACGGAGTGCCGGCGAGGGTCCGTGGGCATCGGCGATGGACGACTGGTGCGGTGCACGGATCCGAAAGATCGCCCGACGGGCGCGTGGGGCGCAATGGGCTGCCGCGCAGGAAGTCTGGGGCGTGACCGCCACCGAAGGCGGCGCATCGGCGCGTGCGTTCGTCCCCGGCCGGGTGGGTGACCTCGACCGTCGTGTCGCGAAGTTGCAGATCGGTGGGACCGATGTCGAGGGCGCGCTGTCCGGCGAGCCGCCCGGGCGCGGAGTCGTGTTGTGGACCAGTCCGGATCTGGCGATGACCGTCGGCAAACTGGCGGCGCAGGTCGGACACGCGTCCATGCTTTCGGCGAAGTTGCTGACGACCGAGGAGGCGATCCGGTGGAAATCGGATGGGTGCCCGCTCGCGGTTCGTCAGGCCACCCCCGAGCGGTGGGCCGACCTGCTTGCGGCGGACGCCGTCGGGACAGCGGTGGCGGTCCGCGACGCCGGGTTCACCGAGATCGCACCCGGATCGATGACCGTGATCGCCGAAGTCGTGCGGCACGACGGGAGCATGAGCGTCGACGACACAAGCCTCGGGGAAACGGACGGAGACCACGGATGAGTGCCGCAGAACTGCCCGACTGGGTGCGTGAACTGGACCTGCAGCCGCATCCCGAGGGTGGCTGGTACCGGCAGACCTGGCGCAGCGAGGTCGAGATCCCGCGTGGGGTGCTGCCGGGGGAGTACACCGGTGACCGTGCTGCCGGGACCGCGATCTACTTCGTGCTGATGCCGGGCGATGAGTCGGCGTGGCACACGGTCCGCAGTAGTGAGCTCTGGCTCCACCATCGCGGCGCCCCGGTCGAACTCGACCTCGGTGGCGATGCCGATGAGCCCGGCGATCCGAGCACCGTTCTCGTCGGACCCGACATCGAGTCCGGACAGCACCCGCAGGCGCTCGTGCCACCGGGTGTATGGCAGCGGGCCCGGCCGGCTGGTGACGAGCCGGCGCTCGTCAGCTGTATCGTGGTGCCCGGCTTCGACTTCGAGGACTTCAGGCTGGTCTGATGGGCCGTCTGCCGGCGTCGGGTCAGCGGCCTACGGCCACCGGCGAATTCAGTGGGGCGAGATGGCCGAAGGTGCCCAGCCACACCTCGCGGTCGGGGGCCATCGACGCGACGATCAGCTCGTCGGCGTCGGCGTGGCCGGCGAACCAGCTGAGGTAGTCGCGGACCTCCGCGGGCGTGCCGACTCCCGAATACGTGGTCATCTCGTCGATCTGGCGGCCCTGCGGCATCGACAGGATGGCGTCGGCCTCTTCGTCGGTGAACGTGCGGCCCCGTCCGAAGAGCAGGGACACCCGCTGCCGTTTCGCGATCTGTAGTTGCTCTCGGGCACGGTCCGCGTCGTCGTCGGCGATCGCACCGACACCGGCGATCACGTAGGGCTCGGCCAGCGCCTCCGACGGCCGGAACTCGCGGCGGTACAACGCAACAGCCTCGGTGAGTGCCTGCGGCGCGAAGTGGGAGGCGAAGGCATAGGGGAGTCCCAGCGCAGCCGCGAGCTGCGCACCGAACAGCGATGAGCCGAGGATGTACAGCGGCACGTGGGTGCCGGCGCCGGGTGTCGCACGCACGCCTTCGACGCGCGACTCGTCGCCGAGGAAGGCCTGCAGTTCCAGGACGTCGTGCGGGAACCGCTCGGCCGAGGCATGGGTACGGCGCAACGCGGCGAAGGTCTGCTGATCGCTGCCGGGAGCCCGACCGAGACCGAGGTCGATGCGTCCGGGATGGAGCTCGGCGAGCGTGCCGAACTGCTCGGCGATCGTGAGGGGCGAGTGGTTGGGCAGCATCACGCCGCCCGCACCGAGACGGATGGTCGAGGTGTGCGCGGCGATGTGGGCGATGAGCACCGCAGGCGCCGACGAAGCGATGGCCGACATGTTGTGGTGCTCGGCGTACCAGATTCGGCGATAGCCCCACTTCTCCGCATTCTGGGCGAGATCGACACTGGCGGAAAGGCTCTGCGCGGCAGTCTCGGTACGGCCGATCTGCGCGAGGTCCAGGATCGACAAGGGGAGGTTCGAAGGCGTCACGCTGATGTTCAATGCGGCCGACGCCCCGGACTATTCCCATCGTCGCGTTCCGGCCGTCGCGTTCGTGTCGTCGTGGTGCCGAGTCGGCCCCGTCGAACATCCGGTCGTGGTGCAGGATGGGGGAGTGACCGAATCCGATTCCGACCTCCTGATCGATTTTCGTGACGTCGCGGTCGTCCGTGGCGGCGAGACCCTCATCGGCCCGCTGTCCTGGCAGGTGGAACTGGACGAACGCTGGGTGATCATCGGACCCAACGGCGCAGGCAAGACGACGCTGATCCGGTTGGCCGGTGCCGAGATCCACCCGACCTCGGGTATCGCCTTCGTGCTCAACGAGAAGCTGGGCCGGGTGGAGATCCGCGAACTGTCGACCCGGATCGGTGTCTCCAGCCCGTCCCTGGTCGATCGGGTGCCGCCGGAGGAGGTCGTGAGCGATGTCGTGATCTCGGCGGGCTACGCGGTTCTCGGACGCTGGCGGGAGAGCTACGACGCGATGGACCGTGCGCAGGCCGTCGAATCGCTGGAGTCGATGGGCGCCGAGCACCTCGCGGACCGTCGCTTCGGCACGCTGTCGGAAGGTGAGCGCAAGCGCGTCGTGATCTCGCGCGCCCTCATGACCGATCCCGAGCTCCTCCTGCTCGACGAGCCGGCCGCCGGGCTCGACCTGGGTGGACGCGAAGAGCTCGTCGACCGTCTCGCGCGGCTCGCCGCCGACCCCGACGCCCCGGCCATCGTGCTGATCACCCACCATGTGGAAGAGATCCCCGAGGGTTTCACCCACGCCCTCATCCTGTCCGAGGGCGGCGTGGTGGCCCAGGGATTGCTCGACGAGGTGCTCACCAGCGAGAACCTCACCGCCGCCTTTCGGCAGCAGATCGTTCTGGACAAGGTCGACGGCCGGTACTTCGCGCGGCGCCGGCGTCGCGCGGGCGGCCATCGGCGAGCAGCAGGAGGTAACTGATGACGTCGACGGAATCGGGTCCGGAGGTCGTGTCCGCACCGTTGCGGGACGCCGCGACGGTCGTGCTCGTCCGCGACGCCGCAGACGGTATCGAGGTGTTCCTTCAGCGCCGCGTCAAGCAGATGGCCTTCGCGGGCGGCATGACGGTGTTCCCGGGCGGTGGCGTGGACAAGCGCGACGCCGACGCCGACCTGGCGTGGACCGGTCCCGACGCGGCCTGGTGGGCGACCCATTTCGCGAGTGATGCCGAGACCGCGCAGGCGCTGGTGTGTGCGGCGGTCCGGGAGACCTTCGAGGAGTGCGGTGTCCTGCTCGCGACGGACGCCGACGGCTCCTTCGCCGACCCGGAGGGGCTGGCCGACGATCGGCAACGCCTCGTCGAGAAGTCGCTGTCGTTCGCGCAGTTCCTCACCGCGCGCGGACTCACGCTGCGTGCCGACCTGCTGCGCCCGCTGGCGCACTGGATCACCCCGGTCAACGAGAAGCGGCGCTACGACACCCGCTTCTTCCTGGCGGCGATGCCCGACGGCCAGCGTGCCGACGCCGAGACCACCGAAGCCGAGGTCGCGCGGTGGGTGAACGCCCGGGTCGCGATCGACTTGTGGGCCGCGGGCAAGCACTTCCTCATGCCGCCGACGTGGTCGCAGCTGAACTACGTCTCCGGATTCTCGACCATCGACGAACTGCTCGGTGCCGATCGCGTCATCGAACCGATCCTGCCGGACGTCACGCCCGGCGCGGGACTCGCCGGTCTCGGATTTCCCGGCTCCGACGAGTACTTCCGGACGCTCGGCGACCAGCAACCACCGGAGATCACGCTCTGAGGCGTCCGACTTCGGTGTACCGATCGGCCTGAGATGCGCCCTTGTGCGGGGGAGCAGCGACGATATATGTGCGCGGGCGGGTTGTGGGGGTGGTTTTCGTGATGGCGCCGGTGTGTGCGTTCACCGATCCATGTCGATGACCTCGGCGTCCTCCTCGTCGCCGATGTCGTCCCGATCGGCCCAGTCGATGAGCGTGTCGAGGCGGTGCGCCACGTCGTCGATCTCGGCGTGGAGATCGCCGAGCTCGGCGAAGCGGGCCGGCACGGTGGCGATCGTGAAGTCGTCGGGTTCGATGTCGTCGATCTCGGCCCAGGTGATCGGAGTCGACACGGTGGCCCGCTCGTTGCCGCGCACGGAGTAGGCCGACGCCATGGTGTGGTCGCGGGTGTTCTGGTTGTAGTCGACGAAGACCGCGGCCGGGTCCCGGTCCTTGCGCCACCAGGTCGTCGTCACGTCGTCGGGCGCCCGTCGCTCGACCTCTCGAGCGAACGCCAGCGCGGCTCGTCGTACCTGCGGGAAACCCCACTCCGGCGCGATGCGCACGTAGATGTGCAGGCCGCGACCACCCGAGGTCTTGGGGTACCCGCGCATGCCCAGTTCGTCGAGCACCTCTTCGACGACGTGCGCGACGCGTCGAATACGGGAGAACGTGCAGTCGGGCATCGGGTCGAGATCGATCCGCCATTCGTCGGGGGATTCGGGGTCGGCGCGACGCGAGTTCCAGGGGTGGAACTCGACGGTCGACATCTGCACCGCCCAGATCACCGAGGCCAACTCGGTGACGCACAGTTCGTCGGCGGTGCGGCCGTACCGCGGGAAGTAGATCTCGGTGGTCTCCAGCCAGTCCGGCGCGCCGGCGGGGACGCGCTTCTGGTGGACCTTGTTGCCGCTGACGCCCTTGGGGAATCGGTGCAGCATGCACGGACGGTCGCGCAACGCGCGCACGATCCCGTCGCCCACGGACAGGTAGTACTCGGCGAGGTCGCGCTTGGTCTCACCGCGTTCGGGAAAGTAGACGCGGTCGGGACTCGACAGTCGGACGGTGCGGCCACCGACCTCGAGTTCGATGGGTTCACCTGCGGAACCCGACGTTTTCGCCATGACCGCCACTGTATGACTCGACGTCTGTCGGCGTCGGACTCTGCGCGTCGCGTCTACGGGCTGGGGCACCGACGGGACTTACCAACCGGTAGCCTTCGACCATGCCTGAGTTCGTGACCCTCGAGTGCTCCGACGCTCATCCGGGCGTCGGCACCATCCTGCTGCAGCGACCGCCGATGAACGCGTTGAGCCGGCAGGTGCAGGCCGAGCTGGCCGCGGCGGCCGAGGAGGCCACCGTGCGTACGGACATCAAGGCCGTCGTCGTCTACGGCGGTCCGAAGATCCTCGCGGCCGGCGCCGACGTCACCGAGATGCGGGACATCGGCTATGCGGAGATGAGCCGGGTCGCGGGTCGTCTGCAGCGCGACCTCGGCGCGATCGCCGCCATCCCGAAGCCCACGGTCGCTGCCATCACCGGATACGCGCTCGGCGGCGGCCTCGAAGTCGCGTTGGGTGCCGACCGCCGCATCGCCGGTGACAACGCGAAACTCGGCCTCCCCGAGGTGCTGCTCGGCCTGATCCCGGGAGGCGGCGGAACCCAGCGGCTCGCACGCCTCATCGGCCCGTCGCGCGCCAAGGACCTCATGTTCACCGGGCGGTTCGTCGACGCCGAGGAGGCACTGGCCATCGGGCTCGTCGACGAGGTCGTCGCGCCCGATGAGGTGTACAACGCCGCGCTCGCCTGGGCCGGGCAGTTCGACCGCGCCGCGTCGGTCGCGCTCGCAGCGATCAAGAAGGCCGTCGACCAGGGTCTCGAGGTCGACCTCGACACCGGACTCAAGATCGAGGAGCAGTTGTTCGCCCCGCTGTTCGCGACGGAGGACCGCGCCATCGGTATGGCGTCCTTCCACGAGAACGGGCCCGGAAGAGCGGAATTCGTCGGCCGCTGAGCCGTCGACGACGCCGCGCACCTTCGACTCCACCACCGACATCACCACGCAAACAGGAAGCGATCATGACCACCGACGTCACTCCGGGCACCGATCCGGCTCCCAACCCGCACGCGACCGAGGAGCAGGTCAAGGCGGCGCTCACCGACACGAAGCTCGCCCAGGTGCTCTACCACGACTGGGAGGCGGAGACCTACGACGAGAAGTGGTCGATCAGCTTCGACGAACGCTGCATCGACTACGCGCGAGGGCGTTTCGACGCCGTCGACACCGGTGAATCCCTGCCGTACGGGCGCGCGATGGAACTCGGGTGTGGCACCGGCTTCTTCCTGCTGAACCTGATGCAGTCGGGGGTGGCGACGAAGGGATCGGTGACCGACCTGTCGCCGGGCATGGTCAAGGTCGCGCTGCGCAACGCGGAGAACCTCGGGCTCGATGTCGACGGCCGCGTCGCCGACGCGGAGAAGATCCCCTACGACGACGACACCTTCGATCTCGTCGTCGGCCACGCTGTGCTGCATCACATCCCGGACGTCGAGCAGGCACTCCGCGAGGTGTTGCGGGTCCTCAAGCCCGGCGGTCGCTTCATCTTCGCGGGTGAACCGTCGACGATCGGTGACTTCTACGCGCGCTGGATGAGTCGGGCGACGTGGTTCGCCACGACAAATGTCACGAAACTCGGCCCGCTGCAGGGGTGGCGGCGCCCGCAGGAGGAACTCGACGAGTCCTCCCGCGCGGCCGCGCTCGAAGCCGTGGTCGACATCCACACCTTCGATCCCGACGAGCTCGCCGGCATCGCCCGCGCCGCCGGTGCGCACAAGGTGGACACCGCCACCGAGGAGCTGGCCGCCGCGATGCTCGGCTGGCCGGTCCGCACCTTCGAAGCCGCGGTGCCGCCGGAGAAGCTGGGCTGGGGTTGGGCCCGCTTCGCCTTCGGCGGGTGGAAGCGCCTCACCTGGCTCGACGAGAACGTGCTGCGCAAGATCGTGCCGCCGAAGTTCTTCTACAACGTCGTGGTAACCGGTGTGAAGCCGCGGTAAGCGGTTCTCGCCCTCAGGACCATGGGCTACTCCTTCAGTCTCGACGATGTCGCGTTCCTGCGGTCGCGGCACGGTGAGAAGGCGCTCGAGACGGTGTCCGGCCTCGAGCTCTCGCCGTCGACGATGCTCGCTGACATCACCGAGACCCGTAGCCGGTATGCGCCGCACGATGCCGCGCTCATCGAGACGGTGCGGTGCCGGCGGCGTGCGCACCCGAAACTGCGTGACGCCGAAGCCCTCCTGCTCACCGACGACGCCGTGCAGCAGGCGACCGCATCGGTGGTCGCCGCGCATCGCGCCGCCGAGATCGCACAGCGGTTCCCCGCGCCGGTGGTGCACGACCTGACCTGCTCGATCGGTGCGGAACTCCGGGAACTGGTGCGCGTCAGCGATATCCAGGGTGTCATCGGCAGCGACATCGATCGGCTCCGGCTAGCGATGGCACGGGCGAACGTACCCGACGCGACGCTACTGGTCGCGGATGCGCTGACCCCGACCTCCACCGCGGATGTCCTGCTCGCCGACCCCGCCCGACGCTCCGACGCCGGCCGGATCTTTCGGCTCGACCAGCTGACCCCTCCGCTCTTCGAGCTGCTGACCACCTACCCGGGCCGTGTCCTGGTCGTGAAATGCGCACCCGGACTGGATCATCAGATGCTGCTGAACCGCTTCGGCTTCGACGGCGAGGTCCAGATCACCTCCCTCGACGGCGGGGTGCGGGAGGCGTGTCTGTGGTCGGGGCCGGGTGTGGAGCCCGGTCGTCGGGCCACCGTGCTGCGGACCAGAGCCGACGGCACGGTCGCCGTGGTGGAGATCACCGACCGTGAGGCCGACGACGTGCCCGCCGGTGAGGTCGGGGAGTGGATCGTCGATCCAGATGGGGCGATCGTCCGCGCCGGTCTGGTCAGGCACTACGCCCACCGGCACGGGCTCTGGCAGCTCGATCCGCAGATCGCCTATCTCACCGGAGATTCGGTCCCCGACGGAGCGCGCGGATTCCGGGTGATCGAGCAGACGGGCGTGACCGAGAAGGCGCTCCGGAAGGCGCTCGCCACCCTGGAGTGCGGCCCGCTCGAGATCCTCGTCCGCGGACTCGACGTCGACCCCGACCGGCTGCGAAAGAAGCTCAAGCTCAAGGGCTCCCGACCGCTGTCGGTGGTACTCACCCGGATCGGACGCAAGGGTGTCGCGTTCATCTGTGAGCCGGGCGTGCGGTTCTAGTCGCGCAGAATGCGGGATCCGTATCGGTTTCCGGTACGAATCCCGCACTCGCTGAGCGATTACTCGAGGTTGGCCTTGCTGTCGAAGAAGTACACCTCGCCGAGGTTGGTCGCGGTGGCGATCTGTCCGGAGTAGGACACCGAGACCCCGGTCGCGAAGCCGCGCGAATCGGGCAGCGGCAGCGTGCGTTTCGTCGCGCCGTCGGTCGTGGACACCTCGACCAGGGACAGTGAGTCCTCACCGGGATCGCGGGCGACCGTCCACGCGGTCTGCTGTTGGGTCAGTGCGGACAGGCTCACCGTCGCCAGATCGGTGCGTTGCCAGACCTGCTCGGCGCGATCGCCGCGGTCGCGCAGGAGGGTCAGCGGGGCGCCGAGTGAACCGGTCGGGATGATCAGGCCGTCCGGCGAGACGGTCATCGTCGCGAAACCGTGCCCGCCGATGTCATGAGTCCACCGGGTCGATCCGTCGTCGGTGTTCAGGGCGACGATCTTGCCGTCGCGCGAGAACGCATAGAGGGTCGCGCCGTCGGCCGAGAGCGTCGGTGTCCCGACGACGCCGCTCGGGACGTCGGCCTGCCAGGCGGTCCGGACCTCACGGTTCCCGGCGACCGGGCCGTACTTCATCGCCCGGATCTGCGAAGTCGCCGCGCCCTGCGGGAAGAAGTTGAGATAGAACAGTTCTCGCTGGGTGTCCACTGCCGGAGGTGCGGGTATCGCGCACTGCGGACCGTTGCGCACGCAGTCGCCGAAGCCACGGAGCGGTTGCGCCGGGTCGACGTCGGAGCGCAACGTCACCTCAGGAGCGAGGAGTTCGTTGCGCTGGGTGTCGATCAGAAGGATCTGGCCCTGCGTACTGGCGACGAGGACGGCGTTGGGAGCCGCGAACTTCGCCGACAGCGGAACGCCGATCACGCCCGCCCGCCAGCGGATCGCCCCGCCGGCGTTGAAGGCCAGGAAGGTCGACTCCTCGCCCAGATAGGGCTGGTCGTACTGGTCGACGAGCATCGCGTTGATCTCGACGCCGGCTCGCATGTCCTTGCAGAAGTTCTTGCGCCCGGACCGGCTGTCGAGGACCAGGACGTTGCATCCGGCGGCCGCGTTCGACGTCACGCCCACGTTCCCCTTGCCGGAGATGGTGACCGGCGCGGTGACCGGGCCGCCGGTGGGGCGAGTCCAGCTCAGCGTCAGATCCTCGGGCACATCGGCATACGCGAAGTTGGCGTTGCCCGGGACGCCCCCATAGCTGGGCCAGCCGACGCTCGGGACGGAGCGGACGTCGATGTGGCCGTCCGAGCAGCCGGCGAGGACCAGCGAGCTCACGGCCATGAGCGCGACGAGCAGGCGGGTCAGCGCAGATCGGCGGCGTCGAGACACCTGCGGTCGTGCGAAAGCCATCCTGCTCCTCGTCGTCGTGTCCTGGTCGTCGTCTGTGTAAGGCGCCGGCCGGTAACAGTGGGGCTCGCTCGGCACCCATGCCATCGAAACGGCACCCGAGCGTGCCAGCAGTGAGCCTATCGTGCGCGAAAATCGCGTCGATTAGGGTTTCTCGTCATGACCACCATGTGGAACGCCTCGTACCGGTCCCGCCGGCGCGCGGGCCGACGCCGCGACCCCGACCAGGCGCGTTTCCTCACCCTGGACTCGCTGCGCTGGGTGAGACGCAATCGCGCGTACACACCGTGGTACCTCGTCCGCTACTACCGTCTCGCGCGGTTTCGTCTGGCCAACCCGCACATCGTGCTGCGGGGCATGGTGTTCCTCGGGCGCAACGTCGAGATCCACGCGACACCTGAGTTGGCCCGCATGGAGATCGGACGCTGGGTGCACATCGGCGACGGCAACTCCATCCGCTGTCACGAGGGCAGCCTCCGCATCGGTGACAAGACCGTCTTCGGCTGCAACAACGTGGTGAACTCCTACCTCGACCTCGAGATCGGCGGCTCCACCCTCATCGCCGACTGGTGCTACATCTGCGACTTCGATCACAAGATGGACGACATCACGCTGCCCATCAAAGACCAGGGCATCGTCAAGGGCCCGGTCCGGATCGGCCCGGACACGTGGGTGGCGGCCAAGGTGTCGGTCCTGCGCAACACGATCGTCGGCCGAGGATGCGTCCTCGGCTCGCACGCGGTGGTCAAGGGCGTCATCCCCGACTACGCCATCGCGGTCGGCGCACCCGCCCGGGTGGTCAAGAACCGGATGGACGACTGGGCGTCGTCTGCCGCGGAACGCGCCGAACTCGAACGCGCCCTCGCCGACATCGAACGCAAGAAGGCCGCGGCCGAGCGCGACTAGTTGTACTGAGCTGACTGGAAGGCCTACGCCTGCCCCGGGTCCCGTTCCGGCAGAGGGCGTTCCGGGATGTCAGGTCGTCCGATTGCGTGCCGGACCCGACGCTTCGCCGCGAGGTGCACGCTCGCGGTTCGTTCCGCGACCTCGGCCCACGAGAACTCCGCGGTGAGCCGCGCACGGGCCCGCAGCGCGCGTTGCGCCGCCGCCCCCGGGTCGGACAGCGTCGCGCGGACCGCCGCCGCGAGCCCCGCGACATCCGCCGGTTCGAAGGTCAGGCCGGTGTCGGGCTCGCGGACCGCCTCGCCCAGGCCACCCGCGGTCGACACGATCAACGGCGCGCCGGTCGCCGCCGCCTCCAGCGCCACGATCCCGAACGGTTCGTAGCGGCTGGGCAGGACGATCGCGTCGCAGCGGTGCATCAGCGTGACCAGCTCGCCGTGGTCGACCGGACCGACGAAGGTCACCGCCTTGCTGACCCGATGCTTGCGCGCCTGCTCCATCAGCCAGTCACGCTGGGTGCCGTCACCGGCGACGGTCAGCGTCGTCCCCGGATGGCTACGCCGGATCCGCGGGAGCGCGGCCAGCAGATCCTGCACGCCCTTCTCGTATTCGAGCCGCCCCGCGAACAGCAACTCCGCCGGACCGCCCGTCCGCGAACGCTCCGCGAACGGCCACGTGCGGATGTCGATGCCGTTGTGGATCACCGTGATGTCGGCGGCGTCGTACCCGAACAGTCGATGCACCTCGTCGCGCATCGACGCCGAACACGTGATGAGGGCGTCGGACTCCGACACCAGCCACCACTCCACCGAATGCACCTGCCGGTTCGTCCGGCCGCTCACCCAGCCGCTGTGCCGCCCGGCCTCGGTCGCGTGGATCGTGGAAACCAGAGGCACGTCAAAGAATTCGGCCAGCGCAATGGCCGGATGGGCGACCAGCCAATCATGCGCGTGCACCACGTCGGGCACCCACCGCGCCCCCGGCTCGCTCCCGGCGCCGTGTCCATTCGGCCCGCTCGCTCCGCTCCCGGCGCCGTGCAGATTCGGCCCGCTCGCTCCGCTCCCGGCGCCGTGCAGATTCGGCCCGCTCGCTCCGCTCCCGGCGCCGTGCAGAACCCGCAACCCCGCCCGCACGAACGCATGCCCCATGGCGAGGGTCCACGCCATCATGTCCTGGCCGAACTCGAACTCCGGTGGATCCTCGGCGACGGCCACGACGCGCACGCCTTCGACGACGGTGTCCGTCGTCGGGTGACTCACCGCGTCGGTTCCCGACGGGCGCCGGGTCAGGACCACCACGTCGTGACCCGCGGCGGCCATCTCGGTCGCCAGGTGATGGACGTGCCGACCGAGTCCGCCGACCACCACGGGCGGGTACTCCCACGACACGAACAACACCCTCATCCGATTTCCCCCTCGGTGACGACTTCCCCGGCGCTCATCCCGTCGGCACTCGTCCGCGCAGCCCTGTCCCGGTCGGCAGTCAGCGTCGTCTCCAGCCGACGCGCATCCAGTGCGGGGAAGAGATTGTCGGCGCGCGACCAGTTGGCGGCGAGCGTCTCGGCAGCGTCGTCGCGGCCTCGCATCGCCGCGTCGCTGATCTCGCGGGTGGCGTGTGCATGCGTGTGAGCTCGCGCCACAGCGTACTGCGCGGCGGTGTCCTTCGACACCATGAACGGCCAGTCCGACGACACGGTCAGGAGCGTCTCGCGCAGGATCTGATCGGCCACGCGATTCCGCCCGCCGCCTCGGTGCCGCAACTTGGCCACCGCGTCGAGGGCCGTCTCGGTCACCTCCGCGTTCAGGTCGACCAGGTGCTGCACGGCCGGACCGTTCCACACCCGCCAGTCCTTGCCCGAGCCCCACGACGAGCGGGGGAGGTCGAAGGGCGCACCGACGAATCCGGCTTGCGTTGCGCCCGCGAGTGTTCCGACGGTGACCCCGACCTCGGGCAGGCGGCGGAGCACTCGCTCGAGCCAGATCGGGCCCTCGTGCCACCAGTGCCCGAACAATTCGGTGTCGAACGCCGCGACGACCAGCGCGGGACGGCCGATCCGATCGGACTCGTCGATGAGGCGGGCGCGGACGTGCGCGACGAAGTCCTCGACGTGCCGGTCGAGAACCGCGTCGACCCGAGCGGGGTCATACGGCTTCTTGTCCTCGCCGGAGACGGTCCGGCCGGTGACCCGGAATCGCTTGAGCCCGGTGTCGTGGTCATACGTGTGGAAGTCGCGGTACGCGGCGTGGCCCGGATAGCCCGACTTCGGCGACCAGACGCGATAACTCACCGTCAGATCACGTCCATAGGCGACGACGGCGCTGTCGCCGACCGGGCGGCCGAGCGCGGTGTCCCCGTGCAAGGCGGGGCCGTCGACCATGAAGTGGCGCACACCCGCACGGTCGTACTCGGTCTCCATCCCCGGCGCGAAGGCACATTCCGGGGCCCAGATGCCGACTGGATCGAAACCCCAGCGCGCGTGGGCGTCCGCGAGGCCCTCGGTCAGTGAGAAGTGGCGCAGTCGCGGGTCGAGCAGCGGCGCGAAGGGATGGGCGAGGGGACCACCCAGGATCTCGGCGACCCCGCTGGTGGCCAGCCCGCGGATCAGTGGCGACGCGCCGTGGCGCCACCGGTTGGCGAAGGTGTCGAGAGCGCGTTGGGCGTCGAGGTACTCACGCCGTCCCGCGGCCGCGCGGTCGGGGTCGCGAGACATCGCGGCCTGCGTGGCGCGCAGTTGCCAGTCGGCGAGCCACTCGTACATCGACGACGCGCAATGCGGGTCGTCGAGCTGTGCGGCCAGGACCGGCGTGATGCCCAACGAGAGCTGATCGGTGAACCCGTCGGCGGCGAGACGCTCGAGCGCGTCGACCAACGGCAGATACGACGCCGCCCACGACTGGTACAGCCATTCCTCGCCGACCGGCCAGCGTCCGTGATTGGCCAACCACGGCAGATGCGAATGCAGGACCAGTGTGAACTGGCCCGGAACGGAAGCGGTTCCGGTGGTCACACTCAGCCCCGCAACGCGACCGCGAACAGGTCGAGGGAGGCGTCGATGTCATGCTCGCCCGAGTCGACGACCTCGAAGTCCGCGGCGACCACGCCGGCGACATCCGCGGCGAGTTCGTCGGGCCAGGGTTCACCGGCGAGTGCGCGCTCGATCTGGGCGTCGATGAGTGAACCGCCCCACTTGGCGTCGAGCGTCCGCAGGCGCGGTCCGTGCACGACGCCGAGCATCGCGTCGACCACGAAGCCTCCGTCGATGAGGAGCTCGGTGAGTTCCGCCGCATCCAGCTCCCGGGTGTGGAACGGGTTGAGCGGTGTGTCGCGACCAGGGGAGAAGGTGATGCGGTTGGGCGTCGACATCAGCAACACGCCGCCGGGGCGCAGCACGCGGTGGCATTCGGCGACGAAGCGCGACTGGTCCCAGAGGTGTTCGATCACCTGGAAGTTGACCACGACGTCGACCGAGGCGTCGACGAGCGGGAGGTCGACGAGGTTGCCCTCGTGCACGACGAGCTCGGGATACCGGCGGCGGGTGTGCTCGACGGCGGCGGTGTCGTAGTCGACGCAGACCACCGACGACGCCCCGGCGGCGGCGATCATCGCGGCGCCGTAACCCTCGCCGGACCCGGCTTCGAGGACGTCCCGCCCGGCACATCGGCCGGCGATGTGGCGATAGGCGATCTCGTGGCGCCGGAACCAGTAGTTCTCGGCGGGAATTCCCGGGACCGTGCGCTCGCCGGTGAGCGCGAGCTGCTGGTCGGTGTCGAGCGCCTCGAGACCAGTGGTTGCCGTCCCGCGCGACGATCCGAGGTCTGCGTCAGTCATCTGAGAGAGAGTAGGGCATGCCCTCCGGTTGCCGGGGCCGTCGTACCGAGCGAGCGACCGGTCATGTCCATTGTGTGAGGTAGTCGATGTTTAGTGGAACCATAGGAGAGGCTAAAGTGGTGAAGACCCATGGCCTTACCCGCCGGTAAGTTGCCGAACCCGATGCAGGAGGTCGACGTAGACCCATGACAAACATTGTCGTACTGATCAAGCAGGTTCCCGACACGTGGTCCGAGCGCAAGTTGTCCGATGACGACTACACCCTGGACCGCGAGGCCGCTGACGCCGTCCTGGACGAGATCAACGAGCGCGCCGTCGAGGAAGCGCTGAAGATCAAGGAGGCCGACGGCGGTGAGGTCACCATCCTGACGGCGGGCCCCGAGCGCGCGACCGACGCCATCCGCAAGGCACTGTCGATGGGTGCGGACAAGGCGATCCACATCAAGGACGACCTCATGCACGGCTCGGACGCGGTGCAGACCGCATACGTCCTCGCGCGGGCACTCGGCACGGTCGAGGGTGTCGAGCTGGTCATCGCCGGCAACGAGGCCACCGACGGCCGCGTCGGCGCCATCCCGGCCATGATCGCCGAGTACCTCGAGCTGCCGCACCTCACGCACCTGCGCAAGCTGACCCTGGAGGGCGAGACCCTCAAGGGTGAGCGCGAGACCGACGACGGCATCTTCCATGTCGAGGCGAGCCTGCCGGCCATCGTCAGCGTCAACGAGAAGATCAACGAGCCGCGCTTCCCGTCCTTCAAGGGCATCATGGCCGCGAAGAAGAAGGAAGTCACCGTTCTCACCCTCGCCGAGATCGACGTCGAGGCGAGCGATGTGGGCCTGGAGAATGCCGGCTCGGTCGTGACGGCGAACACCCCGAAGCCGCCGAAGACCGCGGGCGAGCGCGTCACCGACGAAGGCGACGGCGGCACCAAGGTCGCCGAGTACCTGGTCGGCCAGAAGATCATCTGACCTTCTCGACGCAGACCACCGGCGAACCCCCAGACATTCAGGAGATAACCACCATGTCAGAAGTACTCGTTCTCGTGGAACAGGACGCCGAAGGCGCCCTGAAGAAGGTCACCAGCGAGCTCATCACCGCCGCCCGCGCGCTCGGCACCCCGTCGGCAGTCGTCGTCGGCAAGCCCGGCTCGGCCGACGGAATCCTCGACGGCCTCAAGGAGGCCGGCGCCGAGAAGATCTACGTCGCCGAGTCCGACGACGCGGGCAGCTACCTCATCACCCCGCAGGTCGACGTCCTCGCCTCGATCGCCGAGACCGCTTCGCCGGCCGGCATCCTCGTCCCGGCGACCGCCGACGGCAAGGAGATCGCGGGACGCTTGGCCGTGCGCCTCGGCTCCGGCGTCCTCGCCGACATCGTCGACGTCAAGGAAGGCGGCGTGGGCATCCACTCGATCTTCGGTGGCGCCTTCACCGTCGACGCCCAGGCCAAGGGCGACGTGCCGGTCTTCTCGATCCGCCCCGGTGGCGTCGAGGCCGCTCCGCAGGCCGGTGCCGGCGAGCGCGTCGACGTCGAGGTCCCCGCTCAGGGCGAGGGCGCGGTCAAGATCACCAAGGTCGAGCCGAATGTCGGCGGCGACCGCCCCGAGCTGACCGAGGCGTCCATCGTCGTCTCGGGTGGCCGCGGTGTCGGCAGTGCCGAGAAGTTCTCGGTCGTCGAGGAACTCGCCGATGTGCTCGGTGCCGCGGTCGGCGCCTCGCGTGCGGCCGTCGACTCCGGTTACTACCCGGGTCAGTTCCAGGTCGGTCAGACCGGCAAGACCGTGTCGCCGCAGCTGTACGTCGCACTGGGCATCTCGGGCGCCATCCAGCACCGCGCCGGCATGCAGACCTCGAAGACGATCGTGGCCGTCAACAAGGACGAAGAGGCCCCGATCTTCGAGATCGCCGACTACGGCATCGTCGGCGACCTGTTCAACGTCGCGCCGCAGCTGACCGAAGAGGTCAAGAAGCGCAAGTGATCGTGCGCTGATCAGCTCCACAACCCGGTGACCCTCGACTCCGTGTCGGGGGTCACCGTGCGTTCGCGGGTCGTTCACCCGCAGGTGACCGTCGCGAAGCATGTTCACCCGATGGCGGCCCGAGTTCATCGAACCCGCACCGACACGACACACTGCGGTGGTCCCGCCGACGCCCGGTCTGGCTTTCATTCGAGTCATGAACGCCATGCAGTCGCCAGTCCGCACCAGCCACGTCTCGCGCGCACGGTTCACGCGGGCCGTACCGACGACCCTGCTCACCACGGGACCCATCCGCGTCATCGTGTCCGACGATCCCGCCGACATCGTCGCCGCGCAGGAGTTGCGGTACCGCGTTTTCGCCGACGAGCCCGGCTTCTCCAACCGCATCGGTGACGCGGTCACCGGACGCGATGCCGACCGGTTCGACGCCTTCTGCGAACACCTCATCGTCCGCCACGACGAGGACGGTGTCGTCGGCTGCGCACGTCTCCTCGC
Organism: Gordonia sp. PvP123; assembly: GCF_040547295.1. Classification (NCBI taxonomy): domain Bacteria; kingdom Bacillati; phylum Actinomycetota; class Actinomycetes; order Mycobacteriales; family Gordoniaceae; genus Gordonia; species Gordonia sp. PvP123. Next base: position 183,188 of record NZ_JBEPPN010000007.1, on the reverse strand, counting down.
GCCGGCCCGGGCCATCGCCGCCGGCGGCTGGTACTCGGCCACCGAGTTCGATCTCCGCGAGATGAACGACATCGTCTCCGCCACGGTCGAATTGGGCCGAGCCTGTGTTCACTCCGCGTACCGCGACGGCTCGGTGACCGCGCTCATGTGGGCGGCGCTGCTCCAGTACATGGACGACGCCGGTCTGCGTTACCTGATGGGGTGCGTGTCGGTGCCGCTGCACAGTCCGGGGGAGTGGCACCCGGGATCGTCGTTGCGCGCCCTCCGAGATCGACTGCGCGACGACCACCAGGACCTCCGGCGGCGGGCACACCCGCTAGCGGCGGCCCGCATCGGCGGACGCCTGCTCGACGACATCGTGCCCGCGGACACGGTCGCGATGCCGCCGCTGATGCGCGGGTATCTCCGACTCGGTGCCCGGATCTGTGGCGAGCCGGCTGTCGACGACGTCTTCGACGTCGCGGACTTCCTGACCCTGCTCGACCGAGAGGGTGCGAACAAGCGCTACCTCGACCGGCTGCGATCGAGTGCCAGACGGCTCGGATCGCCCGGTACGGACGCGGTGCCGGCGCCCGGGGGCGCGGCGCGATGACCGCGCTGCTGGTCGATCCGGTCGCTCCGCGCACGGCTGGTCCGCGTCGCGGTCACGCCCAGTGCTCCACGGTCCGCTCGACCGGTGGGCTCGCCCACCCGTGGTTCCCGATCAGCACCTGCGGCGAAGGCTGCATCGGCGTGACGGCGGCGCGGCGGATCGACGCGATCTCCGACGCGACGATCGTCGCGTGGCGCCTGTGCCGTCTCGCCGCGGTCGTGGTGTGGATCCTCTGGGCCGTCCTGGCGGCCGGGTCGGTGGCGCGCCTGCGGCGACGACCGCCGCGCGCCCTCCGCGCCCCTGCGTCGAGTGCGTTGCTCGCCGCTCTGGGCATCTCCGTGGACGTCGAGGACCGACGATCCGATCCGGCGCGTCCGGGTCTGGTGGTCGCCAACCACATCTCGTTCCTCGATGTCCTCGCTCTCGCACTGGTCAGCCCCGCGCACGTGGTCGCCAAATCCGATGTCGTCGGGATGCCGGTGGTGTCGTCTCTCGCGCGCAGGTTCGGCGTCATCGCCGTCGACCGCGGCACGCTTCGCGGGCTGCCGGGGACGGTCGGCGAGGTCGCCGGGCGGCTGCACCGCGATTCGTCGGTGATCGTGTTCCCCGAGGGCACCACCTATTGCGGTCGGTCCGGCGGCGCGTTCCGCCCCGCCTTCTTCCAGGCCGCGATCGATGCGAACGTGCCGGTGGTGCCGGTGAAACTCCGCTTCGTTGGCACCGACGGAACGACGGCGACGGCACCGAGCTTCATCGGCGCGGACACCCCGGCCGACACCCTGCGGCGGGTTCTGCGGGCACGCGGCCTCGCCGTCACGATGGTCATCCACCCGCCCGAGGAGCCGGGCCGGGATCGCCGCGAACTGGCAGGTCGGTGCGAGCGCGTCGTGGCAGGTCCGCGCGCGGTCACCGAAAGTGACATCATCCGTTCTCTCATATAGGTTTCTCGGGTAGCCGTCCGTAGCTCTGCGGACGATCAACCGCGTACCTCCAGGAGGCGACGATGACGTCCACCCAAACCCGAGAAGCCGCGCGCACCAGGTTCTTCGAACTCCGAGATGTCGACGGCCGGGTTGACGACGCCGATCTCGACACCGTCTGGGCCGGACTGTCGACGCTGCGACCCGAGGAGATGCTCGGCGCCTGGAAGGGCGGGGAGTTCACGACCGGGCACGCCATCAACGGCATGCTCGCCAAGGCAAACTGGTTCGGCAAGACCTTCACCTCGCGCAGCGACGTACAGCCGCTGGTGTGCCGTGACGAGAACGGCGACCTCTACTCCAACACGAAGTTGGGCAAGGGCGAGGCGAGCCTGTGGGCGATCGAGTTCCGCGGCGAGATCACCGCGTCGATGGTCTACGACGGCCAGCCGGTCATCGATCACTTCAAGCGCGTCGACGACACCACGGTGATGGGGATCATGAACGGCAAGGGCGGCGTCATCGACGGTCGTCACCTGTACTTCTACCTCGAGCGGGTCTGAGGACGACGGGTCGATCCGTCGATACGCGCGATTTCGGCGCCCGCGCTCGCTGACAAGCGGCAGGAGTCGGGTCGGTGAGGGGTCGGGTCGCCGATCGGCGACCCGATCGTGGAATTTGTCGGCGACCGACGCGCGTTTATCCTTGCTAGCGATGCCCGTGCCAAGCCGACCGCCCGTGAAGGCGCCTGTCTACCTCGACCACGCCGCTTCGACGCAGATGCTGCCCGAAGCCGTCGAGGCGATGACCGCCGTCTTCGCCCAGCCGGGTAACGCCTCGTCATTGCACGGGTCCGGCCGCACCGCGCGACGCCGGCTGGAGGAGGCGCGCGAGGCCATTGCCGCGGCCGTCGGCGCCCGGCCCTCCGAGGTCGTGTTCACCGGGGGCGGGACCGAGTCCGACAATCTGGCGATCAAGGGGATCTTCTGGTCCCGCCGGAACGCCGACCCGCGCCGTCGCCGGATCATCACCTCCGCCGTCGAACACCACGCGGTTCTCGACCCCGCGCAATGGCTCGCCGACGAGGGCGACGCCGAACTCGTGCTGCTGCCCGTCGACGCCGACGGTGTGGTCTCGCCGGCCGACCTGCGCGCCGAGCTCGAGGCGCACGCCGACGAGACCGCCCTCATCTCGATCATGTGGGCCAACAACGAGGTCGGCACGATCCAGCCGATCACCGAGATCGCCGCGCTGGGGTCCGAGTTCGGGGTCCCGGTGCACTCCGACGCGATCCAGGCGGTCGGCCACCTGCCGGTCGATTTCGCCGCGAGCGGCCTGTCCGCACTCAGCCTGACCGCCCACAAGTTCGGCGGCCCGCAGGGCGTCGGTGCCCTGCTCCTCGGTCGCGACGTCGGATGCGTTCCGCTGCTGCACGGTGGCGGGCACGAACGTGACGTGCGGTCGGGAACCCAGGACGTCGCCGGCGTGTCCGGCATGGCTGCCGCTCTCTCGTGGTGCGTCGAGAACCTGGATGCGACCACCGCGCACGTCCGAGCGCTGCGGACCCGGTTGACCGACGTACTGCTCGGCGTCGACGGGGCGGTGCTCAACGGTGCCGATGGCGCCGGTCGTCTTCCCGGCAACGTGCACGTGTCGTTCGCCGGGTGCGAGGGTGACTCGCTGCTGATGCTCCTCGACGCCAAGGGTGTCGAGTGCTCGACCGGATCGGCCTGTACCGCCGGCGTCGCTCAGGCCAGCCATGTGCTGCTGGCGATGGGGCTCGACATGGCCGATGCCCGATCGTCGTTGCGTTTCTCCCTCGGCCACACCACCACCGACGCCGACATCGATGCGGTCGCCGCGGTCATCGACGAGGTCGTCGACCGGGCGCGGGCCGCGGGTCTGGTGTCCGTCCCCGGCGGAAGGATCTCCTGATGCGAGTACTGGCGGCGATGAGTGGCGGCGTCGACTCGGCGGTCGCCGCGGCACGAGCGGTCGAGGCCGGCCACGAGGTGGTCGGAGTTCACCTGGCACTGTCCACGGCGCCGGGTGCGTTGCGCACGGGCTCGCGCGGTTGCTGCTCGCGGGAGGATGCGTCCGACGCCCGCCGGGCGGCCGACGTCCTCGGAATCCCGTTTTATGTCTGGGATTTCGCCGATCGGTTCAAAGACGACGTCATCGACGAATTCGTCGAGGCCTACGCGGCCGGACGCACGCCGAACCCCTGCCTGACGTGCAACGAGAAGATCAAGTTCGCCGCCCTCGCCGACAAGGCGGTCGCCCTGGGTTTCGACGCGCTGGCCACGGGCCACTACGCCCAGCTCGTCGACGGGGAGTTGCGGCGCGCGGTCGATGCCGACAAGGACCAGTCCTATGTGCTCGCCGTCCTGACGCGTGACCAGTTGTCGCGGGCGATGTTCCCGATCGGCGACACTCCGAAGACTGACATCCGGGCCGAGGCGGCCCGGCGCGGTCTGGCCGTCGCGGACAAGCCGGATTCCCATGACATCTGCTTCATCCCCAGCGGTGACACCCGCGCGTTCCTCGGTGCCCGCATCGGCGTCCGGCCGGGAGCGATTGTCGACGCGTCGTCGGGTGAGCGTCTCGCCGAGCACGACGGTGTCCACGGCTTCACCATCGGTCAGCGCAAGGGCCTCGGGGTCGAGGCACCGGCCGCCGACGGGAAGCCGCGCTATGTCACCGAGATCGATCCGGACTCCGGGACGGTGACGGTCGGGACGGCCGCCGATCTCCAGGTCTGGGGGATCACCGCCACCCGCGCGGTCTGGACGTCGGGGGTCACCCCCGACGAACCCTTCGACGCCATGGTGCAGGTCCGGGCCCACGGCGGACTCGCGCCCGTGCGGGCGACCGCGACCATGGTCGACGGCGAGCCCGGAATCGAGATCGCGCTGCAGGAGCCGCTCACCGGCGTCGCCCGCGGTCAGGCCGCGGTGCTGTATCTGCCCGATGCCCGACGCGGCGACCAGGTCGTCGGGTGCGGGCGCATCGCCACCACCTCGTCGCAGCCGACGGTCGTACCGTCTCCGTGACCGGATCGGGGCTGCCCACCGGCGTGGGCACCGGCGTGGGTTCGATGCCCGGAACCGACGCGCGTGCCGCCGCCGAGGTGGTCAACGGTGAGCTCGACTTCACGCACCTCGTCGAACTCCCCGGACGTGGCATCGGCTCGGATCTGATCGGCCGGATGGCAGCCATCCTCGTCGACCTGCCGATGGACACCGCGACGTGGGGATACCGCCTCGCGCAACGCCATTCCCGGTTGGCCCGGCGGGCTGCAGATCTCCTCGCCGAGGACCTCGATGTCGTCGAGGAACTCTGGGAGACCGCGGGATTCGTCGGCACCGGTCGCCCGTTCAAGGTGCAGGTCGCCGGTCCGTTCACCACGTCGGCGTCGGTCGAGCTGGCCAATGGGCAGCGAGTCCTCAAGGACCATGGTGCGGTCCGCGACATCGTCGAGTCGACGGCCGAGGGTGTGCGTGAGCATGTCGCCGAGGTGGAACGCCGGCTCGGTGCGCGCGTGGTGGTCCAGCTCGACGAGCCGATGATCGGCCAGGTCATCGACGGCGCGGTGAAGCCGCTGACGCGCTTCGACCCCATCCGGGCGGTACCGGTGGTCGAGGTGGCGCGAGCACTCACCGAACTCGTCGACCACGTCGGTGCGCCGGTGATCCTGCACGATTGCGGCCGACCACGATGGGACCTGCTCGAGCACCTCCCCGGCGTCGCGTATTCGATCGATGTCACCAAGCCGTCGGCGACCGATCTCGACGGCATCGGCGCCCTCGTCGATCGCGGCGGCGTGCTCGTCGCCGGACGCGTGCCCTCGACCGCGCCCGACCGCCCGCTGGCCGCCGAACGCGTGGCCACCGAACTAGCCGCGCTGACCGACCGCATCGGACTGAACCGGAAAGTGTTGGCGGACAATGTCATCGTGACGCCGACCTGTGGTCTCGCCGGTGCCTCGGCAAGCTGGGCCAAGTCGGCGCTGGCGATCACCGCCGAAGCCGGTCAGCTGTTGGCCGGCGATCCCTCGGCGCTGTAGAAAACACTGCGGGTTCGACGCGCCGGACCTATCCTCGTCGGTATGCCGCACCCGATCATGTTCGACGACGCGGACCCGTATCTGGGCCGGATCCGCGAGATCGCGCTCGCGCTACCCGACGCCACCGAGGTCGTCGCGCATGGTCGGCCGACCTTCCGCTGCGGCAAGATGTTCGGCAATTACGGCGGTGGAGTCAAGGGCAGCAAGGTTCGCCACGACCAGTCGATCCTGGTCCTCGCCGACGACTCCGAACGGCCCGCCCTGCTGGACGATCCGCGGTTCTTCCTACCCGCCTATCTCGGCCCCGCAGGCTGGGTGGGTCTGATCCTCGACGACGACACAGACTGGGACGAGGTCGGCGAACTCCTCGACGCCAGCTACCGCCAGATCGCACCCAAACGGTCGGTGGCCAAGCTCGGTCCGTTGTGATCGTCGGCGCGGAAACTCCCGCGGTCCCGTCTCCGTCCCGCTGATCGGATCTCATCAGCGGGAGGGAAGCAGTACCGCGCGAACGAGACATCGGTTGACGAGCTGGGTCTGTCCGACTGCTCCGATACCCTCGGAACGTGGCAGATACAACGGAGTCGGGTCAGCCGGTCACCGAGCAGTCGGGGCCGGAGGGAGACCTTCGCGAGGAGTGGACAGCTCTCGCCGAGGAGATCCGCGAGCACCAGTTCCGCTACTACGTGAAGGACGCGCCGGTCATCACCGACGGCGAGTTCGATCTCCTCCTTCGGCGTCTGCAGGCACTCGAGGAAGCGCATCCGGAACTCGCGACCGCGGACTCACCCACCAAGCTCGTCGGTGGTGGATTCTCCACCGCATTCTCCCCGGCGGACCATCTCGAGCGAATGATGTCGCTGGACAACGTCTTCGACCACGACGAGATGCGCACCTGGGTCGACCGCGTGGTCGCCGACGCCGGCACCCGGGTGAACTTCCTCTGTGAACTGAAGATCGACGGGGTGGCCCTCGCGCTGGTGTACCGGAACGGGGTCCTGGAACGGGGCGTCACCCGCGGCGACGGCCGCACCGGTGAGGACGTGTCGCTGAACGCACGCACGATCGACGACATCCCGATGCGCCTGGCCGAGTCCGCGGAGTACCCGATTCCCGAGGTCCTCGAGGTGCGCGGCGAGGTCTTCTTCCGGGTGGAGGACTTCGAGGCGCTGAACGCCTCCCTCGTGGCGGAGGGCAAGGCGCCCTTCGCGAACCCCCGCAACTCGGCCGCCGGCTCGCTGCGCCAGAAGAACCCGCAGATCACCGCCCGCAGGAGGCTGCGGATGATCTGCCACGGCATCGGGCATACCGAGGGGTGGCGGCCGGAGTCCCTGCACGATGCCTACCTGGCGCTCGGCGCCTGGGGTCTGCCGGTGTCGACGCACACCACCAAGGTGTCCGGTGCCGACGAGATCATCGACAAGATCACCTACTGGGGCGAACACCGTCACGACGTCGAGCACGAGATCGACGGCATCGTGGTCAAAGCCGACGACGTCACCGTGCAACGACGCCTCGGATCCACATCGCGTGCGCCGCGGTGGGCCATTGCCTACAAGTACCCGCCCGAGGAAGCCACCACCAAGCTCTCCGACATCCAGGTCAACGTCGGACGGACCGGCCGCGTCACCCCCTTCGCGGTCCTCGAGCCGGTCCTCGTCGCCGGTTCGACGGTGTCCCGTGCGACCTTGCACAACGGATCGGAGGTCAAGCGCAAGGGCGTGCTGATCGGCGACACCGTGACCATCCGCAAGGCGGGCGACGTGATTCCCGAGGTCCTCGGACCCGTCGTCGACCTCCGTGACGGCAGCGAAGTCGAGTTCGAGATGCCGGAGAAATGCCCGGCATGCGGCACACCGCTGCGGCCGGAGAAGGAGAGCGACGCCGACCTTCGCTGCCCGAATCAGGAGAGTTGCCCGGCTCAGTTGCGCGAGCGGCTCTTTCATCTCGCCGGCCGCGGTTCCTTCGACATCGAGGCGCTCGGCTACGAGGCTGCGTCGGCCCTGCTGTCGGCGGGGGTCCTCACCAACGAGGGCGACCTGTTCTCGCTGACCGCCGACGATCTGGTCCGCACCGACCTGTTCACCACCAAGGCGGGTGCGCTGTCGGCCAACGGCAAGCGCCTGCTGGCGAACCTCGACAAGGCCAAGGACGTGGCGCTGTGGCGCGTGCTGGTCGGGCTGTCCATCCGCCACGTCGGGCCCACCGCCGCCCGCGCCCTGGCCACCGAGTTCGGTTCGCTCGAGGCGATCGAGGCCGCCGACATCGAGCGACTCGCCGCGGTCGAAGGGCTGGGGATGACCCTGGCCCAGTCCATCCATGACTGGTTCACCGTCGACTGGCACCGGGACATCGTCGAGAAGTGGCGGGCTGCAGGCGTTTCCATGGAGGACGAACGGGATGAGTCGATCGTCCGAACGCTGGAGGGCAAGACGATCGTGGTGACGGGCTCGCTGGTGGACTTCTCCCGTGACGGGGCCAAGGAGGCGATCCTGCAGCGCGGTGGCAAGGCGTCGGGTTCGGTGTCGAAGAAGACCGACTACGTGGTGGTGGGGGATTCGCCGGGGACCAAGGCCGACAAGGCCGAACAGCTCGGCGTGCCGGTGCTCGACGAGGACGCCTTCAAGCGGCTGCTGGAGACCGGCGAAGCGGAGTGATCGTTCAGCCCAACGCGGACTCGAACGCGCGGTAGGCGCGCTGATCGAACAGGACGAACCGGACCTCTTCGATCGACGTGTCCGGCACCGTGGCGCGCACCGTCTCGACCGCCCTGCGGGCCCCGTCGTCCATCGGCCAGCCGTACACGCCGGTCGAGATCGCCGGGAAGGCGATCGTGGTGGCGCCCAGTTCGGTTGCGACACGTACTGATTCGCGGTAGCAGGAGACGAGGAGGTCGGAGCGGTCCTCGTCGTAGGAGTGAACCGGACCGACGGTGTGGATGACCCAGCGCGCATCCATGTCGCCCGCGGTGGTGGCCACCGCCTCGCCGACCGGCAGACCGCGGCGGTAGGGACCCGCGCGGAGCTCCCGACACTCGGCGAGAATCGCCGGGCCGCCGCGCCGGTGGATCGCGCCGTCGACCCCACCACCGCCGAGCAACGTGGAATTGGCGGCGTTGACGATCGCGTCGACCGACTGCGTCGTGATGTCGCCCTGAACCAGAGTGATGGACGTCATCAGTCCATGATGCCCGCGGGACGGCCCGATGTGGCCGGCTCTCAGCTCTCGGTGCGCAACACGGTGCTGACGATCCCCGCGAGGTAACCGAGCCGCGCGACCTCGGACGGCCGGAAGTCCGGTCCGCCGATACGTCCGAGGAGAATCGCCTTCGACTCCGAGCCCAGCGGCGCCGCGGCGAGGCGGGTGTCCATGTCCTGCCAAGCACCCGGAACCCAGTCACCCTCGGCGTCGAGCTCGGTGGCTCTCTCCAGAGGAAGCCAGTCGGCCCTGGTCAACGGGGTCTCCGGGGCTCCAGATGAGCCGAAGAGTTGCAGCACGCCGCCGCTGGCGGGGGTGATCACCATCGCCCACGAGACGCGTAGCACCCGAGGTGCGTTGTCCACGAGGACCTGCAGCCGGTCACGACCGGCGGTGGCCACCTGGTCGACCAGCTCGAGTTCGCGGTGGGTGTCCAGGACGCCGGAGTAGGGCCGGATCGAGTCGACGCGGACACCGTTGACCTTCTCGGCCGCGGTGATCAGGCTGTCGGGCAGGGCGCCGGGCGCCACCTCGACGACGAGATCGTCCACGGCGTAGCCGTTGCCGCGCTCGACGACCTCGAGGGACAGGATGTCTGCACCGACCGAGCCGAGCTGCACGGCGAGCACGCCGAGGCTGCCCGGCCGGTCTTCGAGATAGACCCGCAACAGGTAGGACACGTGCGACATTCTCGCACCCGCGCGCGTGGTGCGCGCAGCGCCCGCGGCCCAACGGGTGGCTGGGGTGAGTCCGCGTCGCGGGTTCCCATAGTCTGGAGACGTTGCGCGAACCGTGTCCACGACGCGATGAGGGCGGCACAGAGGACGACACGAACAGTGATGTGAGGAAGGACGCTGCAGTGGCTGGCGAACCGAAGTCCATATCGCGGGACGAGGTCGCGCATCTGGCGCGACTGTCGCGACTGGCACTGAGCGAGGACGAACTCGATGTCTACGCCGAGCAGCTGGACTCGATCCTGACCCACGTCGCGTCGGTGTCGGAGGTGGCTGCCGACGATGTGCCCGGCACGGCCCACCCGGCCGAGCTCGCGAACGTGCTGCGTCCCGACGTCGTCGTTCCCGGCCTGACGACCGACGCCGCGCTGTCCGGTGCGCCCGCGGTCGAACAGGACCGGTTCGCCGTCCCGCAGATCCTGGGAGAAGAGCAGTGAGTCCCGATTCCAGCGCCGCAGCGCCGCGTCCCGCGGGTGACCTGACCGGACTGTCCGCCGCCGAACTCGCCACCAAGATCGGTGCGCGCGAGGTCAGCTCGGTGGAGGTCACCCAGGCTCACCTCGATCGGATCGCCGAGATCGACGACCAACTCGGCGCGTTCCTGCACGTGAGCGGGGCCGAAGCGCTGGTTGCCGCCAAGGCTGCCGACGACGCGATCGCCGCCGGTGAGACCCCGTCGGCTCTCGCGGGCGTGCCCATCGCACTCAAGGACGTCTTCACCACGGTCGACGCCCCCACGACGTGCGGCTCCAGGATTCTCGAGGGCTGGGTGCCGCCATACGACGCCACGGTCACCGAACGCCTTCGTGCCGCGGGTATCCCGATCCTGGGCAAGACCAACATGGACGAGTTCGCCATGGGCAGCTCGACCGAGAACTCGGCGTATCAGCTGACCCGGAACCCGTGGGACCCCACCAAGATCCCGGGTGGCTCGGGCGGCGGCAGCGCAGCGGCGCTCGCGTCGTACGAGGCGCCCCTGGCGATCGGCACCGACACCGGTGGTTCGATCCGCCAGCCGGCCGCCGTCACCGCGACCGTCGGGGTCAAACCCACCTACGGCACGGTCTCGCGGTACGGACTCGTGGCATGCGCCTCGTCCCTGGACCAGGGCGGACCGTGTGGCCGCACCGTCCTGGACACCGCGATGCTGCACGAGATCATCGCCGGGCACGATCCGCGTGACTCCACCTCGATCGACGTGCCGGTGCCCGACGTGGTCTCGGCTGCCCGCGAGGGCGCCGAGCGGGATCTGACGGGCGTCCGGATCGGTGTGGTCACCGAACTGCAGGGCGAGGGCTACCAGTCGGGCGTGCTCGACTCGTTCCACCAGGCGGTCAAGCTCCTCGAGGAGCGCGGCGCCGAGGTGGTCGAGGTCAGCTGCCCGCACTTCACCTACGCGCTCGGCGCCTACTACCTGATCCTCCCGTCGGAGGTGTCGTCGAACCTGGCGCGCTTCGACGCGATGCGCTACGGATTGCGCGTCGGCGACGACGGCTCGCATTCGGCCGACGAGGTCATGGCGCTGTCCCGCGAACAGGGCTTCGGGCCGGAGGTCAAGCGCCGCATCATGATCGGCACCTATGCGTTGTCGTCGGGCTACTACGACGCCTACTACGGGCAGGCGCAGAAGGTCCGCACCCTGATCTCGCGCGACTTCGCCACCGCCTTCGAGAAGGTCGACGTGCTGATCTCGCCGACCACCCCGACCACCGCGTTCCCGATCGGGGAGAAGGTCGACGATCCGCTCGCGATGTACCTGTTCGACCTGTGCACGCTGCCGGTGAATCTTGCCGGCATCGGGTCGATGTCGGTGCCGTCGGGGCTGTCGGTCGACGACGGGATGCCGGTCGGGTTGCAGATCATGGCCCCCGCCCTCGCCGACGACCGGCTGTACCGCGTCGGCGCCTCCTACGAAGCGGCTCGCGGCCCGATCGTCTGACGGACCCTCGAGCCGCGCCGGCGCGGCGGAGCCTCAGTTCCGCAACGGGTGTGGCGGTCCGGCCTGCTCCGATCCATACCGATGACCGACGCCGGCCGCCCCGTCGAGCGCGCCGAGCAGGTCGACGCTGGTCTGTACGAAGCTGATCACGGGCAACCACGGCGCGTCGGGCACCCGCGGACCACGGACATGGGTGTCGTCGGTCGCTCGGTGCGGACGCCACAGTTCGGTGAGCGACCAGCGCACCACGGGATCGCTGGAATTGGCGAGAACCGTTCGCGGGGTGCGGGAGATCGGGGTGACGGTTCCCGCCGGCGGGGCGACCAGCACGGTCTCGGCCATCAACGACGGGTGCTCGTTCTCCAGCCACACCCGCGCGGCGTCGGCACCCACGGCTCCGAGGCTCTGCCCGTAGAGAATCACTCGCGGACGTTCGTGCGCGGGGACACCGTCGAGCACGGTCGCCAGCGCCGACACCATGGCGATCGCCGACTCCGCGGATCCGGACCGGTCGGACACGAAGGCCTGCCACGACGGAACCCGGTCGTAGGGGAGGGCGAGGATCCGGACGTCGCCGGCGAAACGACTGTCGAATCCGTCGACGGCCGCGGAATCGACCCAGCCCGACCCGGTCGGCACCGCAACCACGACCGCACGCGCCGAGAGTCCTCCCGACGCGGTCCACCTGTGCGTGAGATCGGCTGCGGCCGCGTCGAACTCACCGATCCGCAGCTCGCCCCGCAGTAGCGTTTCCGGGTCCTGCTGCGCGGACGACGAGACCGGCAACCGCTGTTCGTCGGCGCCGGCATCGGCGGGTGCCAGCAGTCCGGCCGTGAGTGCGAGGCCTCCGGCGGCGACCACCGCGGCGGTCCGCGGGACAGCCACGATCGCCACCACGACCACGGCGGCCGGCAGTGTCGCCGCGGCGAACCACCCCACACCCGCGGGTGCGACGTCGACCGCGGACCGGATGAGGTTCTGCCACCAGACCGCCATGCCGACCGCGCATCCGAGGATCACCAGGCAAGAGCCGAACACGATGCGCCGCGCCTGGTCATCCGGCCTGCGCTTGCTGCGCCGTGCGAGGACCATCCCGGTGCACGCCCCCAGCGCGCTGAACACAGTGGTCAGGACCGCGGTGGTCGTCGGATCGCGTGGCAGGGTGCCCGGGTAGAGCGCGGCGAGGTAGCCGAGCATCACCGCGACACTGACGGCCGGGTGCGGCCACGACCCGAATGTGCTGTCGCGCAACCGCCGCGGGTATCGGTGCGACGTCATCGCTGTCTCGCCTCGTACTCGTCCGGGTCGACCAGGGCACGCTCGAAGCTCGTGTACACCAGTGCCGGCAGCGTCTCGCCCCGGGTGGGGGGACCGCCGTACTGACGCCACGTGTTCCACGCCAGCCCGATCCGGGCGCCGTGCGCGGCTGTCGTGCACGCAGGCGTCCGGCAGGACGCGTACATCCGGTCGATCAGCATGCGGTCGAGGGCGATCCGGGCCCACGCTCCGAGCGGGGCGCCGTCATGCTGTGCCGCCCGCAACAGGTCATAACCGAAGTCATGGGTGCGGCACAGGGACGTGAAGTGTTGCGGCAACGGGACTGGCGACGAGCAGTCCCCGTCCGGATCGACCGGGTATCCGTCGACGACCTGGGGAACGTACCCCTGCGCCGCGACGAAGGACGCCGGGAGGGACGCCGTCGCGGTCGCCGGGCGCGGTCCCACCAGGGCGACGACCACGGCCGCGTAGGGATTGTCGGCATCGTTCGGAGGTGCCGCGACCGTCGTGCTCGTCGGCGCGAGGAGAGGGCCGGCGACGGCGTGCGCGGTCGAGATCCATTGGCCGGTCAGGAGAACGGCGAGGGTGAGGGTCGCGGCCCACCACCGCGACCGTCGCCGGCGTGCGGCGAAACTCTTCGGGTCGGGGAAGCCGTTGTCCGGCCTGGTGTTTCGGATGTGTGCTGATCCGGTCATGGTCATCGACGCTATGAGTCGGAATCCCACCGGCACATCGCTCCCCGGAGCCGTCCCCGGTCGTCCCCAGGTCGGTTCGACGACGCCGGACCCGTACGCCGGTATCGGGTCGTCTCCCTCGAAAGTATGAGGTCGGCGAGTGGTCGGCGGGCCTAGGGTGAGGGCATGTTCGGATACCGCAAGAAGCTCCGCGCGGTGGGGGCGTCCTCACTGGAATGGGCGTCGACCGCACCGGTTGCCCAGGACCCCGCGGTGCGGCACTACTTCTCCTCGCGCCTCAACTGGTTCTTCCTGTTCGTGGCGCTCGTCATGTACTCGGTCGCCTGGCCGACCCTGCCCATCACGCACTCCATGCCGGTGTTCGTGCTCCCCGTGGTCGCGGCCTTCGCGGCTCTGCCGATCGCCCTGGCGTGGTCGGCCCCGCTGCTGGGGTGGGCGATCTCGGTGGTCTCCGCCCAGCTCATCGGGATCATCGTCCCGGTACGGGACACGTGGGAGCTGACCATTCAGGTGACCCACCTCATCGAGCTGCTGGTCCTCACCTTCATGGCCTTCCTCAAGTGCCCGCTGCGGTGGATTCCGGTGGTCTGGGTCTCGACCTCGATCGTCATCGCCTTCGCCGTGCAGCCGACGGCGCGGGTCGGGTGGGTCTTCGGGATATCCGTGCTCGCGGTGGTGGTCGCGTTGTTGCGGGGCCTGATGGCCTCGCGCCGACAGCTGGCGGTTCGCACCGAGCAGACCGAGGCCGCCGAAGCCGAGGCGGCCGTGCTCCAGGAGCGGGCGCGCATCGCCCGCGACCTGCACGACGTGGTCGCTCACCGGATGTCGATGGTGGTGGTGATGTCACAGACCGCGAGATATCGCCTGCCGGATGTGAGTCCTTCGGCTGCAGCGGAATTCGACGCGATCGCCGATGCGGCCCGGACGTCCCTCGATGAGGTCCGGCAGTTGCTCGGGGTCCTCCGCGTCGAGGATGCGGCGGCTTCGGCGGCGCCCAATCCCGGCCTGGCCGAACTCGATTCGCTGGTCGCCGAGACACGCCGCGCCGGCGCCGAGGTCGTGCTGGAGCTGGACGTCGACGCCGGTGACGTCGGCGAATCGGCTGCGCTGGTGATCTATCGGATCGTGCAGGAGTCGCTGGCCAATGCCACCCGGCACGCCCCCGGTGGGCGCGTGGACGTCGAGGTGACGCGCGGTGACGGCGACCTCGTCGACGTCGCCGTGGTCAACACGGTCGCGACCGCCGATCCGTTGCAGATCGGGGGGAGCGGCGTGGGCATCCCCGGGATGATCGATCGCGCTCAGGCGGTGGGTGGTTCGCTGGTCGCCGCGCCCACACCGACCGGGGGCTTCGCCGTCCGCGCTCGAATCCCGGCGGCGCCGCGACGTGAGGTCGTCGTGCCCGAGCCGATCGTGACCTCCTCGGGTACCGGTGAGCCGCAGCCGCGACGACGGTAGCGTGACGGCGTGCCGATCACCGTAGTCATCGCAGATGACCAGGCCATGGTGCGTCAGGGCTTTTCGGCTCTGCTCGCCGCGCAACCCGATCTCTCGGTCCTCGGCGACGCCGCCGACGGGGTCGAAGCCGTCGAGGTGTGTCGCCGGGTGCGCCCCGATGTCGTCCTGATGGATGTGCGCATGCCGCGCAAGGACGGGCTGTGGGCGGCCGAACAGATCCTCGCGTCATCCGCCGAGCCGCCCACTCGTGTGCTGATGCTCACGACCTTCGACATCGACGACTACGTCTACGAGGCCCTGCGAATCGGCGCCTCGGGCTTCCTGCTCAAGGACGCACCCGCCGACGAGCTGGTGCGCGCGGTACGCGTCGTGGCCGCAGGCGAGGCCTTGCTGGCACCGTCGATCACCCGGCGACTCATCACCGAGGTCACCGCCAACCGCCGCCGGCCGTCGCGGGACGACAAACTCGACACCCTGACCCCCCGAGAACGCGAGGTGCTGGATCTGGTGGCCGACGGCAAGTCCAACGCCGAGATCGGTGCCGACCTGTTCGTCACCGAGCAGACGGTCAAGACGCACGTGAGCAGCCTGCTGAACAAACTCCGGCTCCGGGATCGAGCCCAGGCTGTCGTGTTCGCCTACGAGAACGGCATCAAGTGATTTCGCGGCCAGCGCCCGGCTCGCCGGGGCACTAGATTGGGGATGTTCGGGCAGGTTCGACCGATGACGACAGGGAGGGTGGTCTCACCAGATGGCCAAGAGGTTCGGCATTCTGACGTCCGGGGGAGACTGCCCCGGACTGAACGCGGTGATCCGCGGCGCAGTGCTCAAAGGTGAGACCGTCTACGGCCACGAGTTCGTCGGCTTCCGGGACGGCTGGGCCGGACTCGTCTACGGCGACATCGTCGAACTGAATCGGTCGACGGTCCGCGGCCTGTCCAACCAGGGCGGCACCATCCTGGGCACGAGCCGGTTCGGTCCCTACTCCGAGCCCGACGGCGGACCCGAGAACATCAAGAAGGTGCTGAAGAACCTCGAGATCGACGGCGTGATCGCGATCGGCGGCGAGGGCACCGCCGCGGCGTCGAAGAGACTGTTCGACGACGGCATCAACATCGTCGGGGTTCCCAAGACCATCGACAACGACATCGCGGCGACCGATTACACCTTCGGCTTCAACACCGCGGTGGAGATCGCGACCGAGGCCATCGACCGGCTCCGCACCACCGGCAACTCGCACAAGCGGTGCATGGTGCTCGAGGTGATGGGCCGCCACGCCGGCTGGATCGCCCTGCACTCGGGGATCGCGGGCGGCGCGCACGTGATCCTCATCCCGGAGAACCCCGAGAGCCTCGACCAGATCTGTGCCTGGGTCACCAGCGTCAAGTCGCGTGGCCGGTCGCCGATGGTCGTCGTCGCCGAGGGGTTCACACTCCCGGAGATGAAGGAGGCCCACTCGACCAAGGGTCTCGACGGCTTCAACCGACCCCGGCTCGGCGGCGTGGCCGAGGTGCTCGCGCCGCTCATCGAGGAGCGGACCGGCATCGAGACCCGGGCCACCATCCTCGGTCACATCCAACGCGGCGGGGTGCCGTCGGCCTATGACCGGGTGCTGGCGACACGCATGGGCATGGCGACCGCCGACCTCGTCGCCGAGAAGGGCTGGGGGCAGATGGTCGCCCTGCACGGCACCGAGATCGCGCGCATCACCTTCGACGAGGCGCTCGGCGAGCTCAAGACCGTGCCGCTGGACCAGTACAAGGAGATCCGGGTCATCTTCGGCTGAGCCCGTGAGCGCCTCAGGCGGCGGGGGTGATCGTCGCGGCGGGCTCGCGCGGGATGATGATCCAGAGAGCCAGGTAGATCAGCACCTGGGGCCCGGGCAGCAGCATCGACAGGATGAACAGAACGCGGATGAGTGTCGGGTCCCAGCCCCAGCGTTCGGCGATGCCGCCGCACACACCGCCCAGCCACGAGTTCGTGCGCGAACGCATCAGGCGCGGGCCGCTGTAGGCGGGTTGTGGGGTGGTCATGTCGTCCTCCTGGGTGGGCATGTATCCCGACGTCGTTCGCCGGTGTCTTCGACGCTACGAGCGGGTGCACGTTCTCGGCATCGGTGATCACCCTGAACGTGCCCCTGGGATATCGCCGCATAAACTGACTGCCATGACTGACCTGTTGGACTACGACGAGGTGCTCGCCGCATTCGATCCGGTGATGGGCCTCGAGGTGCACGTCGAGCTGGGCACCGCGACCAAGATGTTCTGCGGGTGCCCCACCGAGTTCGGTGCCGACCCCAACACCCAGGTGTGCCCGGTGTGCATCGGACTGCCCGGCTCGCTCCCGGTCGCCAACGCCAAGGCGATCGAGTCCGCGATCCGCATCGGCCTGGCACTGAACTGCTCCATCCGGCCGTCGAGTGTCTTCGCGCGGAAGAACTACTTCTACCCGGATCAGCCGAAGAACTACCAGATCTCGCAGTACGACGAGCCCACGTCCTACGACGGTTACCTCGATGTCCTGCTCACCGATGGCACCACCTGGCGCGTCGAGATCGAGCGTGCGCACATGGAGGAGGACACCGGCAAGTCGCTCCACATCGGCGGCGCCACCGGCCGGATCCACGGTGCGAGTCATTCGCTGCTCGACTACAACCGCGCCGGCGTGCCGCTCGTCGAGATCGTGACGCGGCCCATCGAAGGTGCCGGGGAACGTGCGCCCGAGGTCGCCAGGGCCTACGTGTCGGCACTGCGTGACCTGCTCAAGTCGCTCGACGTCTCCGATGTGCGCATGGACCAGGGGTCGATGCGGTGCGACGTCAACCTGTCGCTGAAGACGAAGGACGCCACCGAGTTCGGCACGCGCACCGAGACCAAGAACGTCAACTCGCTCAAGAGCGTCGAGGTGGCCGTCCGCTACGAGATGCGCCGCCAGGCGGCCATCCTCCAGGCCGGGGGCGAGATCGTCCAGGAGACGCGGCACTTCCACGAGACCGACGGCACCACCTCGGCCGGCCGCCGCAAGGAGACCGCCGAGGACTACCGCTACTTCCCGGAGCCCGATCTTCCGCCGGTGCAGCCGGATTCGGCGTGGATCGAGGAACTCCGGGCAACCCTGCCGGAATTGCCGTGGCTGCGGCGGGCCCGCATCCAGGGGGAGTGGGGAGTCTCCGACGAGGTGATGCGTGACCTCGTCAACGTCGGCGCGGTCGATCTGATCATCGCCACCGTCGACGCCGGGGCGGCACCCGAGGCGGCGCGCGGCTGGTGGGTGTCCTTCCTTGCGCAGCAGGCGAACTCACGCGGGGTCGAACTCGCCGACCTGACCATCACACCCGCCCAGGTCGCCGAGATCATCGGGCTGGTCGACGAGGGCAAGCTCACCACCAAACTCGCGCAACAGGTCGCGACCGCCGTCCTCGACGGCGAGGGTGAGCCCGCGCAGATCGTCGCCGATCGCGGTCTCGAAGTGGTGCGCGACGACTCGGCTCTCCAGAAGGCCGTCGACGACGCACTCGCCGCGAACCCCGACATCGCCGAGAAGATCCGCGGCGGAAAAGTCCAGGCCGCCGGCAAGATCGTCGGCGACGTCATGAAAGCCACTCGCGGACAGGCAGACCCGGCGCGCGTGAAGGAACTGGTCATCGCGGCCTGTTCCTGACCGGGCATCACGTCCGGTCGTTGCCACCGCCGGCGGGCAGGAAGCGGAACACGCGGTCGTCGGTGGGCTTCGCCGAACCCACCTCCTTGTTGACGGTCGCCACCTGTAGCAATCCGTTGGGTAGCGCGGCCATCCGGCCGAGCGCGCCGTAGCGGCGTTCCAGCACGACGGCCGGCGCGGTGATCGTCGGCTCCTCGCGGGTGGGCTCGTTGATGGCCTCGATGCGCTGGGTGCGCGTCGTCGAGACGAAGATGCTGCCGGCCGCGACACCGCAGCCGGCGATCTGCGGCCGGTCGGGCCATGTCCACAACACCTTGGGTCCGCCTTCCTCGAGCACCTGCACGCGGTCTTCGGTGGCTGTCTGGTCGGCGACGTAGACGGTTCCGGTGGAAGCGTTGGGGCACAGCGACACCGTGGACCCGAACCCGGAGGCGAGGATCGCCGGCCGCGGGCTCGCCCCCGAGGTGAACGACGTGACCAGCAGCACCTTGCCGGCGAGTGAGGACGGATCGTCGGCGGCCGCGGGATTCCCGGCGTTGCCGGTGGCGACCACGAGTTCGGTCGGTGACCGGAAGTACATCGCGCCCATGTTCCCGGTGGCTCCCTTGGGGATACCGGTCAGGATCGGTTTGGGCACGTCACCCGGCGCCAGACGGACGATGCGGTTGTCCGCCGGGGTCGTGATGTAGGCGTAGATCAGCCGGTCCTGGGAGTAGGTGGGGGAGAAGGCGAAATCGATCAGACCGCCGTCCCCGGATGCATCGACGGGCGTCTCGCCCAGGGTGCGGGCCGGACCGTAGCGCTTGGTGGTGATGATCTTCCCGGTCGTGCGTTCGGCGACGACGGTGACCTCGCCCTGCTCGTCACCGGGCATCACACCGCCCGTCGATGCGAGGCAGGTGGCGATGACCGCGGGGTCGGGGTCGACGCACGGACCGGTCGGTGGCGGCTGGGTCTCGCGGGGGGTCTCCGGCGGCGGAGTCGGCTCGGGCTGACCGCTCGGCCGGTTGTTGGGGCTGAACGCGCCCGCCTCGCGCTGGTTGTCCTGTGCGGTGAAATCCGCACAGCCGCCGACCAGGACGACCACCACGGTCAGCACCGTCAGCAGGGTGCGCCACCGAACCCGTATCCGTCGATCCGCCGAGGCGGGTGAACTCGTCCGGCCGGCATCACCGCGCGTGCCCGTCGGGCGCCCCTTCCACATGGCATCCACAGTAGTGGTGCCCCGGGCCGTGGTGCCCGAGCGTGGTGCCCCGACTCACCCCGCCGGGGTGCGGTGACGGCGGAGTGCGAGCCTCTAGAGTCGGGCGTGTGAGCGAACGCGACACGTCGGGCACCAGCGAGCGCGACACACCGGCGACGAGTCCCTACGACGAACCGACCGGACAGATCCCGGTCCCGGGTACCGGGAGTGGAGTGCCCGGTGTCGGACCCGGACCGGCGGCCGCGCGGCCCGAGCCCGGCCCGCCGACACCGCCCGCGGTGACCGACCGTGACGACTTCTACAACCGGCACGCCCGGCGGTCGCCGGCCCCCTACTCCCGGGTGGACGACCTCGACGACCTCGATCCCGGCGACGTGGAGACGCGTCCCGCCGCCGCGGGTACTCCGACGACGTCGCGGCCCATCGCCGAGCCACCCCGACCCGCCGCGCAGACCGCGC
The DNA here is from genome assembly GCF_040547295.1 of Gordonia sp. PvP123. Classification (NCBI taxonomy): domain Bacteria; kingdom Bacillati; phylum Actinomycetota; class Actinomycetes; order Mycobacteriales; family Gordoniaceae; genus Gordonia; species Gordonia sp. PvP123. The sequence continues at coordinate 162,985 of NZ_JBEPPN010000007.1, read as the reverse complement.
CCCCCGCCCCACCGGCGGCCGGGGCGGCAGGGCCGGCGGACGACGATTTCGAGACCGTCCAGTTCGCGAAGCATCCCGGTCCCACCCGCGCGCAGCCCATCGACGGCCCCACCGACGACGCGGTCACCACGCCGGAGCCGGCGCTGCCGCCGGTCGGTACCGCGCGCTACGACTTCCTCGAGGACGACGACGATGTCGTGTCCCGCGCCCGGGCCCGCGGCGAGTCGACGGACACCGAGGTGCTCGACGACGAGCCGCGGGGCCGCCGCCGGTTCGGCCGGCGACGAACCGACGACGACACCGTCGTCCGTCGTGACAGTCCGGCCGACGACGATCTCGAGGACGCGCTCGCGAAGTCGCGCCGCGGCACGATCGATCTGGGTCTGCTGGTACTGCGCATCGCGCTCGGCGGCCTCGTCGGCGCGCACGGGCTGCAGAAGCTGTTCGGACTGTGGAACGGTCCGCGCCTCAGCGGATTCGAGTCCATGCTCGTCGACGCCGGGTTCAGCGCCGACTACGCGCAGGTCCTCGCGATCGTCGGCGCCCTGTCGGAGACGATCGGCGGTCTGATGGTGATCCTGGGCCTGTTGACGCCGATCGGGGCGTCGGCGATCCTCGGCACGATGCTCGTCGCGGCGGCCTTCAAGATGTCGATGGCAGGCGGGTTCACGTTCTTCGCCGCAGCCGGCGGAGTCGAGTTCGAACTGTTCCTGGCGGTGGCCGCGGCGGTCGTCATCCTCACCGGCCCGGGGCTGTACTCGCTCGACTACCCCCGCGGTTGGGCGCGACGGCCGTTTGTCGGGTCGTTCTTGTGGCTCATCGTCGGCGCGGCCGCCGCCGTAGCGGTCTGGGTTCTCGCGAACGGCAGCAACCCACTCGTCTGACACACAAGAGTGCGGGGTACGTATCGGAATCCGATACGTACCCCGCACTCTGGGTTTCGAGTGGCGGTCAGTCGACCTGACGCACCGCGCCGCGGTCCGCCGACGTCGCCAGCTTGGCGTAGGCGCGCAGCGCAGTCGTGACCGTGCGCTCACGGTCCTTCGGCTGCCAGGGACGCTTGGAGGCCTCCATCTTGGCGCGGCGCTCGGCGAGCACGTCGTCGTCGACGAGGACCTCGAGACGACGGGTCTTCACATCGATCAGGATCGGGTCGCCGTCCTCGACGAGTCCGATGGCACCACCCGACGCGGCTTCGGGAGACATGTGACCGACCGACAGACCCGACGATCCACCGGAGAACCGGCCGTCGGTGATGAGGGCGCACTTCTTGCCCATCCCGGTGCCCTTCATGAAGGCGGTCGGGTGAAGCATTTCCTGCATGCCGGGCCCGCCTGCGGGACCCTCGTACCGGACCACGAGGACCTCGCCGGCCTGAATGGTCTTGGACAGGATGACCTGGACGGCGTCCTCCTGGCTCTCGACGACGCGGGCCGGGCCCTCGAAGTGCCACAGATCCTCGTCGATGCCCGCGGTCTTCAGGACCGCCCCGTCCGGGGCGAGGTTTCCGCGGAGCACGCACAGACCGCCCTCGACGGTGTACGCGTGCTCCAGGTCGCGGATGCAGCCGCCCGCGGCGTCGGTGTCGAGCGAACTCCACCGGTTCGCGGTCGAGAACGGGGTGGTGGTGCGAACACCGCCGGGTGCGGCGTGGAACAGTTCGACGGCCTCGTCGATGGCCTTGCCGCCGCGGATGTCCCAGTCGTCGAGGGCCTGGGCCATGGTGGCGGTGTGGACGGTCGACGTGGTGTCGTCGAGCAGACCGGCGCGGCGCAGTTCGCCGAGGATGGCCGGGATTCCGCCCGCCCGGTGGACGTCCTCCATGTGATAGTCGGAGTTGGGGGAGACCTTCGACAGGCACGGCACATTGCGGCTGATCTCGTCGATGACCGAGAGGTCGAAGTCGGCGACCTCACCCTCCTGCGCCGCGGCGAGGATGTGCAGCACGGTGTTGGTCGAGCCGCCCATCGCGACGTCGAGGGCCATCGCGTTGCGGAATGCGGTCGGCGTGGCGATGTTCCGCGGGAGCACCGACGCGTCGTCGTCGCGGTACCAGCGGGTCGCCGCGTCGACGACGACCTCGCCGGCCCTGGTGAACAGGGCGCGGCGCGCTTCGTGGGTGGCCAGCGTCGAACCGTTGCCGGGCAGGGCGAGCCCGAGAGCTTCGGTGAGGCAGTTCATCGAGTTGGCGGTGAACATGCCCGAACACGAACCGCAGGTGGGGCACGCAGCCGCCTCGACCTCACTCAGACCCGCATCGTCGACCTCGCTGTTGGCCGACGCGGAGATGGTGGTGATCAGATCCGACGACGGGTGTGCGACATCGCCGACGACGACGGCCTTTCCGGCCTCCATCGGTCCGCCGGAGACGAACACCGTCGGGATGTTCAGGCGCATCGCGGCATTGAGCATGCCCGGAGTGATCTTGTCGCAGTTCGAGATACACACCAGTGCGTCCGCGGTGTGGGCGTTGACCATGTATTCGACGGAGTCGGCGATGATCTCGCGACTCGGCAGCGAGTAGAGCATGCCGCCGTGACCCATCGCGATGCCGTCGTCGACGGCGATGGTGTGGAACTCGCGCGGCACGCCTCCGGCGGCTCGCACCGCCTCGGCCACGATGTCGCCGACGTTCTTCAGATGCACGTGTCCCGGCACGAACTGGGTGTAGGAGTTGGCGATCGCCACGATCGGCTTGCCGAAATCGTCGTCGGTCATCCCGGTGGCGCGCCACAGGGAGCGGGCGCCGGCGGCTTCGCGGCCGACGGTGGTGGTGCGTGACCTCAGAGCAGGCATGGGTTCCTCGAATCGATCGTGTGGCTCGGGCGGGCCCGGCGCGATCGGCCGTGCAGTGACTGACCGGCGCCGGACTCTTCGGCTCAACACCGCGACCCCGGGGTTGTTTCCCACGGGCTGTGGCCGGGCGCGGCTGTGTTGACGGGCGCCGCCTCGCTGAGGGTGGGCGTGGGGGAGCGCCGAGAAGCCAGGCTACTCCGCTGTGACGAGGGGTAACAAAACGATTCGGCGTCTCGGGGGCGCCCTCGCCGGTGCGGGGTCAGATCCCCAGCACCGCCTTGGCGATCGAGAAGTAGACGAGGAGGCCGGTGGCGTCGCAGAACGTCGAGATGAACGGTGTGGAGAACACCGCGGGGTCGACACGGATGGACTTCGCGATCAACGGCATCACGCCGCCCACGGTCGCGGCCAGCGTGCACACCGACAGGATCGTCAACCCGATGACCACGCCGATGTCGAGGCCGTAGACGAGTGCGGCGACGGTGAACCCGGCGAGGCCGAGCAGAGCCCCCATGGTCAGCCCGACCCGGACCTCCTTGGCGGCGACGCGGGCGACGTCGCGCGGGGCGACCTCGTCGGTGGCGAGCGCGCGGGTCACGGTCGTCGCCGCCTGCGAACCGGTGTTGCCGCCGATCCCGGTGAGCAGCGGGATGAACAGTGCCAGTGCGACCCGCTGCTCGAGGGTGCCCTCGAAGATCTCCAGCACGTTGACGGTGAGAATCGCCGACACCGCGAGGACGAACAGCCACACGATCCGGGCGCGCGTGATCGACACGATGGAGGACAGCAGATAGGGCTCGCGGAGCGGTTCGCGCGCGCCGGCGCGGGCCTCGTCGGTGTCGCGGGCCTGCTCGACGACCTCGACGGCATCGTCGATCGTCAGGACGCCGACCAGTCGGCTGTCGTTGTCGACGACGGGCATCGCGAGGATCCCGCGGTCCACACACCGCTGCGCGGTGGTCTCGGCGTCGTCCTCGGCATGGGCGAACATCGGCTTGTTCATCAGGTCGCGGACGGTGTCCGCCGGGTCGGCGAGGAGGAGGTCGCGCAGGCTGACCACACCGCACAGCGAGCGCGCGCCGTCGAGGACGGGCACGGTGTAGATCGTCTCCGCGGCGTGTCCGCGTTCGCGCACGCGGGCCAGTGCGTCGCCGGCCGGTTCGTCCTCGCGCGCGTGGACGAACTCGGGACTCATCCGACGCCCCACCGAACCTCGCGGGTAGCCGAGGACCACCGCCGTCATGTCGCGCTCGGCCGGGGTGAGTTGCTGGATCAGCGACTTCGCGACTCCCGCGGGCAACTCGTCGAGCAGCTCGGCGCGGTCGTCGGGGTCGAGGTGGTCGAACGCGGCGGCCACCTCCGCGGTGCCGAGGTCGTCGATGAGGCGGCGCTGCGAGCCGGCCGACAGATCGTCGAACACCTCCACCGCGAGGTCCTTGGCCAGCAACCGGAACGCGACCCCGCGGGACTTGTGGGGGAGGCGGTCGAGCAGGGCGGCGATGTCGCCCGCAGGCAACGTGGACAGCGTCGTCCCGACCTCTGCGAGGCCACCTGCCGAGATCAGTTCGTCGAGTTCACCGGCGTCGAGTGTTCGGGTGTTCTCCACGGCCGCACTCTATCGCCGCCTGCGGGGCGTTGATGAGACCGAGGGGAGCCTGATCCGTGCCAGGAATCACGGGCAGACGATCACTCGGCGGAACGGGCCGCCTCGAAGGGGTCCGGGATGCGGCCGCCGCTGACGATCGACAACGCCGGGAGATCGCGGAAACCGATGGCGGGCAATCGGACCCGACTGCCGTCGGTCAGCACCGCGCGGACCGAGCTCCACTTCGGGAACTGCAGTCCCGCGACTTCCGACCAGGCGATCTCGGTGGTGGAGAACATCCGGACGGCGCGCAGGCCGTCCTCGGTGACGACGGTCCGCAGTCGGTGGATCCACAACCACAGCACGACGGGGATGACCAGGGCGATGGCGAACCACGGGGAGGCGCCGACCAGCAGCACGACCACCAGGGCGACCATCGGGACCGTGAAGTACGCGATCCGGTTGATGCGGAACGTCACCGGGTAGTCGAATGTCACGTCGTCGGCGGCAGAGGTCGTGCTGGTCTTCGGGTCTACGGGGTCGGTGGAATCAGTCGGCACCCGTCCATTGTGCCAACCGGCCCCGTGCCTCCCTACCGACGGGTTCGTCGCGCCATATGAGAAGCGCGGTGCGATCGCGCCCGGTTCGACCAGTGATTTCCCAGATAGTGGGACGCATTGGTCCGGAGTTTGACTCTGAACCGAACACAGTCCTACCGTGAACGCGTGATGCAGAACGGGATCCTCGTAGTAATCGGCTGGCGCGTCTTCGCCTGACCGGTCACCTCGCAGACCCCCAACCGGCATCGACGCGCCACCCTCGAACAGCGGAAGCTGTCGGGGGTTTTTTCATGCCAGGTACTTCCATCACGGATATCGGATTCCACAACCAAGATGAGGATCGTGCAGTGAGCGCACCAACAGCACGCACCGACGCGGGCCGAAATGAGCCGACGCGTAACGCAGGATTGCGGCAGCAGTCTCCGGCGGCGGGCAACCTCCGTGCGGTAACCCAGCACACTGTTGCGCCCGAGCGTGTCAGCGGCGCCCAGTCCGTGGTTCGTTCCCTCGAGGAACTCGGTGTCGAGGTCGTCTTCGGCATTCCCGGCGGCGCGGTCCTGCCGGTCTACGATCCGCTCCTGGATTCTCAGAAGGTCCGTCACGTTCTCGTCCGTCACGAGCAGGGTGCCGGCCACGCCGCGACCGGATACGCCCAGGTCGCCGGTCGCGCCGGCGTCATGATGGCGACGTCGGGTCCCGGTGCCACCAACCTGGTGACACCGCTGGCCGATGCACAGATGGATTCCGTGCCCGTCGTCGCGATCACCGGTCAGGTCGGGCGGGCGCTCATCGGCACCGATGCATTCCAGGAAGCCGACATCTCGGGCATCACGATGCCCGTCACCAAGCACAACTTCCTGGTCAGCCGGGCCATCGACATCCCGAAGACGATCGCGGAGGCGTTCCACATCGCCGAGAGTGGCCGTCCGGGCGCGGTTCTCGTCGACATCCCGAAGGACATCCTGCAGGCGCAGACCACCTTCTCGTGGCCGCCGCAGATCGACCTGCCCGGCTACCGGCCGGTCACCAAGCCGCACGGCAAGCAGGTTCGCGAGGCGGCCCGCCTCATCAACGCCGCGAAGTCCCCGGTGCTCTATGTCGGCGGCGGCGTCATCAAGGCGAACGCGGCTGCGGAACTGCTGGAACTGGCCGAACTCACCGGCATCCCCGTGGTCACGACCCTGATGGCGCGCGGCGTGTTCCCGGACAGCCACCAGCTGCACCTGGGTATGCCGGGTATGCACGGCACGGTGGCGGCGGTCGCGGGTCTGCAGCGCAGCGACCTGCTGATCACCCTCGGTGCGCGCTTCGACGACCGGGTCACCGGGCAGCTGTCGTCGTTCGCACCGAACGCGAAGGTCATCCACGCCGACATCGATCCTGCCGAGATCGGCAAGAACCGACCGGTCGACGTGCCGATCGTCGGTGACTGCAAGGCGGTCATCGCCGAGCTCACCGAAGCCCTGCGCGACGAGCGCGCGACCAGCGGCTCGACTCCCGACATCTCGCAGTGGTGGTCCTACCTGGACAACCTGCGCCGGACCTATCCTCTGAGCTACGACCGGCAGACCGACGGTTCGATGTCTCCGGAGTTCGTCATCCAGGCCCTCGGCAAGGCTGCCGGCCCGGACGCGGTGTACTGCGCGGGCGTCGGCCAGCACCAGATGTGGGCCGCGCAGTTCATCTCCTACGAGAAGCCGCGCACCTGGCTCAACTCCGGTGGTCTCGGCACCATGGGCTACGCGGTGCCCGCCGCCATGGGCGCCAAGGCCGCCGATCCCGACGCCGAGGTGTGGGCGATCGACGGTGACGGTTGTTTCCAGATGACCAACCAGGAACTCGCCACCTGCGCGATCGAGGGCATCCCGATCAAGGTGGCGCTGATCAACAACGGCAACCTGGGCATGGTTCGTCAGTGGCAGACGCTGTTCTACGAGGAGCGGTACTCGAACACCGACCTGTCGACCCACTCGCGGATGATCCCGGACTTCGTCAAGCTCTCCGAGGCGCTGGGCTGTGTGGCCTTCCGCGTCGAACGCGAAGAAGACGTCGACGAGGTGATCGCGAAGGCGCGGGAGATCAACGACCGCCCGGTGGTCATCGACTTCATCGTCGGCAAGGACGCCCAGGTGTGGCCGATGGTCGCCGCGGGCACCGGCAACGACGAGATCATGGCCGCCCGCGACATCCGGCCGCTGTTCGACGACGACGAGTCGGCGTCGGGTCCGGTGGAGATCCACCAGACGATGGACGGCCATCAGACGGTCGAGAACGCACCGGCCGACCGCGCAACCGAGAAGGACGAGCAGTGAGCACCACCCATACCCTCAGCGTCCTGGTCGAAGACCGTCCGGGCGTCCTGGCGCGCATCTCCGCGCTGTTCTCACGACGTGGCTTCAACATCGAGTCGCTGGCCGTCGGCCCCACCGAGCTCAAGGGCATCTCGCGGATGACGATCATGGTCTCCGTCGAGGACTTCCCGCTCGAGCAGGTCACCAAGCAGCTCAACAAGCTGATCAACGTGATCAAGATCGTCGAGCAGGACCCGGGGAGCTCGGTGTCGCGCGAGCTGATGATGGTCAAGGTCCGCTCGGACTCCACCGTGCGCACCGAGGTCATCGAGGTGGTGAACCTGTTCCGCGCCAAGGTCATCGACGTCTCGCCCGAGTCGCTCACGATCGAGGCGACAGGTACGTCGGAGAAACTCGAAGCACTTCTGCGGATGCTCGATCCGTATGGAATCCGGGAGATCGCGCAATCCGGCGCGGTGACCCTCGGTCGGGGACCGAAGAGCATGTCGGCCAACCGCTGACAGGGAATCCCGTTGTCGCCGTGCGCCACTGAGCGCGGACGGCAGCGACAAGAGAATTACGAAGCCCGGGCGTTCGGAGAGTTCGCCGGGGTCACCACATATCGAAGGGAAACATAGTGGCCATCGAACTGTTCTACGACGACGACGCAGATCTGTCGATCATCCAGGGTCGCAAGGTCGCGGTGATCGGCTACGGCAGCCAGGGCCATGCGCATTCGCTGTCGCTGCGCGATTCCGGCGTCGACGTCGTGATCGGTCTGCGCGAGGGCTCGAAGTCGAAGGCGAAGGCCGAGGAGCAGGGCCTCAAGGTGCTGACCGCGTCCGAGGCCGCCGCATGGGCCGACGTCATCATGGTGCTGGCACCCGACACCTCGCAGGCGAAGATCTTCACCGAGGACATCGAGCCGAACCTGCAGGACGGCAACGCGCTGTTCTTCGGCCACGGTCTCAACATCCACTTCGGTCTGATCAAGGCGCCGGAGAACGTGACCGTCGCGATGGTCGCCCCGAAGGGCCCCGGCCACCTCGTGCGCCGTCAGTTCGTCGACGGCAAGGGCGTTCCCGCGCTCATCGCCGTCCACCAGGACCCCAAGGGTGAGGGCCAGGCGCTCGCGCTCAGCTACGCCAGCGCCATCGGCGGTGGCCGTGCCGGCATCATCAAGACCACCTTCAAGGAAGAGACCGAGACCGACCTCTTCGGTGAGCAGGCCGTGCTGTGCGGCGGTACCGAGGAACTGGTCAAGACCGGCTTCGAGGTCATGGTGGAGGCGGGTTACGCCCCCGAGATGGCCTACTTCGAGGTGCTGCACGAGCTCAAGCTGATCGTCGACCTCATGTACGAGGGTGGCATCGCGCGGATGAACTACTCGGTGTCCGACACCGCTGAGTTCGGTGGCTACGTGTCGGGCCCGCGGGTCATCGATGCCGACACCAAGGAGCGCATGCGCGCCATCCTCACCGACATCCAGGACGGCACCTTCGTCAAGCGCCTCGTCGCCAACGTCGAGGGTGGCAACAAGGAACTCGAGGGTCTGCGCAAGGCGAACGCCGAGCACCCGATCGAGGTCACCGGCAAGAAGCTGCGCGATCTCATGAGCTGGGTCGATCGCCCGATCACCGAGACCGCCTGAGTCACAACCACAAGCGGGCCCGCACCGAAGGGTGCGGGCCCGCTTGCGTTTCCGCACACCCACCCCTTTTCGGTGAACCCACCGGGGTCGAGGGGGGAGGAAATGCCGAAAAAGGGTGGGTGTGGCTGGACGGGTCACGTCACCGCTGCGAGCCACTTCTCGACCGCCGGAGACCTCGCGGACGTACCGCGAGACCGGACGACCTGCCGGTCGGCGCGGCGGAAGCGTTCTGTCACACTGCGTGTGCCGGCAGGCCCTGTTCCCGCACGGAGGCGATGCCGAGCCCGGAACGTTCCGCGACGGCTCCCACGAGTTCGTCGTAGGTCCGGCACACGACTGCCGATCCGGTGAGGGTGGCGACGACCCACCCCGACGGGATCGCGCGCACCGTGTGCCGGCGCAGCACCTCCGACATCCGGCGCGCCACCTCGGCGCGTCGGCGCGGACCGCTCACGAACTCGGCGGCCCAGTCCGGTGGTGCTCCTGCGCAACCCCCACACATCAGGGCATCACGTCGCCGGAGTTGGGGCCGAGGACCTGACCGACGAACAGGTTGCCACCGGGGTCGGACGCGAGAAGGACGGCCACCGGGGCGATCTCCTCGGGTCGTCCGAATCGGCCCAGCGGCAGCTCCGCGCGCTTGCTGCGCTTCCACTCGTCGTCGATGACGTCGACCATCGGCGTGTCGATCGGTCCGGGTGCGATCGCGTTCACCAGGACGCCCTGGGCGGCCGTCTCGAGCGCGATCGACTTCGACATCGCGATCACACCCGCCTTCGCCGCGGCGTAATGGGCCAGTGAGACACCGCCTTTGATGGCCAACTGAGAGGCCACGTTGACGATGCGGCCGCTGCCCTGCGCCAGCATCGGCCGCAGCGCCGCACGATTGAGCAGAAAGACGCTCGTGAGGTCGATGTCGACGGTCTCGCGCCACAGCTCGGTCGGCATGTCCACGGTGGGTGACTGGGTGAGGATGCCGTGCGAGCACACGAGGATGTCGAGTCCACCGTCGTCGTCGACGATCTGGTTCACCAGCCCGTCGACCTCGGCTTCGATCGTCGCGTCGAGGACGACACCGCGGCGCGCGCCGACCTCGTCCGCCACCTCCTCGACCCGTGTATCGCGATCGGCCAGTGTCACCACGGCGCCCTCGGCGACGTAGGCCGCGGCGATCGCGCGTCCGATACCCGACGCAGCGCCGGTCACCAGCGCCCGTCGTCCGTCCAACAGTCCGGTCATGTCAGATCCTCTCCGGGATGGTGCATTCAGTCACGCATGGCGGTGGTCAGGGCGCCGTCGACGACGATCGCCTGACCGCTGACATAAGACGCCTGAGGACTCGACAGGAAGGCGATGACCTCGGCGACCTCGCGGGGGTGTCCGACTCGGCCCCACGGGATGTAGTCGCCCGCGCGGTCGAGCCCTTCCGGTCCGAGTGAGTTGACCGCATCGCTGGACTGCGGGGTACGGATGAGGCCGGGGATGATGGCGTTGGCGCGGATGCCCCGGGGCCCGTACTCGACGGCGAGACTTCGTGCCAGACCGACGACCCCGGCTTTGGCGGTCGCATAGTGGGCGTGGTTCTGCCAGCCGTAGATGCCGCCCGCGATCGACGAGATCACCGTCACCGAGCCGCCGTCGCCCATGTGGCGCAGGCCGGCCCGCGCCGTGCGCATGACACCGTGCAGGTCGACATCCATCATGTCGTGCCACTGGTCGTCGGTGATCGAATCGAACGACGCCTCCCGCAGGATGCCCGCGTTGGCCACCGCGATGTCGACACGGCCCCAGGCGGATACGAGTTCGTCGGCGAAGGCATCCACCGACTCGGTGGAACGCACATCCACTTCGACGATCCGCCCCTCGCCGCCGGCGTCGTGCACGTCCCGGAGGGTTGATTCGGGGTCGTGCGGATCGCCCGGGAAGGTTCCGATTCCCACGCGCACACCGCGTTCGGCGAGGCACACGGCCGTGGCCGCGCCGATACCCGATGCGGCGCCGGTGATCATCGCGACACTCGGATCGCTCATGCCTGGGCTCCCGCCGTCGTCGTGGGACCCGCGGGGACGCCCGCCGACGGCGGGGTGTCGGCAACCTTGCGCGCACCGAGCACGATCACGGCCGATGCGATGGCTCCCAGGGCGCCGACCCAGAGGGCGGCCGTCGAGTAGCCGATCGAGGCGGCGGTGAGGCCGGTGAGGATGAAGCCCGAGATGATCGCACCCGGTTGCGACATGGCGCCGATGAACGCGCTACCGGTTGCGCGGCAATCGGTGTCGAAGCACTCGGCCTGGAAGAACATGATCGCGGCGTACGGGCCGAGGAGGAAGAACAAGCCCATCATGTAGGTCACGAGCACGAAGATCTGATCCGACGGTCCGAGCAGCATCGCGCCGAAGAACAGACCCGAGAGCAACCAGCCCACGGCAATGGTGTTGCGGCGGCCGAAACGGTCGCCCGCCCACCCGTGGGCGAGGTAGCCCGCGACCGCGACGAGGTTGGACAGGACCACGAGGATCAGAGTGCTCGAGGCGTCGATTCCCTTGCCCTTCTCCAGCACCGTGGTGCCGAGGACCGAGAAGGTCTGGATGGCGAACCAGTTGAGCAACCAGGCCAGGGACAACACGACGGTGTTGCGCAGATGCTTGCCGGTGAAGATCCGCTTGAAGGGGGCCGAGGTCTGCTCGACCGTCGCGGTCGCGGCGGCCAGTGCTGCTGCCTCGTCGTGCTTTCCGGCCTTGCGGAGCTGCTTGACGGCGTGTTGCGCCTCGAACTGGGGGCTTTCCTTGAGGGTGCGGCACACCAGAGCGACGATGACCGCCGGGATGGTCGCCAGCAGGAACGCGATCCGCCAGGAGTCAGCGCCGAAGATCGCCGTCACGATGGCGACGAACCCGGCCGCGAGCAGTGCGCCGGCCGGCCAGCCGGTCTGGACCATCGAGTAGACGAAACCCCGGCGCTTCTTGATCTTCTCGTCCTCGGTCAGCTCGTAGAGCTCGTTGAGGTATGTGGCGTTGACCGACTGTTCGGCGAGTCCCAGACCGCTGATCGCGCGGACTCCGATCAGCGAGGTCGCGCCGAAGGTCGCGGCAGTGGCCGCCGACGACGCGGCCGTGCCGCCTACCGAGATGATCATTCCCTTACGGCGACCGAGCTTGTCCACCATGGGGCCCACGAGGAGGACCACGATGGCGGTGCCGACGCTGACGAGGGTGGAGACCAGGAGCGCATGACTGGTGGTCCAGCCGAACGACTCCTCGATCCGCGGAAGCAGCGTGCCGAACAGGATGAAGTCGTACACCGCGATCGTCCAGGCGAAGAACGCGATTCCGGATGCGCGGCGGGTCTCCTTGCCGGTGACACGCCGCAACCCCGGGGTGGGGGTGGTGGGTCGAGACATGGTTGTGCTCTCTTGCTCAGTGGGATTGGCGGGCTCGCCGGCTCGTGATCGGGTCGGCGATGGGAAAGCGTTGGAGGTGGCGAACAGGCGTCAGTGACGCGGCGACCGCTTCTTGAAGTCCTCGGCGATGGTGTCGAAGTTCGCCCAGCGGACGCCGTCGTGCGAGTTGATGTGCTCGATCAGTCGCTCGAGCATGAGCAGTACCTGCGGACGGCCGGAGACGTCCGGGTGGATGGTGAAGGTGAAGACCGCGTAATCGCTTTCGCGGTAGACCCAGTCGAACTGGTCGCGCCACATCTCTTCGATGTGCCGCGGATTCACGAAGCCGTGGCTGTTCGGGCTGCCCTTGATGAACATCATCGGCGGCAGATCGTCGAGGTACCAGCTGGCCGGGATCTCGACGAGGTCGGTCTCCTCGCCGCGGACAAGCGGTTTCATCCATTCCGCGGCCGGCTTGTCATAGTCGATCGGCGTCCATGAGTCACCGACGCGGACGTAGTACGGCTCGAAGTCACGGTGCATCAGCGAGTGGTCGTAGGTGATTCCGCGCTCGACGAGAAGCTCGTTGGTGACCTTGCTGAACTCCCACCACGGCGCGACATATCCGGTGGGTCGCTTGCCGGTCCTAGTGCTGATCAGATCGATGCAGTGATCGAGGATCTCCGATTCCTGCTCACGTGTCATCGCGATCGGGTTCTCGTGGCTGTATCCGTGCAGACCGATCTCGTGTCCCGCGGCGACGACCTGATCGAACTGTTCGGGGAACGTCTCGACGGAGTGGCCCGGCCAGAACCAGGTCGCCGGGAGGTCGTATTTCGCGAGCAGATTGTTGAGACGGGGGACTCCGACCTCGCCGGCGAACACACCGCGCGAGATGTCCCCGGGCGAGTTCTCGCCGCCATAGGAGCCCAGCCAGCCGCCGACCGCGTCGACGTCGATTCCGAAGGCTACGAAGATTTCCTTGGTCATTTGTTCAGTCCTCCTTGGTTGTGGCGATCGGTGGTGTGGAGTTTTGTGTCGTCCCCGGCTCCGGGTCCGGATGACTCCCGGGTTGCCCCAGGGGTGCCGGACGGAGTCAGGTCGGCATAGGTCGAGATCAGCTCTGCCAGCGGCTGCTCCCGGGCGAGACCAGTGGACAGCAACAGCGCCAACAGAATTCGCGCCTGGGTGGCGGGTAGTCCGGAGACAGGTGGGACTCCGGCGGCGACCAGGTCGGCGCCGCCGCCGTTGCCGTAGACGCCGCGGACAGGTCCGGCCGGTACCCGGGTGGACAAGATGAGAGCGAGGCCGTCGTCGACGAGATCGGTCGCGGCGTCGACGATGGCGGGATTCCCGTTGCCGATGCCGGTGCCCGCCAGCACGATTCCGGCGGCGCCGCAGTTCGCGGCCGCGCGTAGCAGTGCGTCGTCCGCGCCGGGATAGACGTCGACGAGATCGACACGGGTGTCGTCGAATTCGGGGCCCGGGCGTGGCAGCGGGTCGGGTCGCGGTGCCGTGGGACCGAAGCAGACCTGCTCGTTCGTCACTGAGCCCGACGGGGGAGAGACGACGGAGCGGAAGGCGTCGAGTGCGATCGTGTGGATCTTGCGTGCCCCGCGGGCGGGGATGATCTGCCCGGCGAAGACGATCATGACGCCACGGTCGCGGGCGGCATGCGCCGCGGCGACTCGGACGGCGTCGGTGAGATTGCCCGGACCGTCACCGTCGGCGGTGTCGCCGGCCCGCTGGGCTCCCGTCAGGACGACGGGACGGGGATCGTCGTGGACGAGGTCGAGGAGGATCGCGGTTTCCTCCATCGTGTCGGTCCCGTGCGTGATGACCACGCCGTCGACGGGTTCCGTGGGCCGGGCGAGAAGTGCGCCCACCGCGTCACTGATCTGCCGCAGGTGTCCGTGCGTGAGCCGATAGGACCCGACCGTCATCAGATCGATGGTCTCGACCTCGACGTCGTCGAGGCCGGCGCGCTCGACCAGCCGCGCGGCGGTCTGGGTGGCCACGACCCCGGCGTCGGTCGCCTCGGACGCGATGGTGCCGCCCGTCGCGATGACTGCGATCCGGGTCATCGGCGACGGTCCCGCGACGGCGTGAAGCCCCGGAAACCTGCGGCGATGGAGCTGACTGTGACGTGCATGACGTGAAGTGAAACACACGACAAACGTTTGGCGCAATCGTTTGTGTAACTTCCGTCAAACGTTTGGGTAAATCACGACGTAACAGACCGGGTTGGGTACGCTGTGGGCCACCGACGAGAGAGGGCCGGGTTGAGGAAGACAGGAGAGGGGCCGGCGCGGGGACCGCTGACGCTCCGCATGATCGCCACGGAGCTCGGGGTCAGCCCGTCGACCGTGTCGCGAGTGCTCAATACGCCCGGTGACGCCGCGCTCCGCTGGGGTTCGTCTGACACGGTCGCCCGGATCCGCGCGTTTGCGGCCGAGCACGACTACTCGCCGAATCCCCAGGCATCGAGTCTGCGCACACGGCGCTCGGGATTGATCGGGGTGCTCGTCCCTCGACTACAGGACTATGTGCTCGCGACCATCTACGAGGGGATAGAAGAGGCGGCCTACGAGTCGGGTCTGTCGACATTCGTCACCAACTCGCTGGACAAGCCGGACAACCAACGGGCACGTACTCGAATGATGATCGACCGGCGGGTCGACGGCCTGATCTACGGGGACGCCCACCTCGACCACCGCTTCCTGGACGAGATCCATTCGCAGGGAATCAAATTCGCGCTCGTATCCCGAACGGCGGGGGACTATCCCTCGGCGACCGTCGATGATGTGAAGGGCGGACGACTGGTCGGTTCGCACCTGCTCGACACGGGACGACGAGATGTCGCGGTACTCGCCGGCTGGGAGTTCGCCTCCACCGCTCGTGACCGGACCAACGGCATCGTGACCACGTTCGCCGAGCACGGCGTCGAGATCCCGGACGACCGTATCGTCTATTCGGGCTTCGATCCGGCCGGCGGTCGGGCCGCCGTCGAGCAGCTGCTCGCGACCGGCCCGGTGCCCGACGCCATTTTCGCGACCAACGACTTCGCCGCGATCGGAGCGTTCGGAGCTCTGCGCGATCGTGGGATTCGCGTACCCGACGACGTCGCCCTCGTCGGTTACAACGACACGCCGATCGCCGCGGGCGGTGCCGTCCCGCTGACCACGATTCGATCACCGATGCACGAAATGGGCAGGCGCGCTGTCGGCTTGCTGCTCGAGGTCATCGGCGGCCGGACACCCGAGTCGATCGTGCTCGAGCCCGAACTGATCGTCCGCTCGAGCAGCATCTCCGCGACCGTTCAGGCGGGCGGTCCGTCATCCGTCGAGGCGTGACGAACCGACGCCCGCACCGCCTGGGCTGACCCCGGACACGACGACGCCCCGGAGGGAAACCATCCGGGGCGTCGGTGGGGGTGGGAATCCAGTCGTCAGGCGACCCGGAATCCCTTGTAGGCGTCGAGAGACCCGATCCGCTTGAGGATCGGCTGGATGTTGGTGCCGGTCTCGGGGCCGAGGCAACCGAGGAAGTAGTAGGCGTTGACCATCCCCACGAGGCGATCGCCCACGACCACGGGGCTGCCGGAGTCGCCTTCGATCACGCACATCTGGCTCACGTGGACATCACCGTCGGAGAACCAGGCGATACCGCAGGTGTTGCCGGTGGTCCGGCCTTCCTTGCAGGCGATGGTCGGAAAGGCAAGGGGCTTCGGGTCGACCGAGCGGATGGTGACCCCGCGGACCGTGCGCAGCGGCACGACGCGCGAGGCGTCGAATTCGACGATCGCCATGTCGAGATCGGGCGCGGTGTAGGTGATGGTGCCGGCCTGGCCGCGATCCTGGAAGGTCTCGGAGTAGACCTTCTGGCCGGGGGTGCCGCAGTGACCAGCGGTGACGCCGATGAGCTTGTTCGTCTTCGAGCGACCGATGGTCGTCAGCGTGCAGGCTGCCGCCGAGTTGCCACCCTTGAGGACCAGGATGCCGGAGCCGCCCCCCATGAAGATCTTCGCCGGTGCGGCGACCGCGACGCCCCCTCCCCAGCCGGCCAGCACCGTCGCAGCCAAAACCGCCAACAGCACTGTCAGCTTCTTCGTCATCCGCACTCCACTTCTCGTGTCCAACCAGTTTCGGTCACAGGCATCGGGCACCGGTCGGGACTTCGCAACCGGCGGCAAGCACACCGTACCGGTCCCCCCGGGTGCTCACGTCTGCGTGGGATCGACCCGCGGTCGCTTTGCAACACTTCCGTGATGCTCCCAGCAAGGTAGCCGTAATGTGCGTCACACTCTACCCATGCCGAGGGACAGGTCTCCGGTTTCGGGGTACACCGCATGCTCGGCGGCACCTACCACACCTTTAAGCTGTCGTACGGAGTCGTCACCGACACTCCGCACCGCCGATCGTGAAACCGCACTCCCCGAACCTGGAGAAATGACTGTGAGCTCTGCTGGCCGCCCGGTTGTACTCATCGCCGACAAGCTGGCGCCGTCCACCGTGGAAGCACTCGGTGACGGTGTCGAGGTGCGATGGGTCGACGGTCCGGATCGTCCCAAGTTGCTCGAGGCGGTCGTCGACGCCGACGCCATCCTGGTCCGCTCGGCGACGACCGTGGACGCCGAGGTCCTCGACGCGGGCAAGAAGCTGAAGATCATCGCCCGCGCCGGTGTCGGCCTGGACAATGTGGACGTCCCCGCGGCGACCGAGCGCGGCGTCATGGTCGTCAACGCCCCGACCTCCAACATCCACACGGCGGCCGAACACGCTGTCGCACTGCTGATGTCGGCCTCGCGTCAGATCCCGGCCGCCGACGCCACCCTGCGTGAGAAGACCTGGAAGCGTTCGTCGTTCAACGGTGTCGAGATCTTCGACAAGACCGTCGGTGTCGTCGGCCTCGGCCGCATCGGTCAGCTCGTGGCCGCCCGGCTGGCCGCGTTCGAGACCCACATCATCGCCTACGACCCCTATGTGTCGCCGGCCCGCGCGGCCCAGCTGGGGATCGAGCTGGTCAGCCTCGACGAATTGCTCGAGCGCGCCGACTTCATCACCGTCCACCTGCCGAAGACGCCCGAGACCCTGGGTCTGATCGGCGCCGAGCAGCTCGCGCGGACCAAGAAGGGCGTGGTCATCGTCAACGCCGCCCGTGGTGGTCTCATCGACGAGCAGGCCCTCGCCGACGCGATCACCTCCGGTCAGGTCCGGGCCGCGGGACTCGACGTCTTCGCCACCGAGCCCTGCACCGACTCGCCGCTGTTCGAGCTCCCGCAGGTCGTCGTGACCCCGCATCTCGGTGCCTCGACCAGCGAGGCTCAGGACCGTGCCGGCACCGACGTCGCCAAGAGCGTGCGGCTGGCGCTGGCCGGACACTTCGTCCCCGACGCGGTCAACATCACCGGTGGCGCCGTCGACGAAGAGGTCGCACCGTGGCTCGAGGTCGCCCGCAAGGCCGGCGTTCTCGTCGGCGCGATCAGCAACGAGCCGCCGACCTCGCTCGTCGTGGACGTACGTGGCGAACTCGCCGCCAACAACGTCGACGTCCTCGGCCTCTCGGCTCTGCGCGGTCTGTTCTCGGCGGTGCTCGACGAGCCGGTCACGTTCGTCAACGCCCCGGCGGTCGCCGAGGGACGCGGCGTGACCAGCGAGGTCACGACCGCATCGGAGAGCCCCAACCACCGCAGCGTGGTCGACGTGAAGGCCGTCTTCGCCGACGGTTCCACCCACAATGTGTCGGGCACCCTCTCGGGTCCGCGGCTGGTGGAGAAGATCGTCAACATC
This sequence comes from Gordonia sp. PvP123, assembly GCF_040547295.1. Taxonomy (NCBI): domain Bacteria; kingdom Bacillati; phylum Actinomycetota; class Actinomycetes; order Mycobacteriales; family Gordoniaceae; genus Gordonia; species Gordonia sp. PvP123. The sequence continues at coordinate 144,934 of NZ_JBEPPN010000007.1, read as the reverse complement.
AACGGCCGTAACTTCGACCTCCGCGCCGAGGGCCACAACCTGATCGTCAGCTACGACGATCAGCCGGGTTCGCTGGGCAAGATCGGCACCCTGCTCGGCAATGCGGGTGTCGACATCCTGGCCGCCGGTCTGTCCCAGGACGCCGAGGGCGGCGGGGCCACGATGATGCTCCGCGTGAGCAGCGTTCTCGACGACGACGTCGTCGCCGCGATCGGTGACGCGGTCAGCGCGACCCTGATCGAACAGGTCGACCTCTCATGAAGCTCGCAGTCATCGCCGGTGACGGCATCGGTCCCGAGGTCATCACCGAGGCACTGGGGGTGCTCGAGTCGGTCGTACCGGCGGTGAGCACCACCGAATTCGACCTGGGCGCGCGTCGTTACCACCGCAACGGCGAGTTGCTGACCGAGGACGACCTCGAGTCGCTCCGTCGTCACGACGCCATCCTGCTGGGCGCGATCGGCGATCCGTCGGTGCCCTCGGGTGTGCTCGAACGCGGCCTCCTCCTCACCATGCGGTTCGCCCTCGATCATCACGTCAACCTACGGCCGTCGCGCCGGTTCCCCGGTGTCTCCTCGCCGCTCGCCGGTGACCCCGACATCGACTTCGTGGTGGTTCGAGAGGGCACCGAGGGGCCCTACACCGGCAACGGCGGTGCGATTCGGGTCGGTACCCCGAACGAGGTCGCCACCGAGGTGAGCGTCAACACGCGTTTCGGCGTGGAACGCGTGGTGCGTAATGCCTTTCAGCGCGCGCAGCAGCGTCGTAAGAAGCTCACGCTGGTGCACAAGACCAACGTCCTCACGTTCGCCGGGTCCATGTGGAGCCGTGCGGTCGACGAGGTCGGCGCCGAGTTCCCCGACGTCACGACCGACTACTGCCATGTGGACGCCGCGACCATCTACCTGGTCACCGATCCCGGCCGCTTCGACGTCATCGTCACCGACAACCTGTTCGGCGACATCATCACCGACATCGCGGCCGCGGTGAGCGGCGGTATCGGATTGGCCGCCTCGGGCAACATCGACGCCACCGGTGCCAACCCGTCGATGTTCGAGCCCGTCCACGGGTCGGCTCCCGACATCGCCGGTCAGGGCAAGGCCGATCCGACGGCCGCAATCCTGTCGGTCGCCCTCCTGCTCCGACATCTCGGTGAGGACGACGCCGCCGCGCGGATCGAGAAGGCCGTCGCCGACGACCTCGTCGACCGCAGTGGCACGTTCAGCACCTCGGAGATCGGGACGCGCATCCGCGAGCGGCTGTAGTTCCCCCGCGACCCACAACTCCCTCGCGGCAAGCGCACCCGCCATGGACGGACGAGCCCGCCACCGGATCGGTGGCGGGCTCTGTCCATGAGTGGTGGGTTTACGCGTCCACCAGTTCGTCGGGTTCCCGAGTCCGGTCGCGGGGGACCAGCGGTGTGGCGACGAGCGGTGCGAGGGCGGTCGCCGCAAATGCGAGCGGGAAGCCGACCGCGGCGATCAGTGCTCCGAGAAGCGGTGTGGTCGCCGCGGTCACCAGATACTGTCCGGTGTTCTGCACGGCCAAGCCGCGACCGCTCCATTCCGGGCCGACGTATTCGGCGATGGCGGTGAACGCCAGACCGTTGTCGGCGACCGAGATGATGCTCGCGACCGCCATGAGTGCGGGTGCCAGTGGGCTGTCGAACCAGTCGGCGATCGCGAGCGCGAACATCGCGGCGACACCAGCGACCGCGATCACCCGGACGGGTCGCATCCGCGACATCCACGCATCCGACCATCGTCCGGCGACTATCCGTCCCAGCGCACCCACGACCTGGGTGACCGTGATCAAGATGCCGGCGCCGGCCGGCGACCATCCGTGGGCGACGATCAGCCAGGTGGGCACGAACGTCCACAGCATCGACTGCGGGATGACGAGCAGCATGCTGACGATGTGAATGCGCGCGAGGAAAGAGTTGCCGCGGTAGGGGTTCGCGGGCTGCACAGGATTGTCGACGGCCTCTGTGGTGGGAGCCGTGCGGCACGGCGGGTCGGTGATGCCGACGATCACCGCGACGAGTCCCGCGGCGGTCACCACGGCGGGGATCGCCAGCGCGGCAGCAGGTCCCGAGCTCGCCGCGACGACCGGCATCGTGAGTGCGCAGACGCCGATGCCCAGCGGTTGAGCCATCTGGCGGATGCCCATCGCGGTCCCGCGCTGATGGGCGGGAAACCAGCCGACGACGATCCGGCCGCTGGCCCCGTTCGCGGCACCGGAACCGAGACCGCCCACCAGCAGCGCGGCGCCCACGACGAGATACGACGCATCGGCCGACGCGGCGACCGCGGCCGCGATCGCTCCACTGAGCGAGATGGACAGCGACAGCAGCAGGATGCGGCGTTCGCCGTAGCGGTCCAACAGGATCCCCCACGGGATCGTCGCGGCCATCAAGCCGATGGTCGGGATCGCGGCGAGCGTCGAGGCCTCGGCCAGCGAGAGTCCGGCGTCGGTGTGCAAAGCAGGGATCAGATAGGCCACACCGCTGACCACGCACGTCGTGGTGAGTGCGGCGAGGAGCGAACAGCCGAGGATGATCCACCTTCTGGCAGTGGTGATGTCGTCGACATCGGTCATGTGTCACTCACCTCGCTGTCTGCTCGGGCGAAGGTCGCCACTCATCCATCTCAATATGTGAAATGATATGCCCACATTGTAGAACTACCGCCTCGGTCGGCCAACTCGGCTCCCAACGTCTGGGATCGGCGGTGCGATAGGGTCTGGACATGCGCTTAGGTCGAATTGCGAGTCCTGACGGCGTGGCATTCGTGTCCGTCGAGGGCGACGGTGGCGATGCCGTCATGAAGGAGATCGCCGAGCACCCCTTCGGCACGCCGACGTTCACCGGTCGCTCGTGGAAGGCGGCAGATGTGCGGGTCCTGGCCCCGATCCTGGCCAGCAAGGTGATCTGCATCGGCAAGAACTACGCCGCGCACGCCGCGGAGATGGGTGGCGAAGCGCCCGCCGACCCGGTGATCTTCCTCAAGCCGAACACGTCGATCATCGGTCCCGAGCTGCCCATCGTGCGCCCACCGTCGTCGGAACGTGTGGACTACGAAGGCGAACTCGCGATCGTCATCGGACGGGCGTGCAAGGACGTGAAGGCGGCACAGGCCAAAGACGTGATCCTCGGTTACACGGTCGCCAACGACGTGACCGCCCGCGATCACCAGCAGGCCGACGGGCAGTGGACCCGCGGGAAGGGTTACGACACCTTCTGTCCGCTCGGTCCATGGATCGATACCGCATTCGACCCGTCCGACGTCGAGCTCGTGACGGAACTCGATGGCGAGGTCAAGCAGCGGACCCGCACGTCGCTGATGCTCCACGACGTCGGCGAGATCGTCGAGTGGATCTCGCGCGTCATGACCCTGCTGCCGGGCGACGTGATCCTCACGGGCACCCCGGAAGGCGTGGGCCCCATGGTCGCCGGCCAGCGCGTCTCGGTGACCGTCGAAGGTATCGGTACGCTCTCCAACTCGGTGGTGGACAAGTGACAGCTCCCAGCACGGCTCGAGTCAACGGCATCGACATCTCCTACAGCGTGGCCGGTTCCGGCCCGCTGGTCGTCATGGTGATGGGGACCGGCAGTCCCGGACGGGTGTGGAAGGCCCACCAGGAACCGGCTCTGGTGAAGGCCGGATTCACCGTGGTGACCTTCGACAACCGTGGTGTGGCGCCGTCTTCGGAGTGTGCCGAGGGCTTCACGCTCGATGACATGGTCGCCGACACGGCTGCGCTGATCGAGCATCTCGGACGAGGCCCGGCGATCGTGATCGGCACCTCGCTGGGCGCCCGGATCACCCAGGAGTTGGCGCTGGCGCGGCCGGATGTGGTGAAAGCTGCGGTGATGGTCGCGACGTATGGCCGCAACACTCCACTGCAGGAGGCGATCTCGGCCGGCGAGCGCGCGCTGTACGACAACAAGATCAAGCTGCCGCCGGAGTACGAGGCCGCCATCACCGCCCATCTGAACCTGTCGCCGCACACGCTCGACGACGACCGCACGGCGCGTGACTGGCTCGACATCATCGGGTTCTCACCGCAGACGATCACCCCGGGGGTCCGCGCGCAGCTCGAACTGCACAACAAGGAGTCCGACCGCCTCGCCGCCTACCGCGGAATCGACCGGCCGGCGCTGGTCGTCGGTTTCGCCGACGATCGGACGTTGCCGGCGAAGCTGGCGCGCGAAGTGGCCGAGGCCATTCCGGGCGCGCAGTACGTCGAGATCGAACGGGCCGGGCATTTCGGCTATCTCGAACAGCCGGCCGAGGTGAATCGGGTCCTCGTCGAGTTCTGCGAGCGGCACCGGGCCTGACGGCGGGCGTGTCGGGAGCGCAGCACCGCTTCGATACCCTGAGCCCATGACCAGTACTGAGGGTGTGCGCGTCCGATTCTGTCCGTCTCCGACGGGGACGCCGCACGTGGGGCTCGTGCGAACCGCGCTCTTCAACTTCGTTCAGGCCCGCCACGACGGGGGCACCTTCGTCTTCCGCATCGAGGACACCGATGCCGCGCGCGACAGCGAGGAGTCCTACGCGGCCATCCTCGACGCGCTCCGGTGGCTCGGGCTCGACTGGGACGAGGGGCCCGAGGTCGGCGGCCCGTACGGACCCTACCGGCAGTCCGAGCGTCGAGACCTCCATGCCGACGTCGTCGCGCGGTTGCTCGCGGCGGGCGAGGCCTACGAGGCCTTCTCCACCCCCGAGGAGGTCGAGGCCCGTCACCGCGCCGCCGGCCGTGACCCGAAGCTGGGTTACGACAACTTCGACCGTGACCTGACCGCCGAGCAGCGCGCGGCGTATGTGGCCGAAGGGCGCAAACCCGTTGTCCGCCTTCGTATGCCGGACACCGACATCTCGTGGGACGATCTCGTGCGCGGAACCACGACGATCAAGGCGGGTACCGTGCCGGATTTCGCCCTCACGCGCGCCTCGGGCGATCCGCTCTACACCTTGGTCAATCCGGTCGACGACGCCATGATGAAGATCACCCACGTCCTGCGCGGGGAGGACCTCTTCTCCTCCACCCCGCGTCAGCTGGCGCTCTACGACGCGCTGATCCGCATCGGCGTGGCCGACGCGGTCCCGGCCTTCGGCCACCTTCCGTTCGTGATGGGGGAGGGCAACAAGAAGCTCTCCAAGCGCGACCCGCAGTCGAATCTCTTCCATCATCGGGATCGCGGATTCATCCCGGAGGGTCTGCTCAACTACCTCGCGCTGCTCGGCTGGGGCTACAAGAGTGATGTCGATGTCTTCAGCCTGGACGAGATGATCACGGCTTTCGATGTGCGACAGGTCAATTCCAACCCTGCGCGATTCGACCAGAAGAAGGCCGACGCCATCAATGCCGAGCACATCCGCCGGCTGGACCTCGGTGACTTCACCGCTCGGCTCAAGTCGTACCTCGTCGCGCAGGGCAAGCTCACCGAGACCGCCGATGGCGAGACCTTCGCAGCTCTGGCCGAGCTGGTGCAGACGCGTATCCAGGTTCTCGGGGATGCCTGGGATCTCATCTCGTTCGTCTACGTCTCGGACGCCGAGTTCACGATCGACGAGAAGGCCGCGAGCAAGAACCTGGGCGCCGACGCCGTGGCGGTTCTGGACGCCACCATCGCCGCGATCGAGTCGCTGGATTCCTTCACGACGGCTGCGCTGCAGGATGCGCTGAACGCCGCGCTGGTGGACGATCTCGGGCTCAAACCGCGCAAGGCGTTCGGTCCGGTGCGGGTGGCCGTGACCGGCTCCCAGGTCAGTCCTCCGCTGTTCGAGTCGATGGAGATCCTGGGTCGCGACAAGACGCTCGCGCGCCTGTCCTCGGCTCGGGAGATTGCGGCCAAATAAGGCCTCTGAGCTGCACGTTTGTGGACTTCCGGCAACCCTTTGATACTCTCTTTCTCGGCAGTTTTCCGCAAGGAGAACCACGCCAATGGGGTATGGTGTAATTGGCAACACAGCGGTTTCTGGTACCGCCATTCTAGGTTCGAGTCCTGGTACCCCAGCGGACAGAAAGCGATCGAGACCGTGCTAAGGTCTTGATCGCCGGAAGTTCCCATGGCCCCGTCGTCTAGCGGCCTAGGACGCCGCCCTCTCAAGGCGGTAGCGCGGGTTCGAATCCCGTCGGGGCTACGAGAAACACCCTCCCTCTGCACTGCAGGGGGAGGGTGTTTTTCATTGTGTGGCAGGCCATCTCGTCCGTGTCGCGATGATCACATCGAGAACACGGACGGCGGCCGTCATCGGCGTCGGGTCACAGGAATTCGGCGGTGCTTCCGGAAGCCGGCATCTCGGGGATACCGAGCTTGCGGTGGTCCCAGGAACGTGTGCGAGACGGTCTGATCCGCACGGCGACGCGCTTGTTCATCATCTGCTCCACGAACGGCCGCGATTCTTCGGTGTAGGGCGCGGTGTAGCGCTCCCAGACGCTGATGCCCACCTTCAGACATGAGTCCGGGTCGTCGAGGATCTCGGCGACCCCCTCGAAGGTGACGCCTCGGAGGGTGTCGTAGGTGTCGCCGTCCTCGATCATCACCGAACACCGGCTGTTGCGGCGGATGTTGACCGCCTTCTGGGACTTGGATTTCGTCTCGAACCAGATGTCGCCGTCGACGATCCCGTACCACATCGCCACCAGGTGGATGCTCCCGTCGGGTCCGGTGGTGGCGAGAGTCGCGGTCCGGCTGCGCGCGACGAACTCCGCGATCTCGTCCTCGGACATGACGATCTGACTACGTTGATTGACTCCCATGCCCTGACGCTAGCCCACCGGCCGTTGCATCGGAACGGCTCCGGGTGCAACGGCTCTGGGGTCAGGGACGAGCGGCCTGAAGACGTTTGTGGATCGCGTCCGCGGCGGCGAGCAGGTCGGCCGCCCAGCGCGCACCGGGCCGGCGCCCCATCCGGTCGATGGGCCCGGACACCGATATCGCTGCGACGACGTCACCGTTGCCGTCGCGTACCGGAGCCGACACACTCGCCACCCCGGCGGCTCGTTCACCGGCGCTCTGCGCCCACCCGCGGCGGCGGATCTCGTGCAGCGCCCGCTCGCTGAAGACACTGTCCGGCACGAGCGCCCGCTGGGTCGCCGGGTCGGCCCAGGCGAGGAGGACCTTCGCCGCAGACCCCGCGCTCATCGGGAAGCGGGTGCCCACCGGGACGGTGTCCCGCAGGCCGGTCGGTGGTTCCATCGCTGCAACGCAGACGCGTTCGGCTCCTTCGCGGCGATAGACCTGGACCGATTCGCCGGTGATGTCACGAAGCCGGGGGAGGACCATGAGCGCCGACTCGGTGACGGGATCGTGTGCCGAGGAGGCGAGTTCACCGAGGACGGGGCCGGGCTGCCAGCGTCCGGTGACGTCCCTGATGAGGAAGCGGTGGGTCTCGAGCCCGACCGCGAGTCGGTGTGCCGTCGCCCGGGGCAGTCCGGTCCGATCGCAGAGCTCCGACAGATTGCACGGGGCCTCGGCGATCGCGTGCAGCACCGCCACCGACTTATCGAGCACACCGATTCCGCTGCTGACCGCAGATGCGGTATCCTTTCCCATAGGACGATACTAGCTGTCCAAATAGTGAGATGCACGCTCGAAAGCCAGCCAGTTCGCCACCATCGCGTGCAGAGTCCGAAGAACCCGAGACAGATAACGAGTGCAGCCATGAGCAACAGCCCAGCCCAGCCGCTAACTCTCGCCGAGAAGGTGTGGCGCGACCACGTCGTGGTCCCCGGTGACGTCGACGCGTCCGGCAACACCAATCCCGACCTGATCTACATCGACCTCCACCTCGTGCACGAGGTCACCAGTCCGCAGGCCTTCGAGGGCCTGCGCCTCGCCGGACGTCCGGTTCGGCGACCCGACCTGACGATCGCGACCGAGGATCACAATGTCCCGACGGTGGACATCGACAAGCCCATCGCCGACCCGGTCTCGCGCACCCAGGTCGACACCCTCCGCAGCAACTGCGAAGAGTTCGGCGTCCGCCTGCATCCCATGGGAGATGCCGAGCAGGGCATCGTCCACGTCGTGGGGCCGCAGCTGGGCCTCACCCAGCCCGGCATGACCGTGGTGTGCGGCGACAGTCACACGTCGACGCATGGTGCCTTCGGTGCGATCGCGATGGGAATCGGCACCAGCGAGGTCGAGCACGTCCTCGCCACCCAGACACTGTCGTTGCGCCCGTTCAAGACGATGGCCATCAACGTCGACGGCGAGCTGCCGCCGGGTGTGACGAGCAAGGACCTGATCCTCGCGATCATCGCGAAGATCGGCACCGGCGGTGGCCAGGGCTACGTGTTGGAGTACCGCGGCGAGGCGATCCGCAAGCTGTCCATGGAAGCCCGGATGACGGTGTGCAACATGTCAATCGAGGCGGGGGCCCGGGCCGGGATGATTGCGCCCGACGAGACCACCTATGAGTTCCTCAAGGGTCGTCCGCACGCTCCGGCCGGTGCCGATTGGGATGCGGCTGTTGCCTATTGGGACAGTCTGCGCACCGATCCCGACGCCACCTTCGACGCCGAGGTGCACATCGACGCCACCACGCTGACCCCCTTCGTCACGTGGGGAACCAACCCGGGCCAGGGTGCGCCGCTCGGCGCCGCGGTGCCGGACCCGGCCGACTACGGCGACGAGGTCAAGGCCGGGGCCGCGGCGAAGGCGCTGGAGTACATGGGCCTCGAGCCCGGAACGCCGCTGCGTGACATCAAGGTGGACACGGTCTTCGTGGGCTCGTGCACGAACGGCCGGATCGAGGATCTGCGCGAGGTCGCGGGCATCCTCAAGGGTCGCAAGGTCGCGGACGGCATGCGGATGCTGATCGTCCCCGGCTCGATGCGCGTGCGCGCGCAGGCCGAGGACGAAGGGCTCGGCGAGATCTTCGTCGCGGCGGGCGCCGAGTGGCGGCAGGCCGGATGCTCGATGTGTCTCGGCATGAACCCGGATCAACTCGCCCCGGGTGAGCGATGCGCATCGACGTCGAACCGGAATTTCGAAGGGCGCCAGGGCAAGGGTGGTCGAACCCACCTCGTGTCGCCGGGAGTGGCCGCGGCCACCGCGCTGCGCGGCACCCTGTCGGCGCCCGCCGATCTGGACTCACTGTCGGCGCCCGCCGATCTCGGTTGAGTCACGGTCCGAACCACATCCCAGCCACATCATTCGAACAGGGGCTTTCCTGATGGAACCGTTCACCGAACACACCGGCATCGGCGTCCCGCTGCGGCGCAGCAATGTCGACACCGACCAGATCATCCCGGCCGTCTATCTGAAGCGGGTGACACGCACCGGCTTTGAGGACGGTCTGTTCGCCGGCTGGCGGACCGATCCCGACTTCATCCTCAACAACGAGCCCTGGAGCCGCGGGTCGGTCCTGGTCGCCGGTCCCGACTTCGGCACCGGCTCCTCGCGCGAGCACGCGGTCTGGGCCCTGTCCGATTTCGGTTTCCGCGTGGTGATCTCGTCCCGCTTCGCCGACATCTTCCGCGGCAACTCGGGCAAGGCGGGCCTGGTGGCCGCCCAGGTCGAGCAGTCCGACGTCGAACTGCTCTGGAAGCGGCTCGAGGAGAATCCGGGACTCGAAGTGACCGTGAGCCTTGTCGATAAGACGGTCACCGCCGGAGACCTCGTGGTGCCGTTGGCAATTGATGACTACACCCGGTGGCGCCTGATGGAGGGTCTCGACGACATCGGACTCACGTTGCGCCAGGTAGACGCGATTTCTGCGTTCGAGTCGACGCGTCCGGCGTTCAAGCCGCGGACCCTCGCGGACTGATCTCCCGTCGCCGCGGCGGGGTCATCTCGCCGCGGCGGCACCCTCGTGAGCTGCCATACGATTTCGCAACACGGCATCCTAATTGGCGTGGAAGATGGACGTTTTCACATCCGACGTTTACCGTGTGTTGGTAGCTGGCCGAAACTCGGTCAGATCAGCTTGCGGAGGTACTCATGAACAAGGCGGAGCTCATTGATGAGCTGACCAAAAAGCTCGACGCGGATCGCAAGACTGCGACTGAAGCCGTCGAGCTCGTCGTCGACACGATCGTGCGCGCTGTCAACAAGGGCGAGAGCGTGACGATCACCGGCTTCGGCGTATTCGAGAAGCGGAAGCGCGCACCGCGCGTCGCCCGCAACCCGCGCACCGGCGAGACCGTGAAGGTCCGCGCGACATCGGTTCCGGCATTCCGTCCGGGCGCTCAGTTCAAGGCCGTCGTCGCCGGCAAGCAGAAGCTGTCCGCCACCGGCCCGGCTGTGAAGCGCGGCAGCGGAACCACCGCCACGGCTGCCAAGAAGGCTGCCCCTGCAAAGAAGACCGCAGCCAAGAAGGCCACCACCGCGGCCAAGAAGACCACGGCGGCCAAGAAGGCTCCGGCCAAGACCACGGCGGCCAAGAAGACCACGGCGGCCAAGAAGGCTCCGGCCAAGACCACGGCGGCCAAGAAGACCACGACCGCCGCGAAGAAGGCTCCGGCCAAGAAGGCCGCGCCGGCCAAGAAGGCCACGGCCGCGAAGAAGGCTCCGGCCAAAAAGACCGCCGCAAAGAAGACCGCGGCAAAGAAGACCACTCGTCGCTGAACCGCGGAAACCGCGGTCGACAACCACAGTTCAGCCCCCGGCGTACTTCCCCCGCCGGGGGCTGAACTGTGTTCGGGCCATGGGTCTACGACGGTGTTGTCCGGCGTCAGGCTGTGGGGAGTGGGCCGGCGATGTGATCGGCCGCCACCAACCTGCCGTCGTGGAGCGACAGAACCCACACGCTTCCCTTGCGATTGGACGCCTTGGGAAGCGCGATCGCGTCCCGGGCGGCCCACCAGTCCATGAGGGGCGGGATCACCTTCCCCTGACTGCAGACCGCCGGCGTCGACGTCGCGTCGGTCGCGAGCTGGAGTATCCGACGTTGCGCCGCCACCGGATTCGTCCGGTACGTCTCCTCCGACAGATCCGGCTCGCTGTGCAACTCGACGCCGAGGCGCTCGCGTAGCGGTTCCAGGGTCTGCTCGCAACGCACGCGATCAGCCGAGTGAACTCGCCTCGCCCCGAACGCCACCAGCAGCGGGGCCAGGGCGTCTGCCTGCGCGCGGCCCAGCTTGTCCAAGGGCCGCAGCCGGTCGTCGCCCTTGTACGTCGAGCGCCGGCCGGCCTTGGCGTGCCGGACCAGGAGAAACGTGTGCAGGTCCGCGGGGAGTCGTACGAACTCTTCCAGGATCGCCCGGTCGAGCGGGTAACTCAGCGTCTCCCGGGCCTTGTCGACCGAGAGCCAACGCAGTTCGTCGACCTCGCTGCCGGCGACGAACTCCCCGTCGAGCGCCCGCGCCGACCAGTAGCGCACATGCTTGCGCGTACTGCCCAAGTCGTAGTGGACGTCGTCGAGGTGCCGGCCGAGGATGACGTGTTGTCCGGTCTCCTCGGCGATCTCGCGCACCGCGGTGTCGATGAGCGTCTCACCCGACTCGGCTTTTCCCTTGGGCAGCGTCCAGTCGTCGTACTTCGGGCGGTGGACGACCGCGATCTCGAGATCGCCGTTCCCGACAGCGTCGGCCCCGGCGGAACCGGAGCCCTTCGGCCGCCAGACCACGCCGCCCGCGGCCCACACCTCATTCGTCTTCTTCGCCATATCGGTGGTGATGGTAGAGGTCGAAGGTTACGGGCCGGTGCCGGTCACGAACTCGTCTCCGGCCGACGTCGATTGCGCCGCATCATCTGTCGCTGGTGGTCGCGGACCTCCTCGCCTTCGGCGGGTGACGCGACCCAACTGCCATCGGGATGCAGGACCCAACAGCGGGTCCGCGGGTCGAGCGCCGAGGCGAAGATGTCGCCGAGTTCGCCGGCCAGTCGCTCGTCACGAACGTTCACCATGACCTCGACGCGGCGGTCCAGATTGCGGTGCATCATGTCCGCGCTGCCGAACCAGTACTGGTTCTGCGCACCGAAGTACAGAATCCGCGAGTGCTCGAGGAACTGGCCCAGGATGGAACGCACGTGGATGTTGTCGCTGTACCCCTCGACCCCGGGCCGCAGGGCGCTGATACCGCGGACGACGACATCGACGGGCACCCCGCTCTGGGAGGCCCGATAGAGCGCATCGATCACCTGCTCGTCGACGAGCGCATTCGCCTTGAGCTGGATCCGTGCGCGTGTGTCACCCTCCCGGAAGAGCTCGATCTCACGCTGGATCCGTTTGATGATCCCGGCCCGGATACCGTGCGGCGCAACGAGAATGTTGCGGTACTCCTGTTTGCGTGAGTAACCGGTCAAGGTGTTGAACAGGTCGGTGAGGTCGGCGCCGATGTCGGGTGCGGCGGTCAGCAGGCCCACGTCCTCGTAGAGTCGCGCCGTCTTCGGGTTGTAGTTTCCGGTGCCGATGTGGCAGTACCGCTTGATCGTCGAGCCCTCACGCCGCACCACCAGACAGGTCTTGCAGTGGGTCTTGAGTCCCACGAGGCCGTAGACGACGTGAACGCCGGCCTGCTCGAGCTTGCGGGCCCACTTGATGTTCGCCTGCTCGTCGAACCGTGCCTTGATCTCGACGAGCGCGACGACCTGTTTGCCGGCCTCGGCTGCGTCGATGAGCGCGTTCACGATCGGGGAGTCGCCGGAGGTCCGGTACAGCGTCTGCTTGATGGCGAGGACCTGGGGGTCGGCCGCGGCCTGCTCGATGAACCGCTGCACGCTGGTGGAGAACGAGTCGTATGGATGGTGGACGAGCACGTCTCCGTCGCGCAACGTCGAGAAGACGCTCTTGGGCGTCTCCCGCTCTCCGAACGCGGGATGAGTGGCGGGGACGAACGGGCGGTCCTTGAGGTGCGGGCGGTCGAGTGCGTAGATCTCGAAAAGCGAAGACAGATCGAGGAGTCCGGGCACCTGGATGACGTCGGCGGGATCGACCTCGAGCTCGCGCAGCAACAACTCGAGCATGTGCTCGCTCATGTCGTCGGCGACCTCGAGTCGCACCGGGGAACCGAACCGGCGCCGCGCGAGCTCGCGCTCCAACGCCTGCAGCAGATCCTCGTCGCGGTCCTCCTCGACTTCGAAGTCGGCGTTGCGGGTGATCCGGAAAACATGGTGCTCAACGATTTCCATGCCCGGGAACAGGTTGCCGAGGTTGGCCGCGATCAGGCTCTCCATCGGTAGGTACACCGCGCGTTTGGCGGCCTTGTCGTCCGCGGGGCCCCGGTACGGCGACAACCGGTCGACCCGGATGAAGCGGTTCACGTTGTCCGGTACCTTGACCCGCGCGAAATGCTCGCCACTCTCGTTGACGTCGCGGACGGTCACGGCGAGGTTCAGCGACAGCCCGCTGATGTACGGGAACGGGTGAGCGGGGTCGACGGCCAGAGGCGTCAGGACGGGGAACACCTCGTCCTGGAAGTAGTCCGTCATCCGCGCCTGCTGCTCGGCGGTCAGGTCGGACCAGGACACCACGTAGATGTCGTTGTCGGCCAACGCCGGTCGGACGGAATCCAGGAACACCCGGGCGTGGCGGTCGGCGATGGTCTGGGCGCGGCCGGCGATCCGCATGAGTTGCTCTCGCGGCGAGAGCCCGTCCGCGGACCGGACGGACAGGCCGGTCTCGTCACGCCGCTTGAGCCCGGCCACCCGAACCATGAAGAACTCGTCGAGGTTGGAGGCGAAGATCGCGAGGAACTTCGCGCGATCCAGAAGCGGCAGCGAGGTGTCCTCGGCCAGCGCGAGCACACGGGAATTGAAGTCCAGCCAGCTCAATTCCCGGTTGAGGTAGCGGTCTTCGGGCAGATCGGCGGATTCGTCGGGCACCAGGGTGGCGGCCGGCGGGGCATGGGGGATCGGTGTGGTCGTGACCGTGGGGGTCTGCGGTGGTGCGTCGTCGTCGGCTGGGCTCACCCCCCAATGATGACCCATCGACGTGTTCGCCGTACACGCCCGCCGGATAGACGGTGATCGGTGTGGTGTGTCGGGTCAGAGGTGACGCAGCGCAGCGGTGGTGTGCGGGCCCAGACCGAGCTCGCGGGCGACGGCGAGGTCCGTCGCGGTGTCGACGTCGGTGCGCAGGTCGGGCCAGTTCACGCCCGCGGGATCGAGTTCGACGGCGCCGGCCGAACGATGGGCCGCGGCCGAGCCGGGGCCGAAGCGGGGCGCCGTGGCGTCGACGACGGTTCCGTGTAGGAGGACGGTGCCGGTGCCGTCGCGGTCGGTGAGGAAGCTGGAACGATGCTGCTGCGCCGCGCGCAGCACGGCGGTGAGCGACGTGCTCGTCGCGGCGGGCAGGTCCGCTTGGACGTACATCAGTCCCGTCGAGTCGGGCCAGGCCTCACCGGCCCACCGCGCGCCGTCGACGAACGCGGCATTGAGCCCGGCGTCGGACGGGGGAGGTCCCTGTGTCGGATCCCCGTGCGGTGACTCCCGGAGGCCGCGCATGCCCGAGCGTCGGGCCGCGGCGAGGACCTCGTCGTCGGGGCTGACGACGACGATGCGGGAGATCCCCGCACCGCGGAGAGCCTCGACGGTGTCGAGGAACATCGCGAGGACGAGCGAACCGCGGGTGACCGGGTCATCGCCCTCGAACGCGGTGGAGAGAGTCGCGGCCAACCGCGACTTCGCGCGATGCAGACTCTTCACCGCCAGCACGGCCGCGACCGACGTCGCGACGGGCTCGGTGCCCCCCGCGTCGACGATCGTCGAGTCGGCGTCCGCGCCGACAGTGCTGTGTTCCATGCCGACCATCATGATGCACCGGCCGGTGGTCGGTGACATTCCGGGTCGGTCATACCCGCGAGGGCATTAGGGTGAGCAGGGTCGGACGGCCAGAAGGCCGCCGGTCTGAATGCGGAATTGGGCTTGCCCGGTGGGAGGTTGCGGTGCGCGCGGCGGTGATGGGAGCGGGTTCCTGGGGAACCTCGGTGGCGAAGGTCCTCGTGGATGCCGGGACGGACACCGTGATCTGGGCTCGACGCCCCGAACTCGCGGAGGCGATCAACAGCGAGCACGTCAACGCCGACTACCTCCCGGGCATCACGCTGCCGGGTGCGCTGACGGCGACGAGTTCGGCGGTCGATGCCCTCATGGGTGCCGACATCGTCGTGTGCGGTGTGCCGTCGCAGTCGTTGCGTCCCAATCTCACGCAGTGGACCCCCTACATCGGTTCGGATGCGTCCCTGGTGTCGCTCGCCAAGGGCATCGAGTCCAACACGCTGCTGCGGATGAGCGAGGTCATCGCCGAGGTGACCGGCGTCGACGACGACCGGATCGCGGTGCTGACGGGTCCGAACCTGGCCCGCGAGATCGCGGAGGGCCAGCCCGCGGCGACGGTCATCGCCTGTGCCGACGAGGCGCGTGCGGTGACCCTGCAGAGCGCGTTCAGCACGCGGTACTTCCGGCCGTACACCAACACCGACGTCGTCGGATGCGAGATCGGCGGCTCGGCCAAGAACGTCATCGCGCTGGCCTGTGGGATGGCGAGCGGGATCGGATTCGGTCAGAACACCCTGGCGACGATCATCACCCGGGGGCTCGCGGAGACGATCCGGCTGGGCGTCGCGGTGGGCGCGCAGATCGAGACGCTGGCCGGGCTGGCCGGGATCGGCGACCTCGTCGCCACGTGTTCCTCGCCGTTGTCGCGCAACCGCACGTTCGGTGCTCGGCTCGGTGAAGGGGCCACCATGGCGCAGGCTCAGGAGGCCACCAACGGGCAGGTCGCCGAAGGAGTCAAGTCGTGCTCCTCGGTGCGCGCGCTGGCCGAACGGCATCAGGTGCCGATGCCGCTCACGAACGCGGTCCACCAGGTGTGCCACGACGGCATGTCGGTGGCCGACGCCGTCAACTCGCTGCTGGGCCGCAGCCCCAAGCCGGAGATCTATCGGGACTGATCCCGCGCGCCGGATCAGCCGAAGTCGAGCGGTCCCCGTTCGAGGGTGCGGTCGATCACGCCCGAGATGTCGGTGATGGGGCCGTTGCCTGCGTTCGCCGGGATCCACATCGCGACGTAGGGCCGGTGGTCGACGCACACGTAGGCCTGCCCCGACCCGGCGACCGTGTCGGTGATGAACCACTGGACGCCGGCCTGGTCGGCGGCGTGGATCTCCTGCAGGTTGCTCGTGGGAGACAGTTCCGCCGGTCGGGTCACCCCACAGCGCAAGGTCATGTCGTCGCCGGAGTCCGTCGCAGGCCACGTCGCGCGATCTCCGGAGACCTCTTTCGTGCCGAACCCCTCGAAGGTGTCCGGGGCTTCGTCGAGGAGACGGGTGCACTCCGCCGAGACCGGCCCGGCGGCGTCGTAGGACTCGATCGGGGTCACCGGGTCGGGTCGCAACGCGGCGAACACGATGAATCCGGCGATCACCATCACGGGGATGGCCACCAGCGTCGCGACGAGTGCCGGGCTGAGCCGGCCGCCACCGCCGTACCGCGGGGTGTCCTCGGCAGTGGGGTCGTCGCCGGGATCGTCGCCGACGGGGCTCTGCGGGGTGTCATCCGAACCTGCTGACGTCACCCCACAACAGTAGGAGAGCCCCCCGGTCGGCCCCGCGCGTGGGGACCTGTCGCGGACGCCGATGGCCTGCGGGTCACCGGTCAGCGCGTCTTCGTGACCACCGGGCAGGTCAGGGTGCGGGTGATGCCGTCGACCTTCTGGATCTGCGGAACGACGTTCTCGGTCAGGTGCGTGGCGTCGGCCGCATCGACCCGGACGATCACGTCATACGGCCCACTGACCTCTTCCGACGAGGCGACGCCGGCGATCTCGGCGATCGTCGCCGCCGCGAGTGCGGCCCTGCCGACCTCGGTCTGGATCAGTATGTATGCCTGGACCACGGGCATCCTCTCCGTCGGGCAGTGTTCGACTCCGGGCAGTCCGGGTCTGCTGCGAACCGGCCGCGCCCGGCGGCCCAATACACTGTGGCACACATTGTCACCGACAACCCCGTGCGTGCGCGACCGGAAGAGGAAAGGCCCACGAGTGACCTTCGAGGAGACCGGTCGCCCCCACCGCCCGATCGACCGGACCGACACGGTCGGTGCGATCGGTGAGCGCGCGGTGATCGCCGCGCTGACCGCGTCCGCGACAACCGGCGAGCCGGCCCACGACATCGTGATCGGATCGGGTGACGACGCAGCCGTTCTCGACATCGGCGGGTCGGCGGTGATCAGCACCGACACCGTCGTCGAGGGCCACCATTTTCGGTTCGACTGGTCGACGCCCGACCAGGTCGGTGCCCGCGCGGTGGTGCAGAGTTCGGCCGATGTCGCCGCGATGGGCGGGCGCACAACGGGTCTCGTCGTATCCATCGCGTGTCCGGCGGAGACGCCGGTCGGCGTGGTCCTCGACCTCAACGACGGGGTGGTGCACGCTGCGCACGAACTGGGTGCGCGAGTGCTGGGCGGCGATCTCGTCGCGGCCGGGCAGGTGGTGGTGAGTGTCACCGCGGTCGGTGCCCTGGAGGGTCGTCGTCCGGTGTCACTCGGTGGCGCTCGTACGGGTGACGTCCTCGCGGTGAGTGGTCCGCTCGGGGCCAGTGCGGCGGGGCTCGCGGTGTTGTCCGATCCGCGTGCGGCCGAGAGCGATTGGCCGGAACTCGTTGCGCTGCATCGCGTGCCGGCTCCCGACCTCGGCCAGGGGCCGGTCGCCGCGGCTGCGGGCGCGCACGCCATGACCGACATCTCCGACGGTCTCGTCGAAGAACTGCTCACGATGTCGAGGGCCGCGGGGCTCGCGATGACCGTGGAGTCCGGTGCCGTGCCGCGACGCCCCGATCTGGTCGATGCGGCCGGTGCGCTCGGGGTGGACGTCGCGCGGTGGCTCCTCGCCGGGGGCGAGGACCATCATCTTCTCGCCTCGTTCGAGGCGGCGGCGGTGCCCCCGGGCTGGACCGTCATCGGCTCGGTCGGTCCGGCGTCGTCATCGGCTCCCGAGGTCTGGGTCGACGACCGGCGCGTCGGCGGGCCCGACGGACCGGACCTGCACGGGTGGCAGTCCTTCGCCGATCCGACACCCCACTAGAGTCGCCTCATGGCGATCTACGCACTCGACGATCGAGAACCGGTCCTGGGACAGGACACCTACGTGCACCCGGATGCGGTGGTGATCGGTGCGGTCACCCTGGGCGATGGCGTGTCGGTGTGGCCGGGCGCGGTCCTGCGGGGTGACTACGGGACCATCACCGTGGGCGCGCGCAGCAACATCCAGGACGGCACCGTCATCCACTGCACGGTCCTCGAACCGACGGTGATCGGCGAGCGATGCGTCGTCGGTCACAACGCGCACATCGAGGGTGCGACGATCGGTGACGATTGCCTCATCGCCTCGGGATCGGTGGTCCTGAACGGGTCGACCGTCGGTGACGGCGCGATCGTGGGCGCCGGCGCGGTGGTGCCGTTCAAGTTCGACGTGCCGCCGCGACGGATGGCGCTCGGTGTGCCGGCACGGCTCCGTGACGGCTACGAGGTTCCCGAGGGGCACACCGACCTGAACTGTGAGATGTACTTCCAGAACGCGCAGCATTACCGCACCGCGCTCAAACGACTGGACTGACGACCGCGCACGACGGAGGCAATCGAGTGACCGCACCACCCAAACCGCTCGCCGAACTGATCGACCCGGGCTGGGCGCAGGCGTTGGCCCCGGTGGAGCCCATCATCACCGAGATGGGCCGGTTCCTGCGTACGGAGATCGCCGAGGGACGCCGCTATCTTCCTGCGGGACAACATGTCCTGCGGGCGTTCACCCGTCCGCTCGAGGACGTACGCGTCCTCATCGTCGGGCAGGATCCGTATCCGACGCCCGGACACGCAGTCGGGCTGAGCTTTTCGGTGGCTCCCGACGTGCGTCCGATCCCGCGCTCGCTGACGAACATCTACACCGAGTACTGCGCGGATCTGGGCTATCCGACACCGACCACCGGTGATCTCACGCCCTGGGCGGACAACGGCGTGCTCCTGCTCAACCGTGTGCTCACGGTGGCCCCGGGGGAGCCTGCCTCGCACCGCGGCAAGGGCTGGGAGGAGGTGACCGAGTGCGCCATCAAGGCACTCGCGGCTCGCGACGAACCACTCGTCGCGATCCTGTGGGGCCGGGACGCCGCGGGTCTGGAGAAGTGGCTTCCCGATGTACCGACCATCATGTCGGCGCACCCCTCGCCGCTGTCCGCCTCGCGCGGGTTCTTCGGCTCACGACCCTTCAGCCGGGCCAACGAGGAATTGCTCGATCTCGGTGCCGAGCCGGTGGACTGGCGCCTGCCCTGACCCTTCGAGGCTCGCTTCGCTCGCACCTCAGGGAGCGGGGCGAGTCTCGCACTCGAGGACGACGACCGCTTCAGCGTCCCTTGCCGAAATCAGGTGCGCGCTTGCCGACGAAGGCGTCGACACCTTCGATGCCCTCGGGCAGCCCCGACCGTTCGGAGATCGAGCGGGCTTCGAGGGCGAGGTGCTCGACCAGCGTGGTGTCCGCGGAGACGGCGAGCAGATGCCTCGTGGCGGCGTCGGCGCCACGAGGGCCGGACGCGATGGTCTCGGCTGCCGTCCGCGCGGCCGTCTCGACCTCGTCGTCGGCGACGATCTCCGACAGCAGCCCCCACTGCAGGGCCTCCTCCGCGGTGATGACGCGGTCGGTCAGGATGATCTGTCGGGCGCGAGCGGCGCCGACCGCGCGCGGGAGTGTCCAGGTGAGTCCACCGTCGGGCGTCAGGCCGATGCCGCGGTAGGCGGGCCGGAGTCTCGTGGACGGGCCGCCGATGGCCACGTCAGCGTGCAGGACCAGCGACATGCCTGCACCCGCTGCCCAACCCTTGGCGGCGACGACGACGGGGCGGTCGGCCTCGTGGAGTGCGCCGACGAGCTGATGGAAGTTGTCCGCGATCTCGCGGAGATAGGTCGGGCGGTCGTCCGCGCCGGCGAAGGCCCGGACGTTCCCGCCTGCGCAGAAGTTCTTGCCCAGCCCGACGAGCAGGACGGCTCCGACGTCCCGACGGCCGCGCGCGACCTCGCGGAGAGCCTGCGTGCCGGCGGCGAGTGCGGCGTCGTCGAGTGAGTTGCCCGCACCCGCGGTCGAGACCGCGACGGTGAGGACGCCGTTGTTCTCGGTCACCAGGGCATCGGAGTTCTCCCCGGCGGCGGAGTCTTCGGCGGGGGTGGCGGGGTTCGGTGAGGCCATGCGCGAAACCCTATCGCGCACACGCCAAAGACCCGACGCCGGGGAGCGTGCGCTCGTGGCATCGGGTCTCGTGCTCTCGGACACCTCACCCGCGGACGGGTGCGGAAGATCAGACAGCTGCGGTCTTGCCGGCCTTCAGGCAGGAGGTGCAGACGTTCTTGCGCTTGCGGTTGCCGGGGGCGACCTCCACGCGAACGGACTGGATGTTCGGGTTCCAGCGTCGGTTGGTACGGCGGTGCGAGTGAGAAACCGACTTGCCGAAGCCCGGGCCCTTGCCGCAAATATCGCAGACGGCAGCCATCGTCGAACTCCCTTGGTAGATGATCATGGTCTGGTGGTCAGCCTCTCGAACCGATCGGCACCACCGGAAGGTGTGCGCGGCCGAGGCGAAAGGCAACCCTGCAAGGATAACCAGGTCGTGGGTACGTGACCAAATCCGGGCCGACTCGCCGTACGCGGACCCGATCGGTCGCGCCGCACGGTCGGACACCCCGAGTAGCCTTGCACACAACCTCACCAGCCGGTCACGTCGCCCGCGAGAGCACTGCCCGTCGCGCGCCGCGTCTGCGAGAAAGAGTTCCCGTGTGATCGCCCGCACCGTCAACCCGCAGTTGCTGCGCGACTGGGCCCGTACCTCGGTCGAGCAGCTCGAGTCGCTGCGCGGCGAGATCAACGACCTCAACGTCTTCCCGATCCCGGATTCGGACACCGGCAGCAACATGCTCTTCACGATGCGTGCGGCGGCCGAGGCGGTCGAGAGGACCCCGCCCGACGCATCCCTGCCCGAGGTGGCGCGCGCGATGGCCGACGGTGCGGTCGCGCAGGCGCGCGGCAACTCGGGGATCATCCTCTCCCAGGTCCTCGTCGGGCTCGCAGACGGTGCCGAGATCCTCGGCGACACGGATGCGCTGACCTTCGCCGAACTGTCGACGCTGGGACTCCGCCTCGGTTCGCTCGCGGCGACCCGCGCGGTGAGCGAACCGCGCGAGGGCACGGTCCTCACCCTGGTACGGGTGGCAGCCGAGGCGGCCGCGGCACACGAGAACGAGTCGCCTGCCGACCAGGTGCGCGCGGTCGCCGACGACTGCGCCGAGGCACTCGAACGCACTCCGGAACAGCTGTCGGTGCTCGCGAACGCCGGCGTGGTGGACGCGGGCGGACGCGGATTCCTCGCGATCGTCGACGCCATGGTCAAGGTGATCACCGGCGTCTCTCACCGTCGGCGCCGTTACCGGGGCATCCTCACCGACAGCACCACCCTCGGACACGGGCCGGACGACACCTGCGTCGACGGCAGCGACCAGGACTTCGAGGTCATGTACCTCCTCGACGGGGCGGCCGGTGAGCAGATCGCCGAACTCCGCGCACGACTCGACGACCTCGGCGACGCGGTGGTGATCGTCGGTGACAGTTCCAGCGGTGAGGGCGAACGGTTCTCGGTGCACGTGCACACCTGCGAGCCGGGTGCGGCGGTGGAGGCCGGCGCGGGCATCGGGCAGCTCTCGGACATCCGGATCAGCTGCTTCGCCCTCGATGCCATTCGAGCGCAGGCGGATTCGGCGGAACCGCCGCCCCGGCACAAGCGTGCTGTCGTGGTCGTCGTGTCCGGTGACGGCGCGGCCGAACTGTTCGGCGAGGCCGGTGCTGTCGTGCTGCGCGCCGACGACGGTCTCTCCGCGCACGAATTGGGGCAGGCGATCCGCGACACCGACAGTGGGCATGTCGTCGTGATGGCCAACGGAGCGCTGACCTCGCAGGACCTCGTCACGGTGGCCACCGAGGTGCGGTCCAACCAGCGTTCGGTGCTCATGCTGCCGACCTCGTCGATGACCCAGTGTCTGGCGGCCCTCGCCGTGCACGATCCGAGTGAGGTGCCCGACGTCGACGCCTACGCGATGGCCGAGGCGGCTGCCGGTGCGCGCTGGGGATCGCTGCAGTCGGCGACGACGAGGATGATGACGCTGGCCGGGATGAGCGATGTCGGCGACGTGCTGGGACTGATCGGCGACGACGTTCTCGTGGTCGCGCCGGATCAGACGTCGGCGTGCACCGCCCTCGTCGACCTCATGCTCTCCACCGGAGGTGAACTCGTGACAGTGCTCGCCGGTGTCGACGTCGACGAGGCCGCCCTCGAGGCCGTGGGCGAGCAGATGCGGCGCAGTTACCCGGGTATCGAACTGGCGGTGTATCGAACCGGGCAGCGCGCCGATCTCATCCAGGTGGGTGTGGAGTGACCGAGCTGGTGCTGTCGGATTCGCTGGCCGACGTCCTGGGGGTCAAGCCCGCCGAACAGCTGGCCACCGTGGGCGTGCACACGGTCGGCGAACTGTTGCGGTACACGCCGCGTCGGTACATCCGACGCGGCCACGTGGCCGACCAGGAACGACCCGAGCCCGGCGAGTGGCTGACGATCGTCGGGCGGATCACCAAGTCCGATCTCATCAAGATGAGAAGCCGCAAAGGGTCTTTCCTCAAGGTGAAGGTGACCGACGACAACGACGTCTACGAGGCCAGCTTCTTCAACGCGTACCGGATCAAGGGATTGTTGCGGCCCGGCGCGCGGGTGATGATGGCCGGCGCGGTCAAGTACTTCCGCGACCAGATCCAGTTGTCCCACCCCGAATGGATGATCCTGCCCGACGGCGACCCGGAGATCGAGGACGTCGTCGGCTCCAAGATGCTGACCGAGATGTACGCGATCGAGGAGCAGGTCACGGGCGAGCGGGGCGAGCACCCGCTGGTCACGATGTTCGACCGGGACATCCTGCCGATGTACCCGGCCAACAAGAACATCCAGACCTGGGACATCCTCGGCGCCCTCCGTCGGGTGTTGAGCGAGAGCGCACCGATCCCTGATGCCCTGACCGAGGCGCAGCGGCGGGCGCGGGGACTCGTGAGCACCGACGAGGCGATCCGCAAGATCCACCTGCCCGATTCCGAGGACGACGTGAAGGTCGCGTCCCATCGGCTGAAGTTCGACGAGGCGCTGGCCATCCAGACCGTGCTGGCGCAGCGTCGACTGGCGGGCCGAAGTGATTCGGCGCCACCGTGCCCGCGGGTGCCCGGCGGTCTCGAGGACAAGTTGCGTGACCGGCTCCCGTTCACGCTGACCGACGGTCAGGTCGAGGTGGGCGAGGAGCTCGCCGAGGATCTGGCCCGCGCGCAGCCGATGTCGCGGCTGCTGCAGGGTGAGGTCGGGTCCGGGAAGACTCTCGTGTCGTTGCTGGCGATGCTGCGGGTCGTCGACAACGGGTTCCAGTGCGCGATCCTGGCGCCGACGGAAGTTCTCGCCGCGCAGCACTATCGGACCATGCGGACGATGCTGGGCGACCTCGCCGAGGCGGGCGAGCTCACCGCGGCCGAAGGTGCGACGCGGATCGCGCTGCTGACAGGGTCGATGAAGACGAAGGGTCGGCGCGAGACGTTGCTCGACGTGGTCACCGGACAGGCGGGCATCGTGATCGGGACGCACGCGCTCCTCGAGGACAAGGTCGAGTTCTTCGACCTCGGACTCGTCGTGATCGACGAGCAGCACCGATTCGGTGTGGAGCAGCGAGACGTGTTGCGCGGCAAGGGACGCAACGGACGCATCCCGCACTTCCTCGTGATGACCGCAACGCCGATCCCGCGAACCGTCGCCATGACCGCGTTCGGCGATCTGGAGACGTCGGTGCTCCGCGAGCTGCCGCGCGGCCGGCAGCCGATCACCACCTCCGTGGTGCCCACGAGCCGGGCTTCGTGGGTCGACCGCGTCTGGTCGCGGGCCAATGAGGAGATCGAGGCGGGTCGCCAGGTCTACGTCGTGTGTTCGCGGATCGGCGACGGTCCCGAGCCCGAACCCGACGGGGACGACGAGAAGGGCCCGAAGACGACGTCGGTGATCGAGCAGTACGAGGCCCTGGTCTCCGGTCCGTTCGCGCATCGCCGAGTGGAGCTGTTGCACGGCCGGTTACCCGCAGACGAGAAGAACGCCGTCATGGACGCTTTCGGCCGGGGCGAGGTCGACGTCCTGGTGTCGACCACCGTCATCGAGGTGGGTGTGGACGTGCCGAACGCGACCACGATGGTCATCGTCGACGCCGATCGCTTCGGCGTGAGCCAGCTGCATCAGTTGCGTGGTCGCGTGGGCCGCGGTCGGCACGCCGGACTGTGCCTGCTCATGACGAACGCCCGTGACACGTCCCCGTCGATGGATCGCCTCCGCGCCGTCGCGGGCTCCAACGACGGATTCGAGCTCGCGCGAGTAGATCTCGAACAGCGACGGGAAGGCGATCTGCTCGGGTCTCTCCAGTCCGGCGTGAACACCTCGTTGCGGTTCCTCTCCCTGCTCGAGGACGTCGAGGTCATCGAGGATGCTCGCGAACTCGCGGAAGACGTCGTGGGCGAGGACATCACCCTGCTCGAACACCGGCCGCTCGCCGACCTCGTCGACGGCATCCTCGTCCCGCACAAGATCGCGTATCTCGACAAGTCCTGACCGACGTTCTGCGGCATTCGCGCGGTACCGGGTTCGTCGCGGAACCGGATGGTCGCCGTATGCGTCTGAGAATGCATGGTGGTGCGCGATGCTCGGCGGCGTTCGCCGACTCTCCGGCGTATGTGCATGCGGTTGCGATGGATGCTCTGGACCCCGCGGGACACACCGTCCTGGCCTGCGCGCCGGTGGGCGATGCTCATCGCTGCCGTCGTCACGGCAGTGGCGGTCGCGGTCGGCGTCGACGGACACCGGGCCGGCCCCGCCATCGGCCCGGGGATACGGACGATGGCCGGCGAGGCGGCGGTATCGCTGGCGGCGATACCGGTCTCGGCCGGACGCACCGATCGCGAGGACTACGACCGGTCGGCGTTCGGCAGTGCCTGGTCCGACGCCGCGTCCGTACCCGGGAGCGGCAACGGATGCGATACGCGCAACGACGTCCTCGCGCGCGATCTGCGCGATGTCAGCGCCGGTCCGGTGTCGAGTTGCCCGCGTGCGGTTCTCGCCGGCGAACTGCGGAGTCCGTACACCGGTGACTTCGTCGTCTTCCGACGGGACCGGAGCGCGTCCGCGGTGCAGATCGACCACATCGTCCCGCTGTCCTATGCATGGGACATGGGCGCATGGTCGTGGACAGCCGCCAGGAGGCTGGACTTCGCCAATGATCCGGCCAATCTCGTTGCGGTCGACGGGCACTCGAATCAGGACAAGAGCGACTCCGAACCGGCCCGCTGGATGCCGCCCGCGACCGGATTCTGGTGTCAGTACGCGATCCAGTTCGTGATGGTCACAGCAGCCTACGGATTGGCCATCGACGAACCGTCGCGGCGCGTCCTTTCGGAGGCTCTGCGGTGCGGGGGATAGTGGGTGACCGCTCTCCCGCCCGCGGCCACCGAGCCTCACGACGAGAAGGTCGGCGGCCCCCCGGTCGGACGCTTGAACTGCGCGAAGGTCGATGCACCGCCGAGTGTGACGAGTGCGGTGAAGAGCGCCTCGGCCTCGTCGCCGGCCGGGACGGCAGAGAGTACGGGACCGAAGAAGTGGCGCCCGTCGATGCCGGTGATGGGGCTGCCGCCGGCCTCGCCCAACGCATCCTGGCCGCGCTGATGCGATGCGCGCAGCGCCTCGTCGAACGATGCGTCATCCATGGCCTCGGCCGGCCCCGGACCAAGCCCCACCTCGGACAGGGTCTCGGCGGCGACCGCGGGGGTCATCTGGTCGCCGCGGTGGTGGAGTCGTCGGCCGATCGCCGAGTACAGGGGCTCGAGCACCTCGGCACCGGACTCCTCGGCGGCGGCGGTCAGCACACGTCCGAGTCGCCGTGAGGTGTCGAGTTGCCGGCGCTGCTCGGCGGAGTCCGGCTCCTGATCCTCGTTCAGGATTGCCAGGCTCATCACGTGCCAGGTGATGGAGGCATGGTGCGCGTCGGCCCGGTCGATGAGCCACCTGGAGGCCGCCCAGGCGAAGGGGCACACGGGGTCGAAGTGAAAGTCGAAGTTGGTCATGAGGACTCCAGGATCTCGAAGTCGGACGGTGTGCTCACCGCTGCGATGACAGGGCATCGATCGCGGCGCCCAACTTCTCCGCGGCGTCGCGCGCGACCGGCTCGAGGTCCGGTTCGTCCGAGACCTGCACCATGAGGTCGGGGTTCATCGCCTCGACGAGGGTCTGGTTCGGATCGTCGGGATCGGACCGGACGACGACGTTGCAGGGCAACAACAACCCGATCTGCCGCTGGACGCCGAGCGCGCGGTGTGCGAGCGGCGGATTGCAGGCGCCCAGGATGAGATACGGCTCCATGTCTTCGTCGAGTTTCGTCTTGAGCGTCGCCTTGACGTCGATCTCGGTGAGGACGCCGAACCCCTGGTCGGCGAGGGCGGCGCGGGTGCGCGCGACGGCCTCCTCGAACGGGAGCTGCAGCGTCGTGGCCAATGCGAGTGACATTGTGATTCCTTTCGTTGTCGACCATTTCGGGTCGATGTGTACCCGTTTCGGGCGAAGTCAATGCGAGAAGGTGATGGCGGGCAGGACTCGACGCAACCAGGACGGCGTCCACCACGCCGCCCGGCCGGTGATGCGCAACAGCGCCGGCAGGAGCGTGAGCCGGATCAGGATGGCGTCGAGCAGGACCGCCACGCCCAGGATGATCCCCATCTCCTTCGGGGGGAGCGGTTCGGCCAGGGCGAAGGTGAAGAACACCGCCACCATGACCGCGGCCGCCGCGAAGATGATGCGGCCGGAATGGGCCATCCCGTCGATCTGGGCCTGCGCCGGGTCGTCGGAGCGCTCGTAATGCTCCTTGGCCGTGGCGAGCAGGAAGACGGTGTAGTCCATCGCGATCGCGAAGATCATGGCGAAGAAGAACACCGGGCCCCATCCGTCGAGGAAGCCCTGCGGGGTGAAACCCAGTAGGTCGGCGAGGTGGCCGTCCTGGAAGACCAGTTTCGCGACGCCGAACGCCGCAGCGGTGGACAGCAGGCTCACCACGGTGCCGATGAGTGCGATCAGCGGTGCTTGCAGTGACGCCAGGAGCAGGAGGAAACCGAGGATGAGGATGACGGAGACGACGAGAGGGAGGTAGTCGTTCAGCGCCTGCTGTAGGTCGAGGTTCTCGGTGGGCGCGCCGCCGACCAGAGCGCCTCCGGGCAATGCGTCACGCAGGTCGCCGACGATCGTGGCCAACTGCTCATCGGACGGATCAACCGCCGGAAGAGCCTGCATGAGAACGTATCCCGAGCCATCCGCGGCCGGCATCGGGGGAGTGACCATCTCGATGCCCGGGGACTGTGCCGCGACCGCGGCGGTCGGCTGCGCCTCGTCGACGGGTGCGACGATCTGCAACATCCCCGGTGCGCCCTCGCCCATCTGCGACTGCACGAGTTCGTAGCCCTGGCGGACGGGGGCATCGGCCGGGACGACATTGATGGAGGGCATCGCGACCTTCAGCCCGAAGACCGGGATCGCGAGAGCGATGAGCACGCCCAGAGAGCCTGCGGCGATCGTCCACGGGTGGCGGTGCAGGAAGCCGCCCCAGCGGGCGAACAACGGAGATCGGTGCTGCTGGCGGCGCGCGTATGGCATCGAGACCGCGTTGACCCCATCGCCGAGCTCGCCCAGTGCGGCGGGCAGCAGTGTCAGGGTGGCGGCCAGGACGAACACGACGGCGAGCATGATGCCCACGGCCATCGTTCGCACCGCGGGTGCGGGAACCAGCAGCACGGCCGACAGGCTCACCAAGACGGTGATGCCGGAGAGCAACACTGCTTTTCCTGAGGTGTCCATGGTCTCGGCGACCGCGGCACGCATGTTGTCGCCGTGGCCGCGGATGGCGTCGCGGAAGCGCGACACGATGAACAGTGCGTAGTCGATGCCCAGGGCGAGGGCGAACATCATGGCGAAGTTGATCGCCCACACCGAGATCGGGGTGACCTGGTTGAGCAGGACGAGTCCGCCCGCGGACGCGACGAGCCCGGCGATGGTCAGCAGCAGGGGGAGCCCGGCCGCGACGAGCGACCCGAACGCGAGAACCATGATCGTCAACGTGACCGGCCAGGAGAACAGTTCGGCCTTGATCATCGCGTCGTGGTTGGCCTTGTTGAAGTCGCTCCACAACGCCGACGCCCCGGTCGGATAGACCTCGACGCCGTCATCGGACAGGTCGGTCAGCTCGTCTTTGTGCTCGTCGACGGCGCGCACCATCTCGTCGGTGTCGGCGGCGGCACCCAAGATGACGATTCCGGTGTGGCCGTCGGGGCTGATCGACATTCCCGGCTGTGGCGGGAGGACCTGCGCGAAGCGGTCATCCGAGGCGGCGATCGCGCTGATCTTCGCGACCACCTCGTCAACCGCGGGACTGTCGACCGTGTCGCGCTCGGAGTGGACGACCACCTGCACCGCAGCCGAGGAGTTTCCGCCGAAGTGCTGCTGGGCCAGCTCGCGGACCTGCACGGACTCCGATCCGTTTGCCTGCCAGCCCGCCCCGGCGAGCGAGGAGAACACCGACGGTGCCGCCGCTCCGAGGATCACCAGCAGGAGGAGCCACACACCGAACACCCACCGCGCGTGCCCGGCCATCGCCGCGCCCCACCGGCCGAGCGGGCCGGGGGAAGTCGCCGGATCAGTGACAACCGCCTCGTCTGACGAGGCGCTGGTCGAAGCCATGATGTTCCTTTCTTGTATACCCCTGGGGGTATCGTCTCTGGCGGCCAACATACCCAAGGGGGTATCGTCCGTCAAGAAATCTGCACGACCGGACACCGGTCGTGCCCGAACCCGGAGGGAGCCTCCATGGCCGTTGACGAGAAGCCGCACATGGCTGTCGGCGAAGAAGCGATGAGCGCAGTGCTCAACCGGCTGCGTCGAGCCCAGGGGCAGCTCGCAGGCGTGATCGCGATGATCGAGGCGGGCCGTGACTGCAAGGATGTCGTCACCCAGCTCGCCGCGGTGTCGCGGGCGCTCGACCGCGCCGGCTTCAAGATCGTGGCGTCGGGAATGCGCCAGTGCATCGAGACCGTTGACGGTGAGCAACCGCCGTTGACCGAGGCCGAACTCGAGAAGCTGTTTCTCGCCCTGGCCTGAGGACGCGGTGCGGGCCTCTCTCGTCGGGTCCCCCGACCGTCGGGGCTACTCTGAGGACGGCACTTTCCCGGGCGTCCCGGCCCGTGAACCACCGCGAAGTCGAGGATGTTGATGAGCGCACCCACCGCAGAACAGTCCGTCGCCGGACGCGGGCCCGGCACCGAGAAGGCCGCCGGCGAGAAGTCGGACATCGAGAAAGCCGTCCTCGGGCTCGCCCGGGCCGCCAAGTCGGCGTCCCGCTCGCTGGGTGGTCTGACGACCGCCGCCAAGAACGAGGTCCTCCTCGCGGCGGCCGACGCCGTCGAGGCAGCAACGGAGACCATCCTCGCCGCCAACGCCGAGGACATCGCCCGTGCCGAAGAAGCCGACATCGAGGTGAGCCTGCTCGACCGCCTGCGGCTCGACGAGTCCCGCGTGGCGGGCATCGCCGACGGACTGCGACAGGTCGCTGTGCTCCCGGACCCGATCGGCGAGGTGGTGGCGGGCAAGACCCTGCCCAACGGTCTTCAGCTCCGCCAGCTCAGAGTCTCCCTCGGCGTCGTGGGAATCGTCTACGAGGCGCGGCCCAATGTCACCGTCGACGCCTTCGGGATCTCCTTCAAATCCGGTAACGCGGTACTCCTGCGCGGCTCGTCGTCGGCGGCGTCGTCGAATGCCGAACTCGTTCGCGTGCTGCGGGAGACCCTGTCGTCCAAGGGGGTCAGCGCGGACGCGGTGTCGCTGCTGCCCAGCGAGGATCGCGCCAGTGTCACCGCGCTCATCCGGGCGCGCGGACTCGTCGACGTGGTCATTCCACGCGGGGGTGCCGGACTCATCGACGCCGTGGTGTCCAACGCGACCGTGCCGACGATCGAGACCGGCGTCGGCAACTGCCATGTCTACGTCCATGCGCTCGCCGACCTCGACGTCGCGGCGCGGGTCATTCTCAACTCCAAGACCCGCAGGCCCAGTGTCTGCAACACCGCCGAGACCGTGCTCATCGACAAGGCCGTTGCCGCCGAGGCGCTTCCGCGCATCACCTCGGTGCTACAGACGCAGGGAGTGGTCATCCACGGCGACGAGCCGGGTATGGAGCCGGCCACCGAGGACGACTGGTCCATGGAGTACCTGTCGATGGACATCGCGATGAAGGTCGTCGACGACCTGGACGCCGCGGTCGCCCACATCGACACCTACGGGACCGGCCACACCGAGGCGATCATCACCACGGACCTGTCGGCCGCCGACGAGTTCACGCGACGCGTGGACGCCGCTGCGGTGATGGTGAACGCCTCCACGGCCTTCACCGACGGCGAGCAGTTCGGCTTCGGTGCCGAGATCGGCATCTCCACTCAGAAACTCCACGCCCGGGGCCCGATGGGTCTCCCGGAACTGACCTCGACCAAATGGGTGGTCTGGGGCAACGGCCACGTGCGGCCCGCCTGATGAGCGCCGACACCCCGGGTACGGGGACCGCTCAGTACACGGGTTCGGGACCGGCCGTCGTGCCGTCGTTCGAGGGGGTCGACGACGTCGTCGGACGTCTGCGGGCCACGGGCTATCTCGCCGACGACGCCACCGCGACGTCGACGTTCCTGGCCGATCGGCTCGGCAAGCCGCTGCTGGTCGAAGGCCCCGCGGGTGTCGGCAAGACCGAATTGGCCCGGTCCATCGCCGCGGCGACGGATGCCGAACTCATTCGGTTGCAGTGCTACGAGGGCATCGACGAGGCCCGAGCACTGTACGAGTGGAACCACGCCAAGCAGATCCTGCACATCCAGGCGACCGGTGACCGTGCGTGGGATGAGGCCAAGGCCGACATCTTCTCCGACGAGTTCCTGCTGCCGCGGCCGCTGCTGAAGGCGATCTCGCGGGAGGGCGCAACCGTGCTCCTCATCGACGAGGTCGACAAGGCCGACGTCGACATGGAAGGCCTGTTGCTGGAAGTGCTCAGCGACTTCGCCATCACCATTCCGGAGATGGGAACCGTTGCTGCGCAACGGCGTCCGATCGTGTTGCTCACGTCCAACGCGACCCGCGAGCTGTCCGAGGCGCTCAAGCGCCGCTGCCTCTACCTCTACATCGACTTCCCGGATGCCGAGCGCGAGAAGGAGATCCTCGCCTCGCGCGTGCCGAACCTGTCGGACTCGCTCAGCGCCGAGCTGGTGCGCATCGTCGGCGTCCTGCGCACTCTGGACATCCGCAAGAAGCCGTCGGTGGCCGAGACCATCGACTGGGCCAACACGCTGCTGGCTCTGGGGGCGGGCGAGAAGGCGACGGCCAAGAGCGGCGGCGGATTCGACGACGGGCTCATCGCTCGAACACTGGGAGTGGTGCTCAAGCACCGCCCGGACCTCAAGACGGCCCTCAAAGAACTCAAGCTGGGCTGATGACGGCTCCGCTCGTCGCGCACCTCACCGATTTCGTCGATGAGCTTCGCCGACGCGGGATCGTGGTCGGGCCGTCGGCGCTGATCGACGCGGCGAGTGCGATGGAGGTCCTCGATCTCCTCGAACGCCCTCGACTGCGGGAGGGTCTGGCGACGACACTGCTCGTCGACCATGCTCATCGCGGGGTGTTCGACCGGGTCTTCGACCTGTGGTTCCCGGTCGGTGCCGGAATGCGCACCGTCACCGAGGATCTCCCGCGTACGCCCGACGGCGAACTCGACGTCGACGCGGTCCGGGACGCGCTGGCGGAGATGCTCGCCGACGACGCCTCGGCCAACGACGGCCGGCTGGACCAGGCCATCGCGATGATCGTCGACGAGCTGGGTCGGTACGGATCGACTCGGGGCGAGGCGTTCTCGGCCTATCAGGCCATCACGGCCGTCAGTCCGCAGACGCTGATCGCCAAGATCGCCGCCGCGATGGCCGGTGATTCGGGCGGCGACGACGGCGGGCGAGCCGGCACCGAGCCGCTGTACCGGCAGGCGGCCCGCCAGAAGGCCAGTGACCTGCGTGCGGCGATCGAGCGGGAGACCCAGCGGCGTATGGCCGACCGCAACGGCCGCGAGAAGGTCGGCGCCTACGCGGTTCCGCCGTTGCCGGAGAACGTCAACTTCCTCTCGGCGGGCGCCAAGGAGCAGGTCGAGATCCGCAAGACCATCGAACCGCTGGCCAGGTTGCTGGCCGCGAAGCTCGAGACCCGGCGTCGTCGGGCACATCGGGGTGCGGTCGATGTCCGGAAGACGTTGCGCGCGTCGATGTCCACCGGCGGCGTGCCCATCGAACTCAGTCACCGCAAGCCGCGGCCCGGGCGCCCCGAACTCATCATCATCTGCGACGTGTCGGGATCGGTCGCCGGATTCAGTCAGTTCACGCTGCGGCTGGTGTACGCACTGCGCCAACAGTTCTCGAAGGTCCGGGTGTTCGCGTTCGTCGACACCGTCGACGAGGTGACGGACTATTTCGACCACGGCGAGGAGGACTTCGGCGCGGCGATGCACCACATGATCTCCACCGCGCGGATCTCCACCCGCGACGGGCACTCCGATTACGGCAACATGCTGGCCGGATTCGTCGCCGACTACGGCGATTCGCTGACCCACCGGGGTGCGCTGCTCATCCTCGGGGACGGCCGGAACAATTATCACGACCCGCATGCCGATGCGCTGGCCGAGCTGGTCGACCGTGCCAGACACGCCTATTGGCTGAATCCGGAGGCCAAGCAGCACTGGGGCACGGGGGACTCGGCCGCGACCGACTACGCCGATGTCATCGACATGTTCGAATGCCGCAACGCCACGCAATTGGGCACGGTCATCGCCGATCTGCTGCCGATCTGACCGGCGCCGCCGTCTCCGATCAGCACCCGACGCGTAGACTGACCGTCCATGTCACCCGACCGCCCACGTGCGCGCCGCATCGGCGTGATGGGCGGCACGTTCGACCCGATCCACAACGGGCACCTGGTCGCGGCCAGTGAGGTCGCCCACCGGTTCTCGCTGGACGAGGTCATCTTCGTCCCGACCGGCCGTCCGTGGCAGAAGATCGGCGAGCAGGAGACGGTGAGTCCCCCGGAGGACCGGTACCTCATGACGGTCATCGCCACCGCGTCGAATCCCCAGTTCAGCGTCAGTCGCGTCGACATCGATCGCGACGGGGACACCTACACCGTGGACACCCTCCGAGACCTGCGGGCCCTGCTCCCGGACGCCGAGCTGTTCTTCATCACCGGTGCCGATGCGCTCGAATCGATCCTGTCGTGGCAGGACTGGGAGGAACTGTTCGGGCTGGCCCGCTTCGTGGGAGTGAGCCGACCGGGCTACGAACTCGATGCCACCCATCTGGCGCACCATCTCGAGGCCATGCCCGCCGACACCCTCCACCTGCTCGAGATCCCGGCTCTGGCCATCTCGTCCACCGAATGCCGGACCCGCGCATCGCTGGGGCGGCCCGTCTGGTACCTGGTGCCCGACGGCGTCGTCCAGTACATCGCCAAGCGAAAGCTGTATCGTGCGCCTCGGGCGTCGTCGCCCGGCGTGTCCGCCCCGGCCCTGCCGGGGGCCAACCGCCCCGAGAAGGTCCCGGCCGGCACATCCCGGCCAGGAGAGTCGACGGACGATGCCGATGAATCCGACCGGGCCGTGGGCGAACAGGCCGTGAGCGAATGAGGAGACAAGTGTGACTGCGTCAGCTGAAGCGTTGGAGATGGCCAAGGTGGCCGCTCTGGCCGCGGCCGAGAAGCTCGCCCACGAGGTGACCGTGATCGACGTGTCGGAGCAGTTGGTGATCACCGACGCCTTCGTCATCGCGTCCGCGGACAACGAGCGCCAGGTGAATTCCATCGTCGACGAGGTCGAGGAGAAACTGCGGGAGGCCGGTCACAAGCCGCTGCGGCGTGAGGGCACGCGCGAGGGTCGCTGGGCACTTCTTGACTACGCCGACATCGTGGTGCACATCCAGCACACCGACGAGCGGCGCTTCTATGCCCTCGAGAGCCTCTGGAAGGACTGTCCGGTGGTCGAGGTGGACGGGCTGTCGTGAGTGGCGGTCCGGATTCACACGACACCGCGGTCGAACGTCTCACCCCGGTGGTCCGACGCCTGATCCTGTTGCGGCACGGGCAGACCGAATACAACGCGGCCAGTCGGATGCAGGGTCAGCTCGACACCGATCTGTCTGATCTCGGCGTGCGGCAGGCCAATTCGGCGGCGGTGGAGCTCGCCAAGCGGCAGCCCGTGGTGATCTGGTCGTCGGATCTGCGGCGGGCGCGTGACACCGCCGAGGCGCTGGCACAGCGGACCGGGTTGCCGGTGACCACCGATGTCCGGCTGCGCGAGACACATCTGGGCGAGTGGCAGGGTCTGACCCATCTGGACGTCGATGCCGTGATGCCGGGGGCCCGCGCGATCTGGCGTGACGACGCGACCTGGACACCGCCGGGCGGGGAGAGTCGCGTCGACGTCGCCCGACGATCCACCCCGCTGGTCGACGAGCTGATCGAGCAGCTGCCGGAGTGGGGTGTCGGCGACAATCCGGAAGCGCCGGTGGTGCTGGTGGCCCACGGCGGCGTCATCGCCGCGATGACGGCGGCACTCCTCGGTCTGCCGGTCGAGAACTGGCCCGCATTCGGGGGTCTCGCGAACACCAGTTGGGTGCAGCTGTCGGGTCACGGCATGCCGGGTGAACTGCCGCGGTGGCGACTGGATGTGTGGAACGCGTCCGCCGAGGACTCCGACCCGGCGGTGCAGTGAACTCCGGTCCTGCGATGGGCGGGACGACCGCCGGTGGTCCGGCTCCGTCTGCCCCTGCCGACACGGGTCAGCGGTGCGTGCTGGTTCTGTCCGACTCGCTGGCCTACTACGGTCCGCAGGGCGGCCTGCCGGCCGACGACCCCCGTATCTGGCCGACCCTCGTGGGGGCGGCGACCGGTGCGCCGGTCCGGCTGTTCGGCCGGATCGGGTGGACGAGTCGGGACGTCTGGTGGGCGCTCACCCAGGATCCGAACATCTGGGCCACCGTGCCCCGCGCCGAGGTCGTGGTCCTCGCATTCGGCGGGATGGACACCTTGCCGTCGCCCCTGCCCACGGCGTTTCGGGAGCAGATCCGGTACATCCGTCCGAATGGGCTGCGGCAGCGGATCCGTGCGGCCTACGGCTGGATCCAGCCGCGGGGCTCGCACCTCGGCTGGCCGCTCGCGTTGCCGCCGCGCGTCACGATCGAGTACCTCGAGAAGATCCGGGCGGCTCTCTCCCAGCTGCGTCCGGATCTGCCGATCGTGGTGTGCCTGCCACCCACCCACCGGAGCCCGTATTACGGCAACGTCCACGCCGGCCGGATCCCGACGACCGCGGCGATGTCCCGGTGGGCGTCGAGTCACGGTCTGTCGTGCGTCGATTTCTACCCGGTCACCCGGGATTCGTTCGACGACCCGGCCGTCGAGATGAACCCGGACGGAATCCACTGGGGTTTCGCGTGCCACCGTGGGATCGCCGACCTGGTCGCCCCGGTCGTCGAGGCGGTCCGGCAGCGCGCCGACCGTGACGCCGGGGGGTCGACACCGACGCCCGTGTGAGCTCGGTGCGTGAACCCGTTAACGTAGACGCGTGCCTGTCGTCGTCGTCACAGACTCCTCGTCCCGACTGCCGCGGTCGGTGACCGAGAACTACGGGATCCGGCAGGTCCCGCTGCACATCACGGTCGACGACAAGGACTACCGCGAGGGCGTGGACGACATTCCCGCCGACATCGTGACGACGCCGGGTGTGACCACCTCCGGCGCGAACCCCAACGACTTGTCCGAGCACTTCGACGCCGCGCTCGAGGCGAGTGAGGGCGCCGGGGTCGTCGCCGTCCACATGTCCCGCCGACTGTCGGGGACCTGGAGTTCGGCTCGGTTGGCCGCGGAGAAGTTCTCCGGACAGGTGCGCGTCGTCGACTCCCGATCTGTCGGTCTCGCAGTCGGTTTCACTGCCATCGCGGCCGCCCAGGCGGCCGCGGACGGCGCCGACCGCGACCGGGTGTACGAGTCCGCGATCCGGCAGGCCGCGACGGTCGACTCGCTGTTGTGTGTGCAGCAACTCGACAACCTGCGGGCCAGCGGCCGCATCAGCGCCGCGGGCAAGCTGTTCGGGTCGGCGCTGTCGATCAAACCGATCCTGCACATGGTGGACGGCACCCTGACGCTCAAAGAGCGGCATCGTACGTTCTCCAAGGCGCTCGACAAGATGGTCGACGCCGCCGCCGACTCCGCCGGTGGCCGCGCCGTCACGGTCGGCATCCAGCACTGTCAGAGTCCCGATGTCGCCGAGGAACTCCGGGCCGCCGTCCACGCCAAGCTGAGGGTGGTCACCTCCGAGCTGATCGTCGACCTCGGCCCCATCCTCGGCACGCACGTCGGCCCCGGCGCGGTGGGCGTCGTGCTCGCAGCGCATCTCGATCCGATCGAGGGCCTCGAGGAACACTGAGATCGGCCGGCCCGTGGTGGTCGCGCCATCCACAACTCGGCGTGTCCGTCCACAGATCGCGGTGCCGGAATCTCCACACGCGTGGCAGTGGTGGTGACAGGACCTAGCGTGTGGCCTCATGAGCGCATCAGGACGGCCGAACCCGCTGGACCGGCTGGCGCCGGTCGCCGAGCTGCCGGACCGCCGAAGCGGCGCAGCAGGAATCGTGCCGGATTCCCCCTCGCGCGCGTCGGAGACCGATGATCCGGTCGGCCCGGCCGAGGAACCCGATCATCCCGGGTGGGGGATCGGCGGGATGCCGACCTGGCTCGACACCCCGCCGGTGCGGACGCCGCGCCGGCGGACGGAACCCGATGACGTCGTCGGCATCGACGACGAAGAGGACGATGACGATCCGTTCCCTCGACGCCGCTTCGCCGTTGCACCACCGGCCGCTCTCGCGCTGATAGCGGTCGGTGTCGTCGCCTGCGCGGTGGCGGCCTTCGGGTTGTTCCGCGGGGCCGAGTCGGCACCGGTCGTGGATTTCGGTGCGGTGGCGGGCAGCTCGCGGGCACCGGATTCGTCACCGCCGGCCGCGCCGACCGCGCCGACGCCGACGCAGATGGTCGTGAGTGTCGTAGGGCTCGTGCACCAACCGGGGCTGGTCCGTCTTGCCCCGGGGGCGCGGGTCGCCGAGGCGATCGACCGTGCGGGTGGGGTGCGCAAGAACGCCGATCTGCTCTCGCTGAACCTCGCACAGGTGCTCCGGGACGGTGATCAGATCCTCGTCGGCTACGCGGGCGGGGAGGGGCAGATGTCGTTGCGCAGTGCCGTCGTCGGAGCCGCCGGTGCGCCGTCGCCGCCCGCCGGTGCAGCGCCGACGGGGCCCGGTCCGCCCGCCGGTGGTTCGGGAAATCCGCCGGCCTCGGGTGGGCTGGTGAACCTCAACACCGCCACCGAGGCCGATCTGGACGAGCTGCCCGGGGTCGGACCGGTGACCGCGAAGGCCATCCTGGCGTGGCGGGAACGGAACGGACGCTTCACCTCCGTCGACCAACTCGCCGAGGTCGACGGGATCGGGCCGGCGCGGCTGGCCAGGCTGCGCGACCTCGTGACGGTCTGACCGGTGGACTACCGCCTGCTGGTGCCGGCGGCGGCGGTGTGGACGGTGACGGCGCTCGGACTGGTGGTACCGACCGGGTACACGCTCGGGTTCGCGATCTGTTCGGGCGCGGTTGCTCTCGTCGGCACCCTGGTCTGTCTCACCGGCCGGATCGGATGGAATGTGATCGGTCTCGTCGTCGTGGTCGCCGGACTCGCGGCCGTGTGCGCGACGTCGCTGACGCTCCGTCAAGAGGCCCGCGCCGATCATCCGCTGGCGACGACGACCGGCAAGGCGACGGTCGTGCTCGCCGTGCGCGGCGACCCCACGGTCATCGGACAACCGTCCGCCGGACGGGTCCGGGTCCGGGTGGAGGTGGAGCAGATCGCATCCACCCGCGTTCGGGCGGCCGCCGCCGACCTGATGGGTGATGTCGACGAATGGTCGGGACTGCTGCCCGGCCAACGGGTCGTCGCGATCGTCCGGGTACGTCCCCCGCCCGCACACTCCCTCCTCGTCGCGACGCTGACGGCGCAGGGGCCGCGTCCAGTGGGCTTGCCGCCCGGGTATCAGCAGGTGGCCGGCGCGATCCGCGAGCGGCTGCAGACGCTGGCTGCGCGGGGACTCGACGAGGATGCGGCCGGACTCCTGCCCGGGCTCGTGCTCGGCGACGAGAGTTCCCTCGACGACGGCCTGCGTGACGACTTCCGCGCCGCGGGACTCAGTCACCTCACCGCGGTGAGTGGCAGCAATTTCGCGATCGTCTGCGGCGCAGCGCTTCTCGTGGTTCGCAGTGTGGGCGTGCCGCCACGGGCGGCCGCGATCATCGGGCTGTTGGTGATTCTCGGGTTCGTGGTGCTCGTGCGTCCGTCGCCGAGTGTGCTGCGGGCCGCCCTGATGGGTGCCGTCGGGATACTGGCGCTCGCCGCCTCTCGTCGGGCACAAGCCGTCCCGGCGTTGGGTGCGGCGGTCATCGGCGGCCTGTTGTGGTGGCCCGAACTGGCGTTGCAGCCGGGGTTCGCGCTGTCGGTGGCCGCCACCGGCGCCATCGTGCTGTGGGCCCCGCGGCTCCGTGACCGGCTACGCGAGTGGCGGTGCCCGACCGGCGTCGCCGAGGTCGTCGCGATGGCGGTGACCGCGCAGGTGGTCACGGCTCCGATCGTGGTCGCGGTGACCGGCACGTTCTCGGTGGTGGGGATCGTGGCGAACCTTCTCGTCGCGCCGGTCGTCGCGGTGATCAGCGTGGTCGGAACCCTCGCCGCACTCATCGGGGCGATCGGACCGCCCGACGGACCCGGCGCGTTCACGGGTGAACTGCTGGTGCGTGCCCTCGCGCCCGAGCTGTGGTGGATGGTCTCCTGTGCCCGCACCCTCGGCGGGGTGAGCTGGGCGAGTGTGGACGTGTGGTCCCCGTTCGCGTGAGCCGGGTCGCCGTCAGACCTCGCGGTCGGCGAGCTCGCCCGCGGTGCGGTTCCACAACAGGTAGCCGATGCCGACGGCGCTGAACCAGACCGCCCCGACGATGAGCGCGATCCGACCGTCGCGGTCGAAGAACAGCAGGACGAACACGAGCACGAGGAAGGCGAGTGCGAGCCAGGTGGTCACCGGCGCGCCGGGGACCCGGTAGTCCGAGCGAGGCAGTTCGCCGCGTGCGACCTTGCGGCGGTAGACCATCTGGCAGATCAGGATCGTCGACCAGATCACGATGATGCCGACCGTCGACACCGCGGTGATGTAGGCGAAGGCGTGCACGGGATCGATGACGTTCACCACGACGCCGATCGCCATGACCGCGGCGCTCAATGTGATGCCCGCGGCGGGGACCTTGCGGTTGGACAGCCGGGTCAGCTGACGCGGGGCGTCGCCGGTGTGGGCGAGGGAGCGCAGCATGCGTCCGGTGGAGTAGATGCCGGAGTTGCACGACGAGAGGGCGGCGGTGAGCAGGATGAAGTTGACGATGCCTGCCGCGCCCGGGATGCCGATGTAGGAGAACACCGAGACGAATGGGCTCTCGCCGGCCTGGAAGTCCTTCCAGCTGCGGACCGAGAGGATCACCAGCAGCGAGCCGACGTAGAAGATGCCGATCCGGAACGGCACGGTGTTGATGGCCTTGCGCAGGGTGACGCGCGGGTTCTGCGCCTCGCCCGCGGTCACGCCGACGAGCTCGACGCCGACATAGGCGAACATGACGATCTGCAGGCTCAGCAGCGCGTTGCTGAAGCCGGTCGCGAAGAACCCGCCGTCGTTCCAGAGATTCGTCACCGACGGCCCGGTCTCGGGTCCGAGCCCCGCGATCGGGAGCAGCACACCGATGCCGACGATGATCATGCCGAGGATGGCGGTGACCTTGATGGCGGAGAACCAGAATTCCGCGCGACCGAACACCCCGACGGAGATCAGGTTCGCGCCGAACAGCACGATGAGCGCGATGAGCGCGGTGACCCACACCGGAACCGAGGGCCACCAGTAGTTGATGTACTTGCCCGCCACGGTGATCTCGGCCATGCACGTCGTCGTCCACACGGCCCAGTAGGTCCAGCCCTGGCTGAACCCGGCGAAGCGGCCGAGGAACTCGTCGGCGTACTCACTGATGCCCCCGGAGATCGGCCGGTAGATGAGGAGTTCGCCGAGAGCGCGCATCACGATGAAGATCGCGAGTCCCGCGAGCGCGTACGCCAGGATGAGTGCCGGTCCCGCCTTCTCGATGGCACCACCCGCTCCGTAGAACAGTCCGGTGCCGATCGCTCCGCCGATGGCGATCATCTGCACGGTGCGGGCGGTGAGTCCGCGTTGGTATCCCTCGTCGGTGTCGGCACCCGTGTGGGTGCCGGGGTGCTCGACAGTCACGCGTGCGACTCCTGGATTGTCGGTGGACCTCTGGCAGAAGCTCACCGTAACGACCCGCGATCAACCCGATTCACTCGCCCACAGGCCCTGTCCACTTTGTCGTATTCGATTGACCGGGCGGCGGTCCGGCGACCGTGTCGTGTTCGTCTGGCACCATTGTCGCCGTGACCGAACGCCTGCACCTGTTGCTCGGAGACGACGACTTCCTCACCGGCCGGGTGATCTCGGCGGTGGCCGACGCGGCGTCGAAGGCGGCGGGAACGCCTGTCCCGGTGACGCGGGTGCGTGCCGGCGATGTCAGCGAACACGAACTCGCCGAACTGCTCAGCCCGTCGCTGTTCGCCGAGGAGCGGATCGTCGTCGTCGAGGCGGCCGCCGAGGCGGGCAAGGAGCCGGCCGCACTGATCGCCGCCACGGCGTCGTCACTGCCCGAGGGCATCACGCTGATGGTCGTGCACCACGGCGGCGGGCGGGCAAAGTCGATGGTCCCGGCGCTCAAGAAGGCCGGCGCCGTCGAGCACGAGACCACGGCCCCAAAGTGGCCGTCGGAGCGGATGACGTTCGTGCGCAACGAATTCCGTTCGCTGGGTGTCAAGGTCGGCGCGGACGTCGTCGAGCAGGTCGTCGAAGGCGTCGGCTCGGAACTGCGTGAACTGGCGGCCGCGTGTGCGCAACTCGTCGCCGACACCGGCGGAAAGGTGGACCGCGAGACCGTGCGGCTGTACTACCAGGGCCGTCCCGAGGTGACCGGTTTCGAGGTGGCCGACCGCGCGGTGACGGGCGATCGGGCGGGTGCGCTGGAGTCGCTGGCCTGGGCTCTGCACCACGGGGTGCCGAGGGTGCTGCTCGCCGACGCACTCGCCGAGGCCGTGCACGCGATCGCCCGCATCCGGCCGATGGGATCGATCAACCACTTCGATGCGGCCCGAGAGCTCGGCATGCCGCCCAACCGGGTCAAGAACGTCCAGGCGAAGGCCAAGGCGTGGGATGCGGAGTCGATCGCCCGGGCGGTCGGCGTGGTCGCCGCGCTCAACGCCGACGTGAAGGGGCAGGCGGCCGACCCCGATTACAGCCTCACCCACGCGGTCGCGACCGTCGCGGAACTCCGGCCCGACGGGCGCCGACGGAGCTGACCGTCGTTCGGTCGACTCCGAGAGGTGGGCGCGGGGAGTGGCTTCGACTCGGCGCCTCGACCTCGACGCGCTCCTTCGTCGCTTGCTCGGCCCGGCGGCTCCGCTCGGGGCCGGCTCAACCAGCGGAGTGTGGGCGCCTCGACCTCGACGCGCTCCTTCGTCGCTTGCTCGGCCCGGCGGCTCCGCTCGGGGCCGGCTCAACCAGCAGTGGGGCGACGTGGGCGCCTCGACCAGCAAGGGCTGGCTCACCCGGTGGAGGGCTGAGAAACGCCGCTCACCCCGGCAACCGCGTGGATGCTGCCGGGGTGAGCGAGGGTATGAAGATGTGGCGACGGACGAACCGTCGGACCGACCGGGGTCGGTGTCAGATCAGAGCTTGTTGACCGCGAGGGCGATGGCCGACTTCTTGTTGGCGGCCTGGTTGGCGTGGATGACACCCTTGCTGGCAGCCTTGTCGAGCTTGCGGCTGGCGGTCTGGCCGAGCTCGGCAGCCTTCGCCTTGTCGCCGGACTCGACAGCCTCACGGAAGCTGCGGATCGCGGTACGAAGGGCCGACTTCACCGACTGGTTGCGCTGGCGGTTCGCTTCGTTGGTGCGATTGCGCTTGATCTGAGACTTGATGTTTGCCACGCGTGTTACCTCTGTCGTTGCTGGTGGATACGTCTGTCTGTTCGGGTCGGGCGGTCGGCCGCGGGGGCCGAACTCGCACCTGGCGGCGTCGGCGCGCGGAGGATCTCCGCGGCGTCACCGCAACAGCGCACAACATTACCAGTCGGGTTCGGCCCGCCAAAATCCGCGCCGCAGACACACCCGGCCGCCACGCCGGGCAATAAGAATCATCGTGAGTTCAAGTCTACGGTGGACTCATCATGTCCGTCGTTTATGTGCACATCGGCCTTCCCAAGACCGGGACCACCCACCTCCAGGATCGCCTCTGGCGAAACCGAGACCTGGCATTGCAGTCGTCCGGGCTGTTGTATCCGGGCAACGTGATCTCCGATCACTTCCATGCCGCGGTGCACCTGCAGCCGGACCGCTACCTCGACTGGGTCGATCCCGCGTTCGCGGGCACCTGGCCGAAGCTGCTCGGTCAGATCCGGGCCTGGCCGCAGACGTCGCTGCTCTCGCACGAGCTCTACAGCACCGCGACCGTCGAGCAGATCGAGCGGCTGATGGCCGATCTGTCCTTCGCCGACGAGGTGCATGTGATCGCGACCGTGCGGGACCTGGGCCGTCAGCTCCCGTCGGTCTGGCAGGAAAACGTCAAGAACCAGCGCCGGGCGTCGTTCGACGAGTTCGTCGACTCGGTGGCGTTCG
Source organism: Gordonia sp. PvP123 (assembly GCF_040547295.1). Taxonomy (NCBI): domain Bacteria; kingdom Bacillati; phylum Actinomycetota; class Actinomycetes; order Mycobacteriales; family Gordoniaceae; genus Gordonia; species Gordonia sp. PvP123. The sequence continues at coordinate 101,985 of NZ_JBEPPN010000007.1, read as the reverse complement.
CATCCGAGGGGCGCCGCAACGATGGGCCCGTCGCGCTCGAATCCCCGGCCGCCGACTTGGACGAGGAACCGTTCTGGGAGTTCCAGGACTACATCGGCATCCTGGAACGCTGGTCGCGATTCGTCGGACCCGAGCGCGTACACGTCGTCACCGTGCCAGGGCGTGGGGCCGCGCGGGGTGACACGTTGTGGGATCGGTTCCTGCGGGTGATGGACATCGACCCCACCCCGCTACGCATTCCCGTCCCCAGCCTGAACAGTTCGCTGTCCGCACCGCAGGCCGAGTTCCTGCGCGGCCTCAACCGCCGCCTGCAGCCCGAGACCATCGAATGGCGCCGGTACGAGCGGATCATCAAGGGACAGCTGATCGGGGAGATCCTGTTCGAGGCGCCCTCCGGTCCGCCGCAGGGGCTCTCGGACAAGAGTCGGGAATGGGCGGCGGGGGAGTCGCGGCGGATGGTCGCGGCGGTCCGTGCGGCCGGTTACGACGTCGCCGGCGATCTCGACGATCTGGTGGTGTCGCCAAAGCACGACGCCGGCGACGTACCGTCGCCCTCGGACGGCGAGGTGCTCGACGTCGCGCTCGACACCATCGCGGCGATGGTGCTCGCGGCGCCGCTGCCCAAGGTGGGTCCGCGTGCGCGGACGCGAGCGGCGAATGTGTTGCGGAGGGTCAAGCGGCGGGTGATCGCCGCGCGTCGATCATCGTGATCGACGCGCGCCGGACGGCCGTCCGGCTTCGACGGTGACACGGCCGGTCGACGTCCTGCCGATTTCGACATTCTGTAGCACCATGGCAGTTTATGACCCCCGCATCGACAAGTGCGCCAGCCAAGAAGGCGGCGCGTAAGTCCGCAGCCGCGAAAGCGGCGTCGTCCACCTCGTCCGGGCGGCCGGCCGCCGGACGATCCGGCTCGACCAAGGGTTCTGGTTCCGGCGGCCGATCGTCGAAGGGTGCGGGCGACAACGCGTCCGGGGACAACTTCACCGGCAACTTCGGCGGGTACGCAAAAGGCCCGTACGGCAAGGCTTATGACGAGATGTTCGACGCCGCCGGCGAGGTGCGCACGCCCTACCGCGGCATCTACAAGGCGATGGCCGACGAGGATCAGTCCGACCTCGTCGAGGCCCGGGTGGAAGCACTCGGGCGCGCCTACCTCGACCAGGGGGTGACGTTCTCGCTCTCGGGCAAGGAGCGTCCGTTCCCGTTGGATGTTGTGCCGCGGGTGATCTCGGCGGCGGAATGGAACAAGCTCGAGGCCGGCATCACCCAGCGCGTGCAGGCCCTCGAACTCTTCCTCGACGACATCTACGGCGAGCAGGAGATCCTGCGCGACGGGGTGTTGCCCAAGCGGCTCGTCCACTCCTGCGAGCACTTTCACCGGCAGGCCGCAAACATCCGCCCGCCCAACGGTGTTCGCATCCACGTCGCGGGTATCGACCTCATCCGCGACGAGAACGGTGACTTCCGCGTCCTCGAGGACAACCTGCGGTCGCCGTCGGGCGTGTCCTATGTGCTCGAGAACCGGCGGGCCATGGCGCGCGTGTTCCCGGACCTGTTCTCCAAGCACAAGGTCCGCGCGGTCGCCGACTATCCGAGTCACCTGCTCCGTGCCCTGCGTGCATCGGCAGCGTTCAACGAGGCCGACCCGAACATCGTCGTGCTCACCCCCGGCGTGGCCAACTCCGCCTACTTCGAGCACTCGCTGCTGGCGCGGCTGATGGGCGTCGAGCTGGTGGAGGGTCGAGACCTCTTCTGCCGCGACAACGTCGTGTACATGCGCACCACCGAGGGCGAGCAGCGGGTCGACGTCATCTACCGACGCATCGACGACGACTACCTCGACCCCATGCAGTTCCGCCCGGATTCGATGCTCGGTGTGGCCGGCCTGCTCAACGCGGCCCGCGCGGGCAACGTCGTGATCTCCAGCGCCGTCGGCAACGGCGTCGGCGACGACAAGCTGATCTACACCTACGTCCCGGAGATCATCCAGTACTACCTCGGCGAGAAGCCGAGCCTGCAGAACGTGGACACGTTGCGCTGCTGGCTGCCCGACGAGTGCGAAGAGGTGCTCGACCGCATCGACGAACTCGTCGTCAAACCCGTTGAGGGGTCGGGTGGATACGGCATCGTCTTCGGACCCGACGCGACCGGGGCCGAACTGGACGCCCTGGCACGCAAGGTCCGCAACGACCCGCGCGGGTGGATCGCGCAGCCGGTGGTGCAGCTGTCGACGGTGCCGACCAAGATCGGCGACGACATCCGTCCGCGCCACGTCGACCTGCGTCCGTTCGCGGTCAACGACGGTGAGTCCGTGTGGGTCCTGCCCGGCGGCCTCACCCGGGTCGCGCTCCCCGAGGGATCGCTGGTCGTGAACTCGAGCCAGGGCGGCGGTTCCAAGGACACCTGGGTGCTCGCCTCGCGCACCTCGGAGGGGGATCGCGAGCTGTCGGGTGCGAAAGTCGTCACGACGAGCGGCGTCGCCGCCGCCCGCCCCGCCGAGAGTGCCCCCGATCCGGTACACACGCAGACCCAGCAGCAACAGCAGGGTTCGATGACCCAGCAGCTGGGTGACATGACGCAGCAACTGGATTCGATGTCTCTTCCCGGCAGGGCAACCCGGTCCGGCACGATGTCGCAGCGGCAGGGCGGTGACGTCCGATGATGCTGGCGCGGAACGCGGAGTCGCTGTACTGGATCGGCAGGTACGTCGAGCGCGCCGATGACATGGCGCGAATCCTCGACGTCGCGATCCACCAGATCCTCGAGGACACCACGGTCGACGTCGACCGGCAGGCGCGACTGATCATCCAGGTGCTCGGTCTCACGGCGCCGGAGGACGACGACGAACTCGATGTCTGGTCGCTGACCGAGCGCGTCGCCTACGACGCCGATGCGGTGGGATCGATCGTCGACCTCATCCGCGCGGCGCGGGAGAATGCCCGCGGCGCGCGCGAGGTCACCTCGAGCGAGTTGTGGGAGTGCTTGAACACCACCTACAACGGGCTCGACGCCGCCGAGCGTCGGTCACGTCGTCTCGGTCCGCACGAGTTCCTGTCGTATGTGAAGAACCGGGCGGCGATGTTCGCCGGCCTCGCCGATGCGACCCTCAGCCACGACGACGGTTACCGGTACCTGCTGCTGGGCCGGTCGGTGGAGCGGGTCGACATGACGATCCGGATGTTGTTGTCCCGCGCCGGTGATCGGACGTCGTCGCCGGCATGGGTCAACGTGCTCGTGTCCGCCGGCGGGCACGACACCTACCTGCGCACCTACCGCGGTGTCCTGGACGCGGAGAACATCGTCGAGTTCATGCTCCTCGACCGACTGTTCCCGCGGTCGATCTTCCACGCGCTCAGCGTCGCCGAGCACAATCTGGGCCAGCTCGAGAAGGGGCCCAGCAGGGTCGGCGCCCAGGCGGAGGCGCAACTGCTCCTCGGTCGTGCGCGCAGTTCGCTGGAGTTCCTCGAGCCGGGGAAGTTGCTCGACGATCTGCAGGACCGCCTCGTCGACCTGCAGGACACCTGCCAGGCCGTGAACGAAGCCGTCACGAAACAGTATTTCCATGTGTCGCCCTATGTCTCGTGGGCCGACGCCCGGGTCAGCGACTCGCACGTCATCGAGGAGAGTGAACTGTGAGCTGGCGCCTGCGTGTCGTCCATTCCACCGGTTTCGCCTACCACAGCCCGGTCACCTCGTCGTACAACGAAGCCCGGCTCACTCCCCGCAGTGACACCAGGCAGAACGTCATCGTGAACCGCGTCGAGACCATCCCCGCGACGAGGTCCTACCGCTACACGGATTACTGGGGCACGGCGGTCACCGCATTCGATCTGCATGCCCCGCACCACGAACTCGAGGTCTCGGGACTGTCGGTCGTCGAGACCGAGGCCGGGCACCGGCCCGTCGAGGAGGACCAGGTGTCGTGGGAGGACGTCAACAGCGATCACGTCATCGATCGGTATGACGAGATGCTCTCGTACACACCGTATGTGGCCCGCAACCGGCCGCTGCTCTCGACCGCGAAGAAGGTCACCAAGGGGCTGACTCCCCAGGAGGCCGTCGAGGCCGTGTGCCGCTTCATCCACACCGAGATGGAGTACGTCCCCGGTACGACGGGTGTGCACACCACGGCTGTCGACGCGTGGACCGACCGCAAGGGCGTGTGTCAGGACTACGCGCATCTGACCCTGCTGATGCTCCGCGGCCTCGGTATCCCGGCGCGCTACGTGTCCGGCTACCTCCATCCCGAGCCCGACGCCGAGATCGACAAGACGGTGCAGGGTCAGAGCCATGCCTGGATCGAGGCGTGGACGGGCGGATGGTGGGGATACGACCCGACCAACGACACCCCGATCACCGAACAGCATGTGTCGGTGGGTGTGGGCCGCGACTACGCCGATGTGTCGCCGCTGAAGGGCATCTACACCGGCGGAGGCGCCACCGATCTCGACGTCATCGTCGAGATCACCAGGCTTGCCTGAGGTCTCGGTGGCCGGTCAGCGCCAGCCGTAGTGCTCGCGGAGTTCGTGCGCGACCGTGTCGAATGTCGGACGACCGAGAATTGCTCCCTCCCGGCGGATTCCGTCATCGTCGACGACGAGCACGCGGTCGAGGCGGACGAAGCTGGGCCGGCCCTGGGAGTCCCATGGGCCCGATCCCACAGGAAGCCAATTGCCGTCGGACCGGTGGTCCTTGCTCGACAGCATGAGGCCGAGCACGGTGTCGGCCTGTTCGGCACGGGCGTCGCGGCCGACGACCAGTACCGGCCGGTCCTTCCCCTGGCTCGGATCGTCCTCGTAGGCGACCCAGGTCCACACGATCTCGCCCGGATCGGCGTCGCCGTCGAGGTCGGGGGAGTAGCTGATGGTGCGGGCGAGGTCGCCGGTCGGCCTCAGATCGGGCCGGACGTCGCGGCTGGTCACTGGTGTGTCTCCTCGGTATCCGGGAACAGGGGCAACAGGAAGTCGCGTACCGCGTCGGCGGTGAGCGACGCGGTCGGCTTCCGCTTCGGATTGAGGTCGTGTCCGACCTTCTCCAGTTCGACGATGTGCGTCGGCGCATCGATGAGAGCGATGGCGCGGCTCATCTCGTCGGTGGTGCCGAACGGGTCGGTGCTGCCGTGGACCACGAGCGTGGGCACGGTGATCGACGGCAGGTGCTCGGTGCGCAGCCGGTCGGGTTTGCCGGGGGGATGCAGCGGATAGGACGTCAGCAGCAGACCGTCGGCCAGCGCCCGCCCGTCGTCGGCGACGGCCATCGAGGCCTGCCGGCCACCATAGGAGTGTCCGCCGACGAACAGCGGCCCGTCGGACTCGCCGCGGAACATGGCACACGCCGCACGGATCCCGTCCCGGTCGGCGGGTGAGGTCGACGGGCTGGGCGGTCCCTTGGGGCGACGTCGCCGGTACGGCAGGTCGATGCGGGCGACGACGAACCCGCGGTCGCACAGCTCGTCGGCCAGGGCGCGGAGGATCACGGCGTCGCGATTACCGCCCGCGCCGTGCGCGAGGACGAACGTGGCCCGACCCGGGGTGCCCGGACGGTGGACCTCGGCGGCGACGTCGTCGGACTCGATGGTGGTGACGGTGGACGCGGACACGGCTGCCACGGTAGCGCCTCGTCGCGGTTCACGGACTTCCCCGATCCCTGAGGAGGCCCGGAGCTTGCGGAGGGCCGGCCCCTCCGATCCCTGAGGAGGCCCGGAGCTTGCGGAGGGCCGTCTCGAAGGGAGACGTGGCCGGGCGCGGTGCGTCGGCCGGTCATGAGAAACTGGACCACAACCTGTATCCGCATCCGTTCTCTACCGCAGTTCTCGTTCGAGGAGTAGTTCCCATTCCCAACTTCGCCGACACCACCTTCACCGATCCGGCACGTATCCGGAACTTCTGCATCATCGCCCACATCGACCACGGCAAGTCGACGCTGGCGGACCGGATGCTGCAGCTCACCGGCGTCGTCGAAGAGCGGCAGATGCGGGCGCAATATCTCGACCGGATGGACATCGAGCGCGAGCGCGGCATCACCATCAAGGCGCAGAACGTGCGTCTGCCCTGGACGGTGAAGTCCGCGGCGGGCGACGAGGACTACGTCCTGCATCTCATCGACACCCCCGGGCACGTCGACTTCACCTATGAGGTCTCGCGCGCGCTCGAGGCGTGTGAGGGCGCGGTGCTCCTCGTCGACGCCGCGCAGGGCATCGAGGCGCAGACGCTCGCCAACCTGTATCTGGCGATGGAGAACGACCTCACCATCATCCCGGTGCTGAACAAGATCGATCTGCCCGCGGCCGACCCCGAGCGCTACGCCGCCGAGCTCGCGCACATCGTGGGATGCGAACCCGAGGACGTGCTGCGGGTGTCGGGCAAGACCGGTGTCGGCGTGACCGAACTGCTCGACGAGGTCATCCGCTCGGTGCCCGCCCCGGTGGGCGACCCCGATGCCCCGGCGCGGGCGATGATCTTCGACTCGGTCTACGACACCTACCGCGGCGTGGTCACCTACGTCCGTGTCGTCGACGGCAAGGTCGTGCCGCGGGAGAAGATCCTGATGATGTCGACCGGGACCACGCACGAGTTGCTCGAGGTGGGCATCGTGTCCCCGGAGCCGAAGCCGACCAAGGGTCTGGGTGTCGGCGAGGTCGGTTACCTGATCACCGGTGTGAAGGACGTGCGGCAGTCGAAGGTCGGTGACACCGTCACCACCGCCCGGCACGGCGCCGAGCAGGCGCTCACCGGGTACCGGGAGCCGCAGCCGATGGTCTACTCGGGTCTGTATCCGCTCGACGGCTCCGACTACCCGGTGTTGCGTGAGGCACTCGAGAAGCTGCAACTCAACGACGCCGCACTGACCTTCGAGCCGGAGACCTCGGTCGCGCTCGGCTTCGGGTTCCGCTGCGGCTTCCTCGGCCTGCTGCACATGGAGATCACCCGCGAACGACTCGAGCGCGAGTTCAACCTCGACCTGATCTCGACCGCCCCCAACGTCGTCTACCGCGTGGAGATGGAAGACGGTTCCGAGCACGTGGTCACCAACCCGTCGGACTGGCCGGAGGGCAAGACCCGGCACATCTACGAGCCGATCGTCAAGACGACGGTCATCGCGCCGAGCGAGTTCATCGGCGCGATCATGGAGCTGTGTCAGTCCCGCCGCGGCGAGCTCGGCGGCATGGACTATTTGTCGGAGACGCGCGTGGAACTGCGGTACACGCTGCCGATGGCGGAGATCATCTTCGACTTCTTCGACGCGCTGAAGTCCCGCACGCGTGGCTACGCCAGCCTCGACTACGAGGAGGCGGGCGAACAGGAGGCCGACCTGGTGAAGGTCGACATCCTCCTGCAGGGCGAGGCCGTGGACGCGTTCAGTGCGATCGTGCACAAGGACGCCGCCTACGCGTACGGCAACCGGATGGCGATCAAGCTCAAGGAGCTCATCCCGCGTCAGCAGTTCGAAGTTCCCGTGCAGGCTGCGGTCGGCTCCAAGATCATCGCGCGCGAGAACATCCGCGCCATCCGCAAAGACGTGCTCGCGAAGTGTTACGGCGGCGACATCAGCCGTAAGCGCAAGCTGCTCGAGAAGCAGAAAGAGGGCAAGAAGCGGATGAAGACCATCGGCCGGGTCGACGTCCCGCAGGAGGCGTTCGTGGCCGCGCTCTCCACCGACGCGGTGGGTGACAAGCCGAAGGGGAAGTGATGACCGAAGGGGAGACGATGGCGGCAGGGCAGGGCTCCACGAGCGTGAATCCGGTACTGGTTCACAGCGGTCTGCCCTACGATCTCCCCGACTTCAGGTCGATCTCCGACGACGACTTCCTGCCGGCGTTCACCTCGGCCATGGCGTCACATGTCGCCGAGGTGGAAGCGATCGCGGCCGAGGTCGCAGCGCCCACGTTCGTCAACACGATCGAGGCGCTCGAGCTCTCGGGCCGCGACCTGGCGCGCGCGGCGGGGATCTTCTTCAACCTCGTCGGACCGGACACGAACCCGAAGCGGAACGAGATCTCCCAGGAGCTCTCGACGCTCCTCACCGATCACGCGAACACGATCGCGATGAATCCGGTTCTGTTCGAGCGCATCTCCGACCTCCACGCGCGCGCCGACGATCTCGGCCTCACCGAGCCGCAGCGTCGGCTGCTCGACAAGCGGTACCGGGAATCCGTTCGCGCCGGCGCCGGACTCCCGGCCGACGCGCAGCAGGAGATGCGCGAGATCGCCTCTCGGCTGGCCTATCTCACCACGACGTTCTCCCAGAAGATCCTCGACGACACCAACGAATCGGCGGTTCTCGTCGGCGACGCAACCGACCTCGACGGCCTGTCCGCCGGGCAGATCGCGGCCGCGCGACGCGCCGCGATCGAGGCGGGACACGAGAACGGGCACCTCATCACGCTCGAGTTGCCGACGAGCCAGTCGGTGCTGACCGAACTGGCGAACGCCGATGTGCGGCAACGGGTGTTCGAAGCATCGGTGAACCGGTGCGCTCGAGGCAACGAGCACGACACCCGCGACCTGGTCCTCGAGATCGTCCGCTTGCGGGCGCGGCGCGCCGAATTGCTCGGTTACCGCGACCATGCCGAGTTCGTCATCGCCGAGCAGACCGCACCGAACCCGGCGGCGGTCGACGACATGCTCCGGGAACTCAACGCGTCGGCCATGCGTGCCGGCGGCCGCGAACTCACCCGTCTCACCGAATTCGCGGGCGATGCGCCGATCGGTCCCGCCGATCTCACGTACTGGCTCGACCGCGAGAAGCGGTCGCAGGCGTCGGTGCCACTCGACGAGTTCGCGGACTACTGCGAACTCGACACGGTGCTGACCCGGGGCGTCTTCCACGCCGCGAACACGTTGTACGGACTGCGCTTCGTCGAGCTGACCGATCTGCCGCTGTATCACCCGGACGTACGCGCGTGGGAGGTGCGCGACGACACGGGCGTCGGCATCGGCCTGTTCCTCGGCGACTTCTATGCCCGACCGTCGAAACGCGGTGGCGCATGGATGAACAACATCGTCGACCAGTCGTCGGTGCTGCAGACCCATCCGATCATCGTGAACGTGCTGAACCTGACCAAGCCCGATGCCGGACAGCCGTGTCTGCTCACGATGGATCAGCTCACCACCCTCTTCCACGAGTTCGGACACGCGCTGCACGGGCTGTTGTCGACGGTCGAGTACCCGTCGCAGTCCGGTACGTCGGTCCCGCGGGACTTCGTCGAGTTTCCGTCGCAGGTGAACGAGATGTGGGCGCTGCACCCCGACGTGCTGGCCAACTACGCCCGGCACCACGAGACCGGCGAGCCCATCCCGGCCGAACTGGCCGAGGCGGCACGGGAATCGGCCGGAACCGAATCTGCACACGGGACCATCGAATACCTCGCCGCGTCCTCCCTGGACCTCGCCTGGCATCGGCTGTCCGTGTCGGAGGCCGAGGCGATCGCCGATGTCGAGACCTTCGAGTCGCAGGCGCTCGCCGACGCGGGACTCCACACCGAGCTGATCCCGCCGCGCTACCGGAGTGCGTACTTCAACCACATCTTCGGCGGCGGCTACTCCGCCGGGTACTACAGCTACATCTGGTCGGAGGTGCTCGACGCCGAGACCGAGCAGTGGTTCCTCGCCGAGGGCGGGCTGCAGCGCGAGAACGGCCGGCGATTCGCCGACGCCACTCTGTCCCGCGGCGACAGCGTCGATCCGCTTGTCGCGCACGAAGGCCTGATCGGTCGCCGACCGCGGATAGACCCGTTGCTGCGGCGCCGGGGGCTCGCGGCCTGACCGGGGGCATGGCCGTGACGACGCGCACCCCACGCCGTGATCTGTCGGCGTTCGCGGTACTGAGCATCGCGACCGCGATCGTCGTGATCGGTCTCAAGCTGATCGCGTGGCGGATCACCGGTTCGGTCGGTCTGCTCTCCGACGCGCTGGAGTCGGTGGTCAATCTCGTTGCGGCGGTGGGAGCCTTCGTGGCTCTGCGGGTGGCGGCGAAGCCGGCCGACCGGAGTCACAACTTCGGACACACGAAGGCCGAGTACTTCTCGGCGGTGTTCGAGGGCGTGATGATCGTCGTCGCGGCGGTCGTCATCATCGTCACGGCCGCCGACCGTCTGTTCCATCCGCAGGGGCTCGAGGAAGTCGGTGTCGGACTGGCGATCTCGATCGGTGCGACCGCCGTCAATGCGGTCGTCGGCTGGGTGCTCATCCGAGCCGGGCGCCGCCATCGGTCACTGACACTCGAAGCCGACGGCAAACACCTCATGACCGACGTGTGGACGACCATCGGGGTGGTCGTCGGCGTCTTCCTGGTGGCCGCCACGGGCTGGCTGCCGCTCGATCCCCTGATCGCCATCGCGGTGGCGGTCAACATCCTGGTCGTGGGCGGCCGGCTGGTGTGGCGATCCGGTGCGGGGCTGATGGACGCGGCACTGCCCGACGACGAGCGGGCCACCATCGACCGGGTCCTCGCCGCGCACCGCGCCGATCGAATCGACTTCCACGACATCCGCACGCGCGAGGCGGGTCATGAGCGATTCGTGCAGATGCACATGCTGGTGCCCGGCGACTGGTCGGTGCAGCGCGCACACGACCTCGCCGAGCGGGTCGAGGACGAACTGCGCAGCGCGGTCGACGGACTGAACGTGACGATGCACGTCGAACCGATCAACGACCCACGCGCGTACGAGGACTGGCGGCTCGACTGAGTGGCGTCAGGCGTCGGTCACCCTGCCGAGGCGCGCTGGAAGTGGCCCAGCAGATCCGGGTAGCGGGCCAGGTGTGCGCCGCCGTTGAGGTCGAGGCTCTCTCCGGTGAGCCATGACGCGTGCGTCATGTAGACGGCGGCTTCGGCGACCTCCTCGGGAGTTCCCGACCGCCCCAGCGGGGTGTTGGCCAGGTAGTCCTCCTCGAGGCCCGGCACCGACATCGACGGTGTCGTGAGGGGAGTCATCACGATTCCGGGCGCGATCGCATTGACGCGGATCTTCCGCTCGGCGAGCTCGAGTGCGGCCACCTGGGTGAGCATGGCCAGGCCGGCCTTCGCCGAGCAGTAGGCGCTCATCCCGGTTCCCGGCTGCCGCGCGTTCAGCGACGACAGCGAGATGATGACCCCGCCGTCGTCCATTGCCCGCGCCGCCTGCTTGATGACCGCGAACGCTCCGGTGAGACAGACATCGACAACGCGGCGGAACTTCTCGATGGCCAAGTCCGTGACCGCTCCGGCGACGCTGAGTCCGGCGCTGTTCACGACGACGTCCACGTGCCCGCGGTGCGCTCGAACGGAGTGGAACAGTTCGCGGATCGAGTCTTCGTCGACGACGTCGACCGCTGCGGCATCATGCGGCGAACCCAGCTCGGCGGCAATGGATTCGGCGAGGTCGAGATTGCGGTCGGCGACGGTGACCACCGCTCCGTCGGCGGCCAGCGCGCGTGCGATCGCGGCTCCGATTCCGGAGGCACCTCCTATGACGACGGCGCTGCGGGGTTCGGAAGAGGACATGGCGTGCGTTCCTTCGGAATGTGGGACATCACGAGGGTTCGAGACCCCTGGGAATGACCATTGCGTGTGCGAGCGCCGACAGTTGCTCGGCGAGGCCCGGACGGGACTTGAGTTCGGGGTTCTGGCAGACGTCGGTGATGACGGCGATCGCCGCCTGCGCGAGTGCGCGCGCGTCGTCGCCGGTCACCTCGTCGGACAGCGCGGAGATCGCCTCCATCCACTCGGCGATGTATTCGCGCTGGGTTTCGCGCAGGCGGAGCTGTTCGTCGTCGGAGAGATAGAGAAGGTCCGCGGCGAGAATGTGCATGATGCGTCCATGAACGCCGAGTGCCTGGCGAACATAGGTGTCGATGAGCGCCCGGAGAACTTCCGCCGGCGTCGTCGCGTGTGCGAGGGCTTCGGCGGTGACGTAGAGCAGACCTTCGGCACCACGCTCCAGGATCGCGCTCAGCACCTGGGTCTTGCCGGTCACATGCTGATACAGAGTCGCCACCGACATCTCCGACGCCTTCGCGATGTCGTCGATACGCACGTCGTAGAAGCCTCGCTCGTCGAACAAGGCGGTCGAGGCCGTGAGGATTCGCTCCCGGCGACCGGCGGGCCGGCGAAGTGCCGGCGTGGGGGCCGTGACGACGTCGGTGTCGACAGCGGGGAGTCGGCAGTTGATGATTTCTCGAGCGATCGCCTGCTGGACGCTGATCAGGCGTTCGGGCGTCAGATTGCCTCGAACACTGGGGGTGTTGGAGTACATGGTCAACACCGCGAACCCGAGCAATTCTCGGTCCTGCTTGCGGGTCTCGGGTCTGACTGCGGCGATCTTCGATGCGATGCGGTCGCGGTTCTTGCGGAAGTCCTCCTCGAACTCGGCCCGATCGGCGTCGCGCAGGTGTCGCTGTTCTCGACGCCACAGGGTGGCTTCGTCGCCGTTGGCGGTGATGTCGGAAAGGCCGTCGAGAAACAGATCGAGACGCTCCTGCGGGGTCGTGCCTTCTCGATCCGCCCGGTCGGTCAGGTTTTCGACCAGGGCGACCTGGCTGCGCAACGCCTGCACCAGGATTGCGTACTTCCCTTTGAAATGCCGGTACATGGCCGGGCCGGTGAGGCCGACCGCCGAGCCGATCTGGTCGATGCTGACGTTCTGATATCCCAGATCCTGGAACAGTAGGGTCGCGGCTCGCACGATCTGTTCGGCTCGATGTTCACCCCGGGTGAGGGAGGTGGGCGCGACGTGGGTGGTGTCGGTCATGGAGCAAGTGTCGCATTCGCGTCCCGATCAGGACCGGACCAAGCCACGACGGCGGTGCCGGCAAGCGTTCGGGTGCCATCCGCCAGCCGGACGTCGAGATCGAGCACGACGCGCTGCTCGTCGTCGACGCTCACCAGCTCTTTCACGGTGGCGGTGAGGACCGGCTCGGCGAGGACCGGTGTGATCGCGGTGAACCGCGTCGACAGCTCCCGGATACTGCTCTGCGGAAAGCGCTGGGTCAACAGGCGTCCCAGGTAAGCCATGGACAGCATCCCGTGGGCGAACACGTCGTCCATGCCCGAGGCGCGGGCCGAATCGATGTCGATGTGGATGGGGTTGTGATCGCCTGATGCGCCGGCGAAGAGCGCGAGCGTGGTGCGGGTCACCGCGCCGGGTCTCAATTCGGCGACCACGTCGCCGGGGGCTGGTGCGCTCATGTCGGTTCCTGTGGATTTCTGATCACGCTGACGCTCTCGAGTTCTGCGACCACCTCGTCGCCGCGGCTCACCGTCGTACGTCGCACCAGGAAGTCCAGGGCGCCCCCGGCTTTCGAGTAGGCGTCGACGTAACGGGTGGCGAAGCCGACGGTGTCGCCTGCGTGCACGTCGGCGAAGTATCTGAACCGCTGTTCGCCGTGGAGAACCGTACCCAGGTCGACCCCGTGTGCCGCGAGGTCGCCGAACACGTCGGAGTTCTCCAGCTCGAGACCGAAGAGGAAGGTCGGCGGCGCGAGGACGTCGGGATGGCCGGCGGCGACCGCGGCGTCACGGTCGTGATGGATCGGATCGTATTCGCCGATGGCGGTGGCGAACTGGCGGATACGGCCGCGTTCTATGTCGGCGACGACGGTTGGGGACTCGACGTCGAGAATCGCTCGGTCGAGAGGCATCAGGACACCTTCTCGTACAGACCCACGACGCATGCACCGCCCAGTCCGAGATTGTGCTGCAGGGCGATACGAGCGCCCTCGACCTGGCGATCGCCGGCCTGGCCGCGCAACTGCCACACCAACTCGGCGCACTGGGCGAGGCCCGTGGCTCCGAGTGGATGCCCCTTGGACAACAGGCCGCCGGACGGGTTGGTCACGACGCGACCGCCGTAGGTGTTGTCGCCGTCGAGGACGAACTTCTCCGCGGTGCCCTCTGGGGTGAGTCCGAGCCCTTCGTAGGTGATGACCTCATTGGTGGAGAAGCAGTCGTGCAGTTCGACGACGGGGATGTCGAGCGGATCGACGCCGGACAGCTCGTAGACTTCGGCCGCGGCTTTGGCGGTCATGTCGTAGCCGGCTACACGCATCATGTCGGTGGTGTCGAAGGTCCCGGGGACGTCGGTCACCATCGATTGCGCGCGGAGGCGGACGCTGGCGTCGATGCCCCGGGCGCGGGCGAACTCCTCGCTGCAGACGATGGCTGCGGCTGCGCCGTTGGTCGGCGGGCAGCACATCAGCAGGGTCAAGGGTCCCCAGATCTGCTTCGACGTCATCACAGTGTCGAGGTCGATCGGATCGCGGAACACCGCCAGCGGATTCCGGCCGGCGTGCGCACGTGCCTTCACCGAGACACGGCCGAAGACCTCTGCCGTGACTCCGTGACGGTCCATGTACTCGATGCCTGCGCCACCGAACATCTTGGCAGCCATGGGTGCGGGCGCGTCGCCGTCGGGCCGCGACTGCGCGATCTTCTCGCCACGCTCGGTGGGGCTGGGGCGATCGCCGTAGGCGTTGACCAGCGCTCCGGGCTGCATCTGCTCGAACCCCAGAGCGAGCACGCAGTCGGCGGTGCCGGCGGCGACGGCCTGGCGAGCCAACCACAGGGCGCTCGAACCGGTCGAGCAGTTGTTGTTGACGTTGACGACCGGGATGCCGCTCATGCCGATCTCGTACAGCGCGTTCTGCCCGGATGTCGAATCGCCGTAGACATAGCCCACATAGGCCTGTTGCACGTCCGAGTAGTCCAGTCCCGCGTCGGCGAGCGCCGCGCGCGCGGCGGTTGCGCCCATCTGGTCATAGGTCTGGCTCTTGCCCGGCTTGGTGAAGGGCATCATCCCTACACCGCTGATGCAGACATTCGTCATGGTCCATCTTTCGTTCGGTGTGTTCTCGAGGCTGGTGACATCACCAAACCACATAAAGTCGTCACTAACAACACGCTCATTTCACCAGTCAGTGGGCTATTGACTCTTCATATAGGCCGAAGTTAGCATTCACCCCAGTGACTACGATCACAAGATTCCACACCGGTGGGGCGGCGCGGCAATCGCGCGGACCCCACGAACGCCGAAACGCCTTGGGAGGCAGCACGTGAGCGTGCAGAAACTGCAGGACAAAGTCGCGCTGGTATCGGGTTCGGGCCGAGGAATCGGCCGTGCGGTTGCCGTGAAGCTCGCTTCCGAGGGAGCTCGGGTGGTGGTCAACGACCTCGATCCAGAGCCGGCGAAAGAGGTTGTGGCCGAGATCGAGTCAGCAGGAGGGCAGGCGGTCGCCTGCATCGGCAGCGTCACCGACCCCGAATTCGCCGACCGTTTCGTGACGACCGCGGTGGACAACTTCGGCGGTGTCGACATCATCGTGAACAACGCCGGCTACACCTGGGACAGTGTGATCCAGAAGATGACCGACAAGCAGTGGGCCGACATCCTCGATGTGCATCTGACCGCGCCGTTCCGAATCCTGCGCGCCGCTCAACCGGTCATCAGCGCAGCGGTCAAACGGGAGCGCGAGCAGGGTTCGGTTCCCTGCCGCAAGGTCGTCAACATCTCCTCGACCTCGGGTCTGCTCGGCAACCCCGGCCAGGCGAACTATTCGTCGGCCAAAGCCGGAATGGTCGGCCTCACCAAGACCATCGCCAAGGAGTGGGGACGCTACAACGTGACCTCCAACGCGGTGGCCTACGGCGTGATCAGCACGCGTCTGACGTCGGTGACCACTGAGGCGAAGACGATCAAGGTCGAGGACCGCGACATCAGGGTCGGGATGGATCCGGCGGTGATGGAAGCGGCGACGAAGGGGATCGCCCTCGGACGTGCCGGAACGGTCGAGGAGGCGGCCGGGGCCGTCTATCTGTTGTGCAGCCCGGAGTCGAGTTACATCACCGGACAGGTCCTGGTCTGCGGTGGCGGGCTGTGACGGGTTCGTCTGCAGCACAACGCGCTGTGAACAGATCGTACGACGAGGTGGGTTACGAGATCGCGGATGGCGTCGCCGTCATCACACTCGATGCTCCGCAGCGCCGCAACGGCATGCGGGTCCAGATGCTCGTGGATGCCCTCCATGCCTTGGATCGTGCCGACCGCGATCCTGATGTCCGCGCGGTGATCGTCACCGGAGCCGGCGAATCCTTCTCCGTGGGAGCCGATCTCGACGGGCCCGAGACGCTGTCGCGAGCGCTGGTCGAGGACGTCGACGGTCACACCCCGACGGGTTACCGTGAGCCGGCGGGCCGGATCAGCGAGCGGTTGTTCTCGATGTGCAAGCCGGTCATCGCAGCGTTGAACGGGCATGCCATCGGCGGCGGGGCGACGATCGCCGCAGCGATGGACATCCGCATCGCGAGTGAGAACGCCCGGTTCGGGTTCGTGTTCACTCAGCGGGGTGTCGTCCCCGAAGGTGCGTCGTCCTGGTTCCTCCCGCGACTGGTCGGGTTGGGTCGTGCTGCCGATTGGTTGCTGACGGGCCGAGTCTTCGATGCAGCTGAGGCTTACGAAGCGGGCTTCCTCACGAAGGTGGTCCCAGCCGATCAGGTGATGTCGGTCGCCCATGAGTACGCGCGATTGTTCGCCCGGGACACCTCGCCTACGTCCGTGGCATTGTCCAAGAGGTTGCTCTCGAGCGCGTGGCTCCACTCCCACCCGGGTCCGGCTGCGGCCCAGGAGTCCCGAATCTACGCCGGTCGAGTCGACTCCGATGATGCTCGGGAGGGCGTCATGTCCTTTCTGGAGCGCCGACCTGCTGTCTTCCCCCCACTCGATCCTTCGCCGGCGCAGCGTTTCTGAGCTGATCGCCGCAGACAGAGGAGCACAATGACCAACCAGCCGTTCACCGTGTGCAAGTACGGCGCCGACGCCGAAGGGACGCACGACCCCGCCGACGTCCACAACTTCAACGAAAGCGTCTACTTCAACTTTGTCGACCCCGTCTCGCAATTGGGCGGTCTCGTGCGCATCGGCAACCGTCCGAATCTCGGCTACAGCGAGACTTCGGTGCAACTGACGCTGCCGGGCGGCGCGATCGCATTTCGTGCGGGTCGGACACCCCGGGACACCAACGACGGGTTCGCCGGTCAAGGCCTCGAGATCGTGTTCACCGAGCCCACTCGAAAGGCGACGATCACCTACCGCAACTCGGTTGCGCGCGTGACGCATCCGTCCCTGATGGCAGAGAACGGACGAATCGCTCTCAAGAACGCGCCCGCCGAGGACTGCGAGATCTCGCTCACCTACGAGGCATCGAGTCCGATGTTCGTGATCAACAGTGACGGTGGCGGCGACTGCACGCCCGGCGAGTCGACCTTCGCCAGCGACCATTACGAGCAGTTCGGTCATCTCTCGGGGACCATCCGGGTCGGGACGCGGACCTGGGTGCTCGAGAAGGTGACGTCGTTTCGGGACCATTCGTGGGGTCCGCGTGAATGGGATTCCTACACCGGGGAATGGGTGGCCGGCTGGCTCGCCGACGGGACCGCATTCAGTGCCTACGGCGAATACGAGAAGTCAGGGATCAGGGTGTCGGCTGGGGCCGTGCTGACCACCGACGGAGTCGCCCACCCGATCACCGACTACCGCGTCCTCACCGATTACGCCGGCGAATCCACCTACTCGGGGCGCCACGTCGGCGTCGTCCAGGCAGAGGGGTTGCCGACGATCGTGGTCGACGGGACGATCCGCCACTTCGTCCCGGTCACCCAGCGCACCGAGGACCGCGCGGTGCGGATGGGGCAGATGACCGTCGATCTCGCCGAAGGGGTCGGCGGCTGGGCCGTCGCCGAGTTCCTGCGACCGATCCGCCCGTAGAAGGAGTTCCCATGTATCCCGGACGTCACGCCGCCGAACACCCCGACCGCCCGGCCGTGATCATGGCGGGCAGCGATGCGATTCTCACCTATCGGGACCTCGACTCGCGCGCCAACAGACTCGCCGCGCTCTTCCGTGCGAACGGATGTGAGCCGGGCGACCACATCGCCCTGTTCATGGAGAATCACGTCGAGATGATCGTGGCGATGTCCGCAGCCGAACGCAGCGGACTGTTCTACACGCCGGTCAACTCGTTTCTGTCGGCCGGCGAGGCCGCGTACATCATCAACGACTCGCAGTCGAAGCTGGTCATCACAACAGTGGCGAAATTCGGTGTTGCACAAGACTTACCGCAGTTGTGCCCAGCGGTGGGTCGTTGGCTCCTCGTCGACGCCGACCAGCTCGCATCCTTGCCCGGACCATTCGAGTCGTTCGCCGAGGCAGTCGCCGGGTTCGGCGACGCCCCAGGCGAGAACGAGCGACTGGGAACTCCGATGTTCTACTCGTCGGGCACCACCGGCCGGCCCAAGGCCATCAAGCGCAATCTGCCCGACGCGCACCCGGGACAGATCCTGGACATCGAGGACTTCGGTCGGAAGGTCTTCCACCTCCGGGAGGGCATGCGTTTTCTCTCGCCCGCTCCGCTGTATCACTCCGGGCCTCAGTCGTCGGTGGCCATCGGCATCCGTCTCGGCGCGACGATCGTCGTGATGAAGCGGTTCGATGCCCGTGACTACCTCGACCTCATCGAGGAACACCGGATCACGCATTCCATGGTTGTTCCCACCATGTTCTCGCGCATGCTCAAACTCCCGGAAGAAGAACGGCAGCAGGACCTCTCGTCGTTGGAGGTGGTGGTGCACGGTGCCGCACCGTGCCCGGTGGCGGTGAAGGAGGCGATGATCGACTGGTTCGGCCCGGTCATCTACGAGTACTACGGCGGCACCGAGGCGAACGGCATCTGCGGCTGTACACCCGAGGAGTGGCTGGCGCACAAGGGAACCGTCGGCCGTCCGTTCATGGGTGAGCCGGTGATCCTCGACGATGACGGGAACCCATGCCCGCCGCGAGTACCAGGAACCATCTGGTTCCGGGGCGTCGGTGCAACGTTCGAGTACTTCAACGATCCGGGCAAGACCGCCGAAGCTCGGGACGCCGACGGCACGATGTCGAAGATCGGGGACATCGGCTACCTGGACGAGGACGGATTCCTGTACCTCACCGACCGTCAGGCGTTTGTCATCATCTCCGGCGGGGTGAACATCTACCCGCAGGAGGTGGAAAATCTCCTCGTCACCCATCCCGAGGTGCTCGATGCCGCGGTCTTCGGCGTGCCCGACGAGGACTTCGGCGAGGCGGTCAAGGCAGTGATCCAACCGGTCGACCCCGACGCCGATCAAGGTCTGCTCGCGCTCCGTCTGGCCGAGTTCTGCCGTGCGGAACTGGCGAAGTTCAAGTGCCCGAGGTCGTTCGATTTCATTGCCGAGATGCCACGGCTGCCGACCGGAAAGCTCTACAAGAAGCCGCTACGGGACGCGTACTGGCCGACTCGCGCGGGCGCGCACGCGTGAGCAGCGGCGATCCGCGATGTGTCGCCCACTCCATCCGGCGTGAGGCGGACCCGCAGACCTACGAAGGAGCGAACGAAGTGATGAACGATCCCGCCGGCCGTGTCGAGGGGACAACGTGACGGGGCCATTGACCGGTCGCGTCGCTCTCGTCACCGGCGGATCGCGAGGAGTCGGCCGATCGGTCGCGTCGAGACTTGCCCGGGACGGCGCAACCGTCGCGATCACCTACCGCCGTGAGGCCCAAGCCGCCGCCGAGGTCGTCGACGAGATCGGCGCCTTCGGCGGAAGAGCTCGGGCCTATCAGGTGTCGATCGACAACGTGAGGGCCGTCGAGTCGATGGTGGACACCATCGCGAGCGATCTCGGCGCCGTCGATCTGCTGGTCAGCAACGCCGGTTCGGCCAGCCGCGGCACCGACATCGACGACCTCGACGCCTCGTCGCCGTTCGGGCGGGTGTGTCGGCCGGAGGACGTCGCCGGTGCCGTGGCCTTCCTGGTGTCGGCCGACTCGGAATACATGACAGGACAACGTCTCGTGGTCGACGGTGGCGGGCCGAAGGCGGCGATCTTCTGATGGCCACCACCACCGCCGAGAGCTTTCTCGGCGAGCTGACCGCCGAACTCGATCGCGCGCTCGACGCGGCCGGGACCCTGCGCCTCACCGATGTCGACAAGCGTGGGGAGGGCAACTCGTGGGAGACCTACCTCGTGACCGTCGCATGGGATGGTCCGAGAGGTCCGGAGGGGGACACCTATGCCGTGAAGCGGCAACCAGTCAGCGGCATCGCCGGTGACTACGACGTGTCCCGCGAGGTCGCGCTGCTCGGTGCCGCCGGCGCCATCGGTATGCGCGTCCCGAAGGTGGTCGCCTCCGTTGTCCCCACCGCCGGGGCGCGCGGATGGTTCGCGATGGAGAAGGTGCACGGGCAGATCCCGATGCCACCCACGATCTCTCGGATGGTCCCGGACCCGGCGGAGCGGGAACAACTCGGTCGCGATGTCGCCCGCGAGATGGCGCGTCTCCATGCCGCCGATCCGCAGACCCTGGGGTTGACGGTGCTCGGTCCGGTCCCGGCGCCGGAAGACACCGGGAAAGACGAGAACGACAAGTGGGCGCAGGTCTATCGCGACGTCGTCGACATCCCCATTCCGATTCTTGATCTCGCCTTCGCCTGGCTCGATCATCGCCGAGACGCGGTGTCGGGACGGGTCTCGCTCGTCCACAACGACTTCCGTGTCGGCAATGTGGTGATCGCCGACGGCGCCATCACCGGTGTGCTCGACTGGGAGACCGCCCACTTCTCCGATCCGACCGCCGACATCGCCTGGTTCGCGCAGCGGACTTCGAGGGGGCGCTCGCCGTTGCTGTGCAAGCTGATCGATCTCGAGCCCTTCCTCGACGAGTACGAGACGGCGGGAGGCTGGCGCCCACAACCCGAAGCGCTCACCTGGTGGGCCGTGCAGTCGCTGACCAAGACGGCCGTCGGATGCCTGCAGGCGGTCGACATCTACTCGTGCGGTGAGCGCGATGAACTGCGCTACTCGAACATGGCGCACAGCATCTACTACAGCATCGGCTGGCTGTCGAAGATGCTGCGGGACAGAGAATGGGGATACTGAGCCATGACCGTCTACTCCACCGAGCCGGGGCAGCTCTTCGCCACGATCCGGGACACTCTGGTACACCGCGTTGCCGGCCACCTGACCGACACGACCGCACGGCTCGAGCTGGCCGCGGTCATCGAGGCCCTCGACAACCTGGCCGATCGCATCGATTGGGATACCGAACGGCTGTCGCGGTGCATCGCCGAGACGGACGACCTGGCCCGGCAATTGGGACTCGGTCATGATGTGTCAGGAGCCGGGGTCGAGGGCCTGGGGCAGCGGCGTCGTGCGATCTCGACCGCGCTCGCGTCGACCTATCGGAACGACGGCGCATCGGCGAAGACGGTCGACGCCGTGCTCCGATTCACCGAAGTCGATGTCCGCGAGCAGATCTCGACCGCCTTGCGAAACGGTTTGCCGGACTGACCTCGTCGACCGTCGCAGAACGGTCGAGCAGGGGAGTCGGTCGTATTTCACCAACCCGCCACCTCACCCCGCAGACGCGCGCAGTGGCCGGCGCGTCTGCGGGTGAGGTGGCGAATTGCGTGGACAGGCGATCTGCCGGATCAGGTGCGCGCGGTGGTCACGAAGTCGATCGGGTCCGGATATGCTGTGCGGGACCAGTATTCGTGGACCGGCCACGGCGAGTTGGTCACCACGCGGCCGCTGGTGTTGCGATAGTAACTGTCGACCCCGTCCATGGCGTAGACCATCGCATCGTTGGCCGCATCGAGTTCCTGGTTGTACCGCTCATACGGTTCCGGCCGGCATTCGATCGAGGCCAGGTCTTCGGTGACCAACCGCGAAATCGACTCCACGACATAACGGACCTGGGCCTCGGCAATGGTGATGTAGCTGCCCCCGGGCGGATTGGTGTTGGGGCCGTACAGGAAGAACAGATTCGGGAAGCCCGGCGTCGTGATACCCAGGTAGGCCCGGCCGTCGTCGTCGGACCAACTGTCGCGCAACAACGTTTCCGCACGGCCACGGATCTCCATCGGGAACAGGAACCGCTGTTGTTGGAACCCGGTGCACAGGATCAGCACGTCGATCTCCCGTGCCTCGCCGTCGGCGGTCACGATCCCGGTCGGGGTGAGCCGGTCGACGCGGTCGGTGAGCAGCTCGACATGGTCCTTGCGCAGGGTGGCGAACCAGCCGTTGTCGATGAGCAAACGCTTGCCGAACGGTGGGTAGTCGGGTGTCGTGCGGCGGATCAGATCGGCGTCGCCGTCGAGTTGCCGCTCGAGGTAGGCCGTGAAGTGTGCGCGAAACGCGTCGTTCAGCGAGCTGACCAGCTTGCCCTTCGCGGCGCGGTCCGGATCGACGGGCAGCGCGGCGAAGGTACGTTCGGTGTAGAGCCAGTAGAGACGGAATCGGTACCAGCCGCGGTAGAACGGGATGTTGTCGAACAACCAGTGCTTGATCGGATCCGACGGTGCGAAGTAATGCTCGTTCGGTGTGATCCACTGCGGTTGTCGCTGGACGATCGCCATCGACTCGACCTGCTCGGAGATGGCCACGACGAGCTGCATCGCACTCGCTCCACTGCCGACCACGGCGACCCGTTTGCCGGTCAGATCCAGATCGGCGGGCCATTCCGCGGAATGGACGATCTGCCCGGTGAACTGTTCGGTTCCGGGATACGCGGGGATGTTCGGCGTGCTGTGGAGACCCGCGGCGGTCACCAACGCCGTCGCGCTGATCTCCTGCTGGGTGCCGTCGGGTCCGGTGACCGCGAGAACCCACCGCTGGTCCGCGTCGTCCCACACCGCTGAGTCGACGCTGTGCTGCAGGCAGATTCGCTCGATGACCCCGTGCGTGCGCGCCACGTCCGACACGTACTCGAAGATCTCGTCGCGTCGTGCGAAGTACTCCGACCAGTTCTTGGGGTGGAACGAGAACGAGTAGAGATCACTCGGGATGTCAACACGAGCGCCGGGGTACCGATTGGCCCACCAAGTGCCACCGAGATGGGCATTGCGGTCGAAGACGGTGTACGGGACGCCGGCCTTCTCGAGATTGATCGCGCACAGCAGACCGGAGATCCCGGCGCCGACGATCGCGACACCGAAGTCGGTGCGGGAGTCCCGGATACGGCCCCTGATGCCGGGTGGCTGGTACGGGGCGAAGCCGAGTTGCTCGGCGATCATCGGCGCGTGATCCTCCCCGATCGGCTCACCCATGGAGACGCTCATCAGCCGGGCGAGTTCAGCACCGGCAGGGGCGGGGCCGGCCGGCGGCTTCCCGTGGCACCAGTCCAGGACCGCGTCGGTCACCGCGTCGTGGATCTCGGCGAGGATCTCCGGCGGCAGACCGCCGTCGTTCAGCTCCTCGAAACCCCTGGGCGACTTCGGGGTGTACGGGGCCGACAGCCACTTCTCCTCGCCGGTCAGCTGATAGAGAATCGGCAGCAGGCAGCCGACGTTGCCCGCGGAGACTGCGCGGTGCACCGTCTCGCGGTCGAGGTGCGGGTTGGGTTTCGGCGTGGGGGTCATAACTCCTGCTTTCCGGGGGTGTGGTCAGTCGACGAGTGCTCGAAGCGACTCGACGGCGGCAAGGCGTACGGTGTGGGTGTCGGCCATCGGAACGACGTTGAGCAACCCGACGCCGAGTTCGGCGAGCATGGCTACACGTTCGGCAACGTAGGAGGCCGACCCGATCAGCGATGTGGCGCGAACCAGTTCATCGGGTACCGCCGCCGCAGCTTCCGCGTGACGGCCCGACAGGAACAGGTCTTGGATCGCGGCGGCTTCCGCGTCGAACCCGTACCGTCGCGCCAACGAGTTGTAGAAATTCTTCTCGCGCGACCCCATTCCTCCGATGTAGAGCGCCAGCTGGGGGCGGGCACGATCCAGCCACGCGGAATCATCGTCGACGATGGCGAACGGCAACCGGACGATGATGTCGAGATCTCCCAGGGCCGGATCGCGTCTGGCCTTGCCGCGACGCAGGGCATCGCCCCAGACATCCTGCATCTTCCCGGGATAGAAGAAGATCGGTTCCCACCCCTGTGCCAGTTCGGCGGTCAGCGCGACCATGGTCTCACCAAGTGCGGCCACGGAGATGGGGATATCCGGCCGCACCGGATGATTGATCAGTTTGAGGGGTTTGCCCACACCGGTTCCACGATCGGGCGGAACGGGGATCTGGAATCGGCGGCCCTGGTGGCGCAGCGGTTCCCGTCGCCACACCGTGCGGCAGATCTCGATGGTCTCACGGGTCTTCCCGACGGCGTGCTCGAACGCGACGCCGTGGAACCCTTCCACGACCTGGGGTCCCGAGGCGCCGATCCCGAGCCGGAACCGCCCCTTCGACACGTAGTCGAGCCCGGCCGCGGTCATCGCCAGCGTTGCGGGAGTTCGTGCGTCGAGCGCGAGAATCCCCGTGGCGAGCTCGATCGACGTGGTCCGCGCGGCCAGGAATCCGAGCTGGGACACCGCGTCGAAGGTGTAGGCCTCGCCGAGAGTTGCCGAATCGAGCCCGACTGACTCGTAATCCACTGTCTCGGAGGCGATCTGATCGAAATCTCGGCCGTGGCCGAGAACTGTGCCGATGCGCATGGCGGGAATCCTGCTTCCTCGATGTATTCGCCCGACCGCGAATTCGGTGCGGCCGTGAAACTCGGTTCGCCGCGAGGCTGGGAACGTTGGTTAATGATTACTATGCCTGGTGCGGATGGTCAACAACCCTGCTACCTGCAAAATCAGGTATTGACATTAGTACTTACTATGTTAGTTTACTCACATCCGGTGATTCCGCGGGGGAACGTCGAACACCGAGAGTTCACCCGACGCCGGTCGTGACCCGCTGGATCGAAGCGGCCACGGCGGACGGACATCTCTGCACGGAAGGCATCGTCATGACCGAAGTTCTGAGCCCAGAAGCCACCCAAGCGTCCTCGAGGGAGGCGGACTACCTCGAGCGTGCTCGCTCGATCGCGTCGCTGATCCGCGACGAGGCCGAGGCGATCGAACGGGAGCGCACCATCACCAAGCCCGTGGCCGATGCATTGGTCGAGTTGGGTTTGCACGGAATGTTGATCCCCGAGGACCTGGGGGGTGGAGGTCTGCTGCCCAGCGAGGGTATGCGCGTCTTCGAGGAGGTGACCAAGGCCGACGCCTCGGTGGGCTGGGCCTGGATGGCCAGCGAGTGGGGTACTGCCGGCGTCGTGGGCTACCTTGCACCGGAGGTCGCGGCGACCGTGTTCAGCGCCGATCGTCCCTTCATCGCGGCCGGTCAGCTCCTGCCCCGGCACATGGGCATCCAGGTCGACGGCGGCTACATCATCGACGGCGACTATTCCTTCGCCAGCGGTTCGGACCATGCGACCTGGATCGGAGCCGGCTTCATCGTCGCCGACGAGAACGGTGCTCCGATTCTGGGTGAGAACGGTCAGCCACAGGCACGCATCGCTCTGATGCCCAAAGACCAGGTCGAGTTCACGAAGAACTGGGACGTCTGGGGTCTCGCGGGCACCGGCAGCCATGACTACCGGGTGACCAAACAGTTCGTACCGGCCGAGTACACGACACCGACCTTCGGCGGCACGCCGACGCGGCCGGATGTCATGTACCAACTGACCAACGAACTGGCCGGTGGCCTGCCGCACGCCTCGATCGCACTCGGCATCGCCACTCGTGCACTGGAACTGGTCGCCGACCTGACGACGGGAAAGATGCGTCCCAACTACACGATCCCAGTGGGCGAAGCCGACTTCTTCCGAATCGACTTCGCCCGGAAGGAAGCCAATCTCCGCGCTGCCCGACTCTACGTCTACGACGTCACGAAGACGGCAGAGAATACTGTGGCCGCGGGTGAGCCGATCACTCCCGAGCACGTCGCCCGCGTCACCCAGATGCTGTCGTGGGTGCACGAGGTCGCCCTGGACGCGGTGGAGTTCGCCCATCGCTGGGGTGGGAGCAAGAGCATCGGTTCCACCAGCACACTCGGCCGCTACGTGCGGGACATGCACGTCGCGACACAGCACCTGCTGGTCGATCCCAAGATGCTCGTCGACTCCGCGGCGGTACTCCTGCCGATCTACGCACGGGCCGAGGACTGACAGAACCAGAGGGCGTCGGCGCCGCTGACACGGGAATCCCGGTGAGCGCGTCGGTGGAGGGAGAGGTGATCGACAGTGGGGCACTACCGGAGTAACTTGCGCGACGTCGAGTTCAATTTGTTCGAGTTGTTCGGTCGCGACCAGGTTTTCGGCGTCGGACCGTTCCGGGAAGTCGACGGTGAGACCGCGCGGATGGCCCTGCGGGAAGTGGAGCAGCTCGCACGAGAGCGCCTCGCCGACTCCTTTGCCGAGTCCGACCGCGCGGAGACCACTTTCGATCCCGCCGCGGGAACAGTTGCGGTACCGGCGTCCTACGCGTCCACCTACAAGACGTGGCTCGACGCCGAGTGGTGGCGGTTTCGCGTGCTTCCCGAGCTCGGCGGCACCGCCGCACCGAGTTCGCTCAACTGGGCGCTGGCGGAGTTCGTCCTCGGGGCTCATCCGACCCTCTGGACCTACCTGGCCTTCCCGACCGGGAGCCGGGTGGTCTGGCGACGCGGAACGGAGCGCGACAAGCGGATCGCGGAGATCGTCGCCTCGCGACACTGGGGTGTGACCATGATGCTCACCGAACCGGATGCGGGTTCGGACGTCGGCGCCGGGAAGACAACCGCAACGCGCAACGACGACGGTACGTGGAGCCTCGTCGGGGTGAAGCGGTTCATCACCGCCGGCGAGCACGATCTGGCCGACAACATCCTCCACCTCGTGCTCGCCCGTCCGGTCGGGGTCGAGGGAGCGGGTGGACCCGGAACCAAGGGCCTCAGCCTGTTCTTGGTGCCGAAGTATCACTTCGACGTCGCGACCGGCGAACTCACGGGTGAGCGCAATGGGGTGTATGCGACCAGGATCGAGAAGAAGATGGGGGTCAAGGTGTCGGCGACCTGCGAGATGACGCTCGGCGCGGACGGGCCGGCTCGCGGGTGGCTCCTCGGTGAGGTCCATGACGGGATCAACCAGATGTTCGACGTACTCGAGGACACACGGATGATGGTGGGCTGCAAAGCGATTGCGACACTCTCGACGGGATACCTCAACGCCCTGGAGTACGCCAAGGACAGGGTGCAGGGTGCAGACCTCGCTCAGGGTTCGAATCCCGGCGCCCCACGGGTTCCCATCACCGCCCATCCGGACATCCGACGCTCTCTGCTCACGCAGAAGGCCTATGCCGAGGGTCTCAGGTCATTGGTTCTGTACGCGGCTTCGTGGCAGGACGAGATCGCGATCGGTGCCGCCGACGGCTCCGACACCCGACTGGCCGAGGCGGTGAACGATCTCCTTCTCCCGATCGTCAAGGGCTATGGCTCCGAACGGTCGTGGACAGTCCTCGGTACCGAATCGCTGCAAACCCTGGGAGGTTCGGGTTACCTGCAGGACCACCCGATCGAGCAATACGTGCGCGACGCGAAGATCGACACCCTGTACGAGGGCACGACGGCGAT
The DNA here is from genome assembly GCF_040547295.1 of Gordonia sp. PvP123. Taxonomy (NCBI): domain Bacteria; kingdom Bacillati; phylum Actinomycetota; class Actinomycetes; order Mycobacteriales; family Gordoniaceae; genus Gordonia; species Gordonia sp. PvP123. Next base: position 74,568 of record NZ_JBEPPN010000007.1, on the reverse strand, counting down.
GCAGGCGCAAGACCTGTTCTTCCGCAAGATCGCGAGGAACGAGTGTGTCGCCGTCGATCATCTTTTTGGCGAGATCACCAGCTTCGCCGGTCGGGACGGACAACAGGGGCCGGCGGGGGAGAGCGCCTTGCTGGCGGAGGCTGCCCGGGCCGTCCGCGACGTGGTGATCGGAATGGTCGCCGACCTGACGGCCTCTGATTCGCGATCCGAAGGTGGCCGCGCGACCAACGTCTATCGCGTCGGATTGAATGCCACGCCCCTCATGTTCATGCTCGGTGACCTCGTGGTGGCCTGGTTGCTTCTCCGCGGCGCCGACGTCGCGCGAGATGCACTCGCGACGGCGCAGGCGGGAGGCAGCCGAGACCGCGCGTTCTACGAGGGCAAGGTGGCCGCCGCCGAGTTCTTCGCTCGCAACGTGTTGCCCGTGGTGATCGCCGAATCCGCAATCGCCCGCGACGTCGACGATTCGGTGATGGACCTCTCCGTCGACGCCTTGTGACCCCCGCCGCGATGTCAACCAATCTCATTCGGACCCAATCTCATTCGGAACCAATTTCATTCGGAGGAATCATGGCCAGGACACCTGCGCTCGAACGCGTTGAGAAGATGTACCTCGAGGGCTTCCCCGACCCCGCGACAGCGACGGTCGACGACCTACGCGAGGCCTACGACCGACTGTTCCTGCAATTCGCACTGCCCGAGGGTGTCGAACCGTCCGAGGACGAGGTCGGCGGAGTTCCCGTGCTGCGCGTCGCGGCGGAGGGGGCGGTGGAGGACAAGGTCCTCGTCTGGTTCCATGGTGGCGGCAACATCATGGGCAGCGCCCGCGGCTTCCAGGAGCTCGGACACAACCTGTCGCGGGCCTCGGGGGTGACGGCGATACTCGCCGACTTCCGGCGGGCGCCCGAGCATCCGTTCCCGGCAGCCTCGGACGACACGGTTGCGGTGATCAGCGCGCTCGTCGAACGTCATGGTGCGCACAATGTCGCGGTCGGCGGCGATTCGGCCGGCGGCGGGCTGGTGCTCGGCGCGCTGGTCGCCCTCCGTGACAAGGGTGAAAACCTGCCCGCCGCTGCGGTGTTCATCTCGCCGCTGCTCGACCTGACAGCAAGCGGCGACAGTATCGACGAATTCGACGGCAAGGACATCGCTGTGTCCCGGGGTTCGATCGGCAATGTGAGCGAGGCATATCTGCAGGGTCACGATCCCGCCGACCCGCAGGCATCTCCGCTGTTCGCGGAGCTGAAGGACCTGCCCCCGGCCTTGTTCATGGTCGGATCAGGTGAGGTTCTGCGCGATGATTCGCGCCGAGTGGCGGCAAAGATCGTCGAAGCCGGTGGATCGGCGTCGGTGTCGCTGTACGACGACATGGTTCACGTGTGGCCCCTCTTCTCGTCGATTCTGCCCGAAGGAATCCAGGCAGCTGACGAAGCCGGCGCGTTCCTTCGGAAGAACCTCTCGGTGTGACCGCTGCACGACGAGAAAGGACCCAGGGATGATCGCTCAGCAGGTCGATGACCTGACCGCCAGATTCCGCGACGCCATGGCCACGGTGTGTACGCCGGTGGCGGTGGTGACGGCCATGGACGGACAGCGTCCACACGGCACGACAGTGAGTGCCTTCGCGTCGTTGTCGATGACGCCTCCGTCGCTTCTGGTCTCACTCGATCGAGGGTCTGAACTGCTCGGTCTGGTGCTGGACGCCGGGGTCTTCGGGATGAACGTCCTGGGCAGCACGCAGTCGAGGCTCGCCGGACAGTTCGCCCGGAAGGGCGCGGACAAGTTCGACGGGGTGTCGTGGCGAGTCGATGCGGGCGTACCGCGCATCGCCGACGTGCCGCATTGGCTTGCCGCCGAGGTCATGCACACAGCGGAGGTCGCCGACCACATCGTCGTGTTCGGCCGGGTCGTCGACGTGGCCAGCGAGACGATCGCACCGCTGACCTATCACGCGCGCAGTTTCGGTACCCACGCGGCCTTGCCGCCGGCCGGTACGACGAACGGCGTCAAGCGCGCATGACCGGGGCAGGGGACGACGACCTTCTCCTCCGAGCCCGCGATCGCCTGGCCGCGGTGCTGGGAAACCGGCGGGCTCGACTCGACGATCTGCGGCGCGACCTCGACACGATGATGCTCGACGCCGTTGTGGATGACGATGTCTCGGTGACCGACGTCATCGTCGGCGGCGTGCCGGCAGTGCGGGTGCGAGCCGGGGCGGTGGCCGACAACCGTGTGCTCGTGTGGTTCCACGGTGGCGGATACGTGATGGGCAGTGCGCGTGGGTATCAGCACGCCGCCGCGGCGCTGTCGAGGTCGACCGGGGCGCCGGTCATCGTCCCTGACTACCGCCTCGCTCCCGAACACCCGTTTCCCGCCGCGGTCGAAGATGCGGCGTCGGTCGTCGATGCGGTGATCGCCGAGTTCGGCGCCGAGCGGACGGTGATCGGTGGCGATTCGGCGGGCGGTGGACTCACGGTGGCGGTGCTGATCCACGCGCGGGATCGCGGTGCCGAGCTGCCGGCGGCAGCCGCGGTCGTGTCCCCGCTCGCCGATTTCACCGCCTCCGGCGAGAGCATCGCGAGCAACAGACACACCGACCCGGTCATCACCGAGCGTTCGCTGCGCGACCTGAGGGCCGCGTACCTCCGTGACGCCGACGCCGAGAACCCGCTTGCCTCTCCGGTATTCGCCGACTTGCGGGGGTTACCACCGATCCTCGTCCTCGCCAGCGAATCCGAGATCCTGCTCGACGATGCGGTGCGCCTTCATCGAAATGTACAGGCGAGCAACGGGTCCAGCGTGCTCTCGGTGTACTCCGAGACCTTCCACGCCTGGACGCTCTCCACCGACATCCTGCCGCGCGCTCGCGAAGGGGTGGCCGAGATCGGGGTGTTCATCGGCGACGTGCTGCGGCGCGCGGAAGCGGCGCCTTCGACATCGCGGCCGCCGTGAGCCGACGGCACGTTGACAAGACGACACTGCGACCAACCCGATGATGATCTGAAAAAGGAAGACACAGAGATGCCCGACTTCGAGAACAAAGTGGCCATCGTGACCGGCGCGACGACTGTCGAGCCCGGCGGCCTCAACATCGGTGGCGCGACAGCCACCGAACTGGCCGCCGGGGGAGCACTCGTCGCGCTGGCCGACATCAACATCGCCGGGGCGCAGGCGCTGGCCGACCAGCTCAATCAACGCCACGGGAGGCAGGTGGCAATCGCGATCGAAACCGATGTGCGCCACGAATCACAGGTCAAGCGGTTGGTGGATGCCACTGTCGAGCAGCTCGGCGAACCCACGATCGTCATCAACATCGCGGGCATCTTTCCGGCTGAGGACGGCGACGTCGCCACGATGACGGTGGAAGCCTGGGACGACGTCCTCGCCGTGAATCTGCGAAGTGTGATGCTGTTGAGCAAGCACACCCTGCCGTACCTGCGCAAAGCCGGTGGAGCGATCGTCAACACGGCATCCACGCATGGATCTGCAGGCGACACCAGTCTCAGCGGATATGGTGCCTCGAAGGCCGGCGTCATCGCGCTCACCAAGTTCCTCGCCACCCAGTACGGCCGAGAAGGCGTGCGCTGCAACGCAGTCAGCCCGGGAACCACGTCCTCACCCCCTGCCCAGCAGCTTCCCGAGGAGATCAAGAACATCTTCCGTCGTCAGAACCTGAACCCCGAGATGCCCACCCCTGAACAGCAGGCCAAGGTATTCGCGTTCCTCGCCTCCGATGACGCCGCCGGCATCAACGGCCAGGAGGTCAGGGTCGACGCGGGCCTGCTCTCCCATCAGCCCATGGTCGCCGACATGCTCGCATTGGGAGCCACGACAGTCTGACTTGGGCAACCGAAGCGCAGACGTCCCTGCCGGCTCGAGCCGACAGGGACGGTGGAACTGTGGCCTCGTTCAGTGATTCGCCGGCTGGAAGGTGGCCTGGTGGGCCGCCTCCTCGGCGCGGATCACGTGCATCACCGCATTGATCAGTGCGAGGTGGGTGAACGCCTGGGGGAAGTTGCCCAGGTGTTGTCCCGTCTTTGCGTCGATCTCCTCGGCGTACAACTTCAGCGGACTCGAGTAGGAGAGCAGGCGCTCGCACAGCGTCTTCGCCCGTGGGAGTTCGCCGATCTCGACGAGCGCCGAGACCAGCCAAAACGAACAGATCGTGAACGTGCCCTCCTCGCCGCTGAGACCGTCGTCGGTCTCCTCGACCCGGTAGCGCAACACCAGTTCGTTCTCGGTCAGTTCGTCGGCGATCGCGAGAACCGTTGCGCGCACCCGATGGTCGTCCGGCGGGAGGAACCGCAGGAGCGGGACGAGCAGCAACGAGGCGTCGAGCGCGTCGTCGCCGTAGCGCTGGGTGAACACCCCGCGTTCGTTGACGCCGTGTTCGAGGATGTCGGCACGGATCTCCTCCGCGATTGCCGCCCACTTACTCGCGTGGGCCTGCTCGCCGTGCATGGTCGCCAGACGCGACCCGCGATCGAGGGCGACCCAGCACATCACCTTCGACGAAGTGAAGTGCTGCGGCTCCCCGCGCACCTCCCAGATTCCGCGGTCGGGTTCCTTCCAGTGCTCGATGGCCTCCTCGACCTGTGCCTTCAACACCGGCCACAGCGTCTCCGGCACCGCCTCGTGTGACTTGATGTTCAGGTACACCGAGTCGAGCATCGTGCCCCAGATGTCATGCTGCGCCTGGTTGTACGCGCCGTTGCCGATGCGGACCGGCCGGGCGCCGTCGTATCCGGAGAGATGGGTCAGCTCTTCCTCTTCGAGGGTGCGCTCGCCGCCGACGCCGTACATCACCTGCAGCGGATGGCGTTCGCCGTTGGTGATGCCCGAGACGTCGGCGATGAACGAGAAGAAGTCGTCGGCCTCCCGATCGAGGCCGAGCGTGTACAAGCCCCACAAGGCGAAGGTGGAGTCGCGCACCCACGCGTAGCGGTAGTCCCAGTTGCGTTCGCCCTGAGGCGTTTCCGGCAGCGACGTGGTCGCGGCGGCCAGCAGCGCGCCGGTCGGGGAGTAGGTGAGTCCCTTCAGCGTGAGCGCCGAACGCTGCAGATGGGAGCGCCACGGGTGATCGGGGAAGCTGCCGATGTTGATCCATTGGCGCCACGACTCGCTTGTCGCCCACATCTTCTGGGCGGCTTCCTCGAAGTTCTGCGGCGCCGGCTGCCGGGACCAGCTGAGCGCGACGAAGCGGTTGTCGCCCTCGACGAGCCGGGTGCGTGCCCGCGCTTCGCGACCCTCCAGACCCAGGCGGAGGTCCGTGGTGAGTTTGAGGGTGGGCGTGTCGGCATCGGTGTCCTTGGCGGTCGCGATCGCCTCGCCGTAGGCCGGGCCGGAGTACTCCCACTTCGTGGTCCCACGGTGGTAGTCGAAGGCCGGTTCGCAACTCATGTGCAGTTCGACGGTGCCGGATACGCAGCGCACGGTGCGCAACAGGATGTGCTCGGCGTCCCAATCGGTGGGCGTCCGGCGGTGCGTCTTCGAGCGACGTTCGTTGTCGTGCCACGGACCCATGACCAACGCGTCACGGATGATGATCCAACCGGTGTCGGTCTGCCAGGTCGTCTCGACCATCAGGCTGCCGGGCAGATAGCGCCGATCCACCGGGACGTTCACCCCGTAGGGCGCGAGGCGGAAGTGACCTGCGCTGCGGTCGAGGATCGCACCGAAGACGCTGGGCGAATCGGGGCGGGGAACGCACATCCACTCCACCGAGCCGTTGCGGGCGATGAGACAGTTCGTCTCGGTGTCGGAGAGGAACGCGTAGTCGCCGATGGGTGGGAACGCGCTCGTGTGCGACGGCGTCGGGGGAGTCGCCGGCGTGACGTGGGCGTCGGCCGCAGTGCCGGATGCCCGCGGCGACGCGGTCGGCAGGGACGTTACGGTGGAGTCATCTGCGACAGACATGGGTCCTATCATTGCGACGGGCGATCGCCGACGCCACTCGGCTCACGGCAGCCGGGCGGTGGCAGTGATCACGGACCGCGAAACCGCAACGCAGCGGGCAGGCGGATTGCTGTTCGCGATCGAGAACTCGGATGACGGGGTGATGAGGTGTCGGCGTTCTTCGCCTGGTGGGACAGCGTGGAGGAGTGGCTCACAGGCCTGTCCTTCGTGCCCCAGTTGCTCGTGACGGTCGCCGTCGTCATCCCGGTGGCGATCCTCATCGCCTATGTACTCAGCCTGCTGGTCGACGCCGCTGCCACGCTGGTCGACCGACGCCGCTTCGCCGACGACGATGGGACCGGATTGTGAAGAAGATACTGCGTTCGCCGGTCACCTTCGCGCTGCTGGCGTTGCTGATCCTCGTCGTGATCGCGTGGCTGATCACAGGCTGATTCTCGCCGGGCCCTTCGTGGCTCGTCGCTTGCGCTCCTCGCACCTCAGGGAGCAGAGGGGGGCGTCGCTGCGCTCCTCGCACCTCAGGGAGCAGAGGGGGCGTCGCTGCGCTCCTCGCACCTCAGGGAGCAGAGAGGGTCGTCGCTTGCGCTCCTTGCACCTTCAAGCAGAGGGGGGCGTCGCTTGCGCTCCTTGCACCTTCAAGCAGAGGGGGGCGTCGCTCGCGTCCCTCAGGGAGCCGAGAGGGTCGTCGCTTGCGTTCTTCGGCGAGCGGACAGTCAGTGTCCGGCGGGCACCGCGCGTCGGTCGACGGCCGCGCGGTAGAGCGAGCTGATCGCGTCGACGACTTCTGGGTGAGTGCCGAGCGGGCCGGCGACGAGTGAGTCGTCGACCAGTGCGTCGAGCGCCGACTCGACCCGCTCGGTGAGCAGTCCGGCCGACAGGAAATACGGACTGAGGGCGATTCGGTCGGCGCCGCCGGCGCGCAACCGTCGCACAGCAGTGGCCACCGCACGCTGTCCCGCGCCCAGTTTGGTCGCGAAGACCACCTCGACGGGCCGGTGCAGTCGTGTCGAGAGCTCGATCGCGCGCAGACGCACCGACCGATCGGCGTCGGGGTCAGACGACCCGACCGCGGACAGGATGACCCCGTCGCGCGGTCTCAGGCCGGCCTCGAGCAGACGATCGGTCAGCGCGCCCGTCAACGAGCGGGTGCCCATGACGTCGGTCTGTCGCGCCGTCGGGCGGCACGACGCGATGATCGACGGGAGGTCGACCTTGTGGTGGTATCCCGCCGCGAGCAGCATCGGTACGACGACCGGATCGGCGGCAATGTGGCTGAGCACATCCCCGACCGGTGGCTCGTCGAGGTCGAGGTAGGAGAGCACCACGTCGACGCCGGGCAGGCTCGAGGCGACGGCGTCGCGCACACGGCGCGCGGTCGCGCCGAAGCGCGGGTCGCGACTGCCGTGTGCGACGAGGACGAGACTCGGTGTCACACCAGCTCTTTGAGATGCAACGGAGCCAGTGCGTCGCCGACGAGCCCGGCGGCCAGCGTGTTGCCGCCCTGCGGGTCGATGAGCAGGAAGCTTCCCGACTCGCGGTTCACCTGGTAGTCGTCGGCCGGGATCGGCTCGGCGGTCTGCACCGAGATCCGCACGATCTGGTTCAGCTCCACCGATTCCGGAGCCTCCACCAGGGCCAGGTTCTGCTCGTCGAACAGCGCGTCGAGTGCGCCGACGATGGCCTGGGTGGTCTTGGTGCCGTGCTTGAGGAGCAGGCGCGCGCCCGGACGCAACGGCTTCTCGGCGAGCCAGCACACCGTTGCGGTGAACTGCTGCAACGGTTCCGGGGCATCGGCGGCGGCTGCGATCACATCGCCGCGGGAGATGTCGACGTCGTCTGCCAGCAGGATCGTGACGCTGCGTCCGGTGTGTGCGGTGGGCAGTTCGCCGTCGGCGGTGTCGATCTGGCTGACGGTGGTCCGCTGCCCCGACGGCAGGACGACCACCTCGTCGCCGACGGAGACCCGACCGGCGGCGATCTGGCCCGCGTAGCCGCGATAGTCGGGGTGCTCCGGCGTGCGCGGACGGATGACGTACTGCACGGGGAAGCGCAGGCCCACCTCGTTGCGCTCCACCAGGTTGGGCACGGTCTCGAGGTGCTCGATGAGGGTCGGCCCGTCGTAGAAGCTGGTGGTATCGGAACGGTTCGCGACGTTGTCGCCGTGCAACGCCGACACCGGGATCGCGGTGACCTGCTCGTCCGACCAGCCCAGCGACCGGGTGAGTTCGGCGAACTCGGCGGAGATCTCGGCGAACACCGACGCCTGATCGGCGACGAGATCGATCTTGTTCACGGCCAGCACCAGCTGCGGGACACCGAGGAGAGCCATCACCGCGGCGTGGCGGCGGGTCTGGGCGACGACGCCGGTGCGGGCGTCGACGAGCAGGATCACCAGCTGCGCGGTGGAGGCCCCGGACACGGTGTTGCGGGTGTACTGCACATGGCCCGGGGTGTCGGCGAGCACGAACGAGCGCGCGGGCGTGGCGAAGTAGCGGTAGGCGACATCGATGGTGATGCCCTGCTCGCGCTCGGCGCGCAACCCGTCGACGAGCAGCGACAGGTCCGGGGTGTCGAGTCCGCGGTCCACCGAGGCCTTGGTGACCGCGTCGATCTGGTCGGCCAGAACGGATTTCGTGTCGTACAGCAGTCGGCCGACAAGCGTCGACTTGCCGTCGTCGACGCTGCCCGCGGTCGCGATGCGGAGGAGATCAGGGGCGTGTTTCATCAGAAATATCCTTCGCGCTTGCGGTCTTCCATGGCGGCCTCGGAGACCCGGTCGTCGCCACGGGTGGCGCCGCGCTCGGTCAGCCGCGATGCGGCGACCTCGGCGAGTACGGCCTCGTTGTCGGCGGCGTCGGAGAGCACCGCACCGGTCGACGAGCCGTCCCCGACGGTGCGGTAGCGCACCGACAGGCGTTGGAGCTCTTCACCTTCGCGCGGACCGCCCCAGACTCCCGAGGTCATCCACATGCCGTCACGCTGGTAGACCTCGCGCTCGTGGGCGTAGTAGATCGACGGGAGGAGGACCTGCTCGCGGGCGATGTAGCGCCAGATGTCGAGTTCGGTCCAGTTCGACAGCGGGAACACCCGCACGTGTTCACCCGGGGCGTGGCGACCGTTGTAGAGGTTCCACAGCTCGGGACGCTGACGCTTCGGGTCCCACTGGCCGAAGGCATTGCGCAGCGAGAAGATCCGCTCCTTGGCGCGCGATCGCTCCTCGTCGCGGCGGCCGCCGCCGAACACCGCGTCGAAACGGTTCTCGGTGATGGCGTCGAGGAGGGGAATGGTCTGCAAGGGGTTGCGCACACCATCGGGACGCTCGGTGAGGCGGCCGTCGGCCAGGTAGTCCTCGACCTTGGCGACGTGCAGCCGCAGGTTGTGCCGCTCGACGACCTGATCGCGGAACTCGAGCACCTCGGGCAGGTTGTGCCCGGTGTCGACATGCAGCAGCGAGAAGGGCAGCGGCGCAGGCCAGAACGCCTTCAGTGCGACGTGCAGGAGGACGGTGGAGTCCTTGCCGCCGGAGAACAGGATCACCGGACGTTCGAACTCGCCCGCGACCTCCCGGAAGATGTGGATCGCCTCGGACTCCAGGGCGTCGAGTGTGGTGAACTCGTCGGCCTCCGCGGCGGCGCCGCTCGTCTGGGCCGCGGCGACGCCGGGCGTCTCCGGAACGGACGGTGTTTCGGTCACGGTCATGCGTGCAGCCCACATTCTGTCTTGGCGCGTCCGGCCCAGCGGCCGCTGCGCGGATCGGATCCGGGTTCGGGTTTGGCGGTGCACGGTGCGCACCCGATGGAGGGGTAGCCCTCGTCGACGAGCGGATTCACCAGCACGCCGTTGGTGTCGATGTAGTCCTGCATCGTCTCGTCGGACCAGGCCGCGATCGGATTGATCTTGACCAGCCCGAAGCCCTCGTCGAAGGAGATGAGCGGGGCGTTCGCCCGTGTCGGTGCCTCCACGCGACGGATGCCCGTGATCCACGCGTCGTAGCCGGCGAGTCCGGCCTTGAGCGGCACGACCTTCCGCAGCCGGCAGCATTCGCCCGGGTCGCGCGCGAAGAGATTGCGCCCCAACAGCTCATCCTGCTCGGCGACGCTGTGCTCGGGCGTCAGGTTCACCATCTCCACGCCGTACACCTGCTCGACGGCGTCACGGGTGCCGATGGTCTCGGCGAAGTGATATCCGGTGTCGAGGAACAGCACCTTGACCGGGTCGCCGTCGAGGAGATCGCGATCGATGTGCTTCACCGAGAGATCGACGAGCGCCGCGTCCTGCATGTTCGACGCGACGACGAAATTGGTGCCGAAGGTCTGCGCGGTCCAGCGGATCAGCTCTTCGGGAGTGGCGTCGGAACCGAGGTCCGCGGCGCCCTTCTCGGCGATGTCGCGCAGTTGCTCCTCGCTGAAGCGCCGCCCGGTCCGGGGGGTCGTCTCGATGGTCATCGCAGTGCCTCCTCGTCGGCACGAACGGCCCACTGCGCGAACCGTTCACCTTCGGTGCGCTGGTCGACGAAGTTGCGGACCACGCGCTCGATGTAATCGCCCAATTCGGTGCCCAGCACCTTGTGCTGGCGCAACTTGCGACCGAAACCCGAATCCAGTCCGAGGCTGCCGCCCAGGTGGACCTGGAAGCCGTCGGTCTGATTGCCGTCGGCGTCCTCGACGAGCTGTCCCTTGAAACCGATGTCGGCGATCTGGGACCGTCCGCACGAGTTGGGGCACCCGTTGATGTTCACCGTGATCGGCACGTCGAGCTTCGAGTTGATGTCGGCGAGCCGCTCGTCGAGCTCCGGCGCGAGGACCTGCGACCGCTTGCGGGTCTCGGTGAACGAGAGCTTGCAGAACTCGATACCGCTGCACGCCAGGAGATTCCGGCGCCACCGCGTGGGCCGGCCGTGCAGGCCGAGCGGCTTGAGCTCGTCGATCAGCCAGTCGACCTTGTCGTCGGGGACGTCGAGGACGATGAGCTTCTGGTACGGGGTGAACCGGACCCGGTCGGACCCCGCCGCGGCGACGGCCGCCGCGGCCTTGGTCAGGATCGTGCCCGAGACGCGTCCGGCGATGGGGGAGAAGCCGATCGCGTTGAGTCCGTTGCGCAGCTTCTGCACACCGATGTGGTCGATCGGTCGCTCGGGTTGCTCCGGGGCCGGGCCGTCGATCAGCTTGCGGCCCAGGTACTCGTCCTCGAGTACCTGACGGAACTTCTCGATGCCCCAGTCCTTGACGAGGAACTTCAGCCGGGCCTTGGCGCGCAGCCGTCGGTAGCCGTAGTCGCGGAAGATCGAGACCACGGCCTCCCACACGTCGGGCACCTCGTCGAGCGGGACCCAGGCGCCCACGCGCTGGGCGAGCATCGGGTTTGTGGAGAGTCCGCCGCCGACCCAGAGGTCGAGGCCGGGGCCGTGCTCGGGATGGACGACGCCGACGAAGGCGACGTCGTTGATCTCGTGCACCACGTCCTGCTGGCCCGAGATCGCGGTCTTGAACTTGCGCGGCAGGTTCGAGTACTTCGGGTCGCCGATGTAGCGGCGGACGATCTCGTCGATGGCGGGGGTGGGGTCGAGGACCTCGTCGAGGGATTCGCCGGCGAGCGGCGAGCCGAGCACGACGCGCGGGCAGTCGCCGCAGGCCTCGGTGGTCTTGAGTCCGACACCTTCGAGGCGCTCCCAGATCGTCGGGACGTCCTCGATGCGGATCCAGTGGTACTGGACGTTCTCACGGTCGGAGAGGTCCGCGGTGTCGCGGGCGAACTCGGCGGAGATCTCACCGAGGGTGCGCAGCTGCTCGACGTTGAGCGCGCCACCGTCGCAGCGCACGCGCATCATGAAGTGGCTGTCTTCGAGGATGTCGATGTTCTCGTCGCCGGTCCAGGTGCCGTCGTACCCCTCGGCGCGCTGGGTGTAGAGACCCCACCAGCGCATCCGGCCGCGCAGATCCTGCTTGTCGATCGAGTCGAAGCCCTGCTTGGAGTAGATGTTCTCGATGCGGGCGCGGACGTTGAGCGGGTTGTCGTCCTTCTTGACCTGCTCGTTCGGGTTCAGCGGCTCACGGTAACCGAGCTTCCACTGTCCTTCGGCGCGGCGCTTGGTCGGACGGGCCTTGCGAGCCGGCCGCGCGGGCTTCTCGGCGGCCGGTGCTGCGGTGGCCGATTCGGCGGCAGCGTCGTTCGGTGCACCCGAGGCGGAAGCGGCGGGGGCGTCGGTGGTGGACGTCATGAACTCTCCTGTGCCGGCACACAGGGCCGGCGTTCGTTGCACGAATTACGGGCTGAAACGTGCCGGCATCCCCCGAGAAATGGGGACAAATCGGGGCCGAGACGTCGCTAGATGCGACAGAAAGCGCTGTTGACGCGCTTGAGATCAATGTGGCGTCGAGCGGCGAGCCACACCCCGGGGAAAATCACGCGGTCCATAGTGCCACGCTCCGCATCGGCTCGTCTACTTGGGGTTATTTTCCATCATGATGATGGAAACCGGGCGGGGGAGGTCCTCGCCTGCGCGGCACAACGCCGCCGACGACGACGCTGTTCCCGGCGGGGTCGACGATTTCCGCCCTTGCCGCCACGATCGGCATGATGGAGGGGTGAACGTCGAGACAGCAACGCCCGCGGCCGGGATGGTCGCGGATGCATGCCGCGGCGTCGACCCCGACGTGCCCCTCGCCCTCTACCTGCACGTCCCGTTCTGCGCGACCCGGTGCGGCTACTGCGACTTCAACACGTACACCGCGGGCGAACTGGGTTCCTCGTCCTCGCCGGACTCGTGGCAGGAGGCGGTCGCCCGAGAACTGGAGGTCGCGGCACGATTGCTGACGCCGGCCCGCCCGGTCTCGACGATCTTCGTCGGCGGAGGCACGCCGTCGCTCCTCGGCGGTGCCGGTCTCACGCGGCTCCTCGATTCCGTGCGGACGAACTTCGACCTGGCCGACGATGTGGAGATCACCACCGAGTCGAACCCGGAGTCGACCTCGCCCGGGTTCTTCGCGGACCTCCGGTCAGCCGGATTCACCCGGATCTCGCTCGGCATGCAGTCGGCGGCCGAGCACGTGCTGAGGCTGCTCGACCGCACCCACACCCCGGGCCGGGCCGCTGCTGCCGCCCGGGAGGCACGGGCCGCCGGATTCGACCACGTCAACCTCGACCTGATCTACGGCACGCCCGGCGAGACCGATGCGGACCTGCACGCCACCGTCGACGCCGTCCTGGAGGCCGGGGTGGACCACGTGTCGGCCTACGCGCTGATCGTCGAGGACGGCACCGCGCTCGCGCGCCGAATCCGCCGCGGGGAGATGCCGGCGCCCGACGACGACGTCCTCGCCGACCGGTATCAGATCCTCGACCAGCGCCTGCGTGCCGACGGCCTCGACTGGTACGAGGTGTCCAACTGGGCGCGCGGCGACGATTCGGTGTGCCGCCACAACATCGCCTACTGGCACAGCCACGACTGGTGGGGCATCGGTCCGGGCGCGCATTCCCACGCCGCCGGCGTGCGCTGGCTGAATGCCAAACACCCTGCGCGCTACTCGAAGTCGTTGGCGGACGGGGTGTTGCCGATCGCATCGGCCGAGCAGTTGAGTCCCGCGGACCGACACCTCGAGGCCGTCATGTTGACCACCAGGTGCCGCAGCGGGCTGCCGCGCGACCTCCTCGACGAGGCCGAGACCGCGAACGCCGAACAGCTCTGCGCGGACGGTCTGTTGACCGCCACCAGCGGGGCCTACGTGCTCACCGATGCGGGAAGGCTGCTGGCCGACGGGGTGATCCGTCGCGTGCTCTGGGGCTGACCCGGATCACGCCGATTGTCACCAGGTCTGGTCGGGGCGGGGCGGACTCGTCCAGCCCGTCGATCGCGGACCACGACGGTGCGCGCCCGCCCCGTCGGGTGCGCTCGGGGGCCGGCGCGCGGGGATCTCGGCGGTGTCCTCGAGCTGCTCGTCCAACGGCTTGGCCGTGTCGGCCAGGTCCAGGGCGTCGAGGTCGAGGGTGCGGGCGTGGATGATGTGGCGGTTGCGCAACGCCGAGCGAACGGCGCGATGCAGTCCGTCCTCCAGGTAGAGCTCGCCCTCCCACCGCACGACGTGGGCGAAGAGGTCGCCGTAGAACGTGGAGTCCTCGCTGAGAAGTTTGTCCAGGGCGAGGACCTTGGTGATCGGCGTCAACTGGTCGAGCCGCAACTGTCGCGGCGGGATCTTGGCCCAGCCGCGCGTCGACAACCCGTGGTCGGGGTAGGGCTTGCCCTCCCGCACCCCTTTGAAGATCATGCGAACTCCTCCGACGCCTCTGCCTCGACGATTGCTGCCCTTCGACGATGCGTCGACCGTCAGTGCACGACACCACGCCGTGGCACGGTGATCGCGATCCCATTTCGTACTATGGAACGCACCCAACTGTATGGCAGGGATCCGAGTCAGGAGGTGTACCGCGTGTCTACCACCGATGATCGTCGCTTCGAGATCTTGCGTGCGATCGTGACCGACTACGTCGACACGCAGGAACCGATCGGCTCGAAGGCGCTCGTCGAGCGCCACCAGCTGGGAGTGTCGAGCGCCACCGTCCGCAACGATATGGCGGTGTTGGAGGCGGAGGGCTACATCACCCAGCCGCACACCAGCTCCGGCCGGGTGCCCACCGACAAGGGTTACCGGATGTTCGTCGACCGGATCAGCGAGATCAAGCCGCTGTCGGCCGCCGAGCGTCGCGCCATCCTGTCGGTGCTCGACTCCGGCGTCGACCTCGACGACGTGCTGCGGCGGTCGGTCCGACTCCTCGCCCAGCTGACCCGGCAGGTCGCGGTCATCCAGTACCCGGTGCTCTCGGCCGCGACCGTGCGTCACCTCGAGGTCGTCACCCTCTCGCCGTCGCGTCTGCTGCTGGTCGTCATCGTCGACAACGGCCGGGTCGAACAGCGCATGGTGGCACTGAACGAGGACCACGACGAGGACGAGATCGCCCGGTTGCGCGATCTGTTCTCCGCCGCTCTCCACGGCAAACGGCTCGAAGCCGCCTCGGCGGCGGTCGCCGAACTAGCCAACTCTGCGCCCGAGGATCTGCGCGGGGCGGTCCTCAACATCGCGACCGTCTTGGTCGAGACCCTCGTCGAACGCGGTGACGACCGACTGGTGCTGGGCGGAACGTCGAATCTCGCGCGCTCGGCAGCCGACTTCACCCCGGTCGTCGGCGGCATGGACACCGTCCTGGAGGCCCTGGAGGAGCAGGTGGTGGTGCTCAAGATCCTCGCGACGACGCAGGACATGGGCCAGGTCACGGTGCAGATCGGCGAGGAGACCCGGACGGAGAACCTGCGTGGTACCTCGGTGGTGTCGACGGGGTACGGTGCATCGGGAACCGTGTTCGGCGGCGTCGGTGTGCTCGGCCCCACACGAATGGACTATCCGGGAACCATCGCCTCGGTGGCGGCCGTTGCCAAATACATCGGTGAGGTGCTCGCCGAACGATGACCGCAGACGTCCCGTGATCGCTGACCGGCAGACCGCTGTCCCCGGCCCGCCGCCCGCACGCACGAAGCAGCGTCGATGATCGGCGGTCGGGACGGTGCCCCGCACACGTCCCGCGCGATCGTGAGAGCACACGCCGCCAGGCACCAACTGAGACCGAAGGATCACTACAACCGTGGCACGTGACTATTACGCAATCCTGGGTGTGGCGCAGGGCGCCAGTGATCAGGAGCTCAAGCGCGCCTACCGCAAGAAGGCCCGCGAGCTGCACCCCGACGTCAACCCGGGCAAGGAAGACGAGTTCAAAGAGGTCAGCACGGCCTACGAGGTGCTGACCGATCCGGAGAAGCGACGCATCGTCGACGCCGGCGGCGACCCGCTGGCCGGCGCGGGTGCCGGCGGCTTCGGCGGTTTCGGCGGCGGTGGCGGGGGATTCGGCGACGTCTTCGAGGCGTTCTTCGGCAACGGCGGCGCCTTCGGCGGTGGCGGCGGCTTCGGTTCGGGTCGCGGACCCAAGTCGCGGGTGCAGCCGGGTGAGCCCGCTCTGGTGAACCTCACCCTCGATCTCGCCGAATGTGCGAAGGGCGTCGCCAAGGAGATCACCGTCGACACGGCGATCCTGTGCGATGTGTGTACCGGCTCGGGGACCAACGGTGACAGCAAGCCGGTGACCTGCGACATCTGTAAGGGCGCCGGCGAGATCCAGTCGGTGCAGCGCTCGTTCCTCGGTCAGGTCATGACCGTCCGGGAGTGCCCGACCTGCCACGGCGTCGGTGAGGTCATCCCGGACCCGTGCCACAAGTGCGGCGGCGACGGACGATACCGTTCGCGCCGCACGATGACCGTGCGCATCCCGGCCGGAATCGAGAACGGCATGCGCGTGCGTCTCACCGGTCAGGGCGAGGTCGGTCTGGGCGGTGGTCCCGCGGGCGACCTGTACGTCGAGGTCTCCGAGCGTCCCCACGAGGTGTTCCTGCGCGACAAGGACGACCTGCACTGCACGGTCAAGGTCCCGATGGCCGACGCGGCGCTCGGCGCCGAGTTCGAGGTGGAGACCATTCTCGGGGACCCGGTCACGGTGACGGTCGCACCCGGAACCCAACCCGGGCAGATCGTGAAGCTGCGGGGTCAGGGCATGCCGCACGTCAGTTCCGGAGTGCGCGGCACCATGCACGTCCACCTCGATGTCGTCGTACCGACCCGACTCGACGCGGCGCAGACCGAGGCGCTCAAGAAGTACCGCAAGGTCGCCGCCGACGAGATCGAGGTGGTCAACACCTCGGCTGCCGCGGCGCCGGGTGGCCTCTTCTCGCGGCTGCGCAACGCGTTCGCCGGGAAGTAGACCCGGCGTGTCCGTGGCGATGAGGCCTCGGCGGCGGTGCCCCTCCCGGGCGGCGGGTGCGCGGTGAGTCCACCGCTGTTCTGGGCGGACTCCGTGCCCGCACCCGGGGCCGAGGTGACCCTGAGTGGGCCCGAGGGCCGGCACGCGGTCACCGTCGCCCGGCTCGGTGTGGGCGAGCGGATCCTGGTCGGTGACGGCGCCGGTTCGGTGGGCGGTTGCGAGATCCGGGAGATCACCGCCAAGGACACGCTGGTGGCGACCGTCCACGACCTCTCGTTCGAGGCGCGCCCCACCCCGCAGGTGACCCTGGTGCAGGCGTTGCCGAAATCCGAACGGTCCGAGCTTGCGGTCGACCTCGCCACCGAGGCAGGCGTCGATGTCATCGTGCCCTGGCAGGCACTGCGGTGCGTGTCGCGATGGACGGGCAAGGCGGACAAGGGCGTCGGCAAATGGCGGGCCGCGGCGTCGTCGGCCGCGAAGCAGAGCCGGCGTCCGTGGATCCCGGAGGTCACCGACCTCGCGACCACCATCGACGTCCGTGCCCGCTGCGCGGACGTCGTGGCCGCGGGCGGGGTCGTCGCCGTCTTGCACGAGGAGGCCGCGCGGCCACTCGCGCAGCTGCCCCTCGCCGACGCCACCGAGATCCTGCTCGTGGTCGGGCCGGAGGGTGGTCTCGACGCCGGTGAGGTCGCCGATCTGACCGCGCTCGGGGCGCAGTCGGTCGTGCTCGGTCCCGAGGTCCTGCGCACGTCGACGGCGGCCGCGGTGGCGCTCGGCGCGATCGGGGTGCTCACCCGCCGGTGGACGCGATGAGTGTCGTTGGACGCCGCTCGGTGCGTCGTACGAAGGTCGAATACGGCTCGGCGCCCTCGCAGTTCGGGCACCTGTACGTGCCCGCCGACGGTTTCGACGCCGCGGCGCCCGCGCGGCTCGTGGTCTTGGTGCACGGCGGTTCCTGGTCGGTCGAATTCGGCTCGACGACGCAGACCGCGATCGCCCGCATGCTCGCCGAGCGCGGGGCGGCGGTGTGGAACATCGAGTACCGCCGGGTCGGTGAAGAGGGCGGCGGATGGCCGAACACCGGCCGGGATGTCATCGATGCACTCGGCGCCCTCGACGGGTCCGTCCGTGACCTGCTCCCGGCGGCCGGCGTCGACTTCTCCTCGACGGCGGTCGTCGGCCACTCGGCCGGTGGCCAGCTCGCGGTCTGGGCGGTCGGACAGCTCGGCGCACGTACCGCCACGGCCACCATCACCACCGTCGTCGCGCAGGCGGCCGTACTCGACACCGTCGAAGCCGCCGACCGAGAGTCGGTGCGGGCGTTCATGGGTCGGCCGTTCAGTGAGTCGCCGCGGCGGTACGCAGATGCTTCGCCCCTGCTGGCGCCGGTCGTCGACGCCCACGTCGTGGCGATACACGGCGACACCGACGATCTCATCCCGATCGAGTCCAGCCGCCGGTACGTCGACGCCGCGATCGCCCGCGGACAGTCCGCGGAGTTCGTCGCGGTCCCCGGCGAAGGGCACGACGCCTTCGTCGACCCGCGGAGCGCGTGCACGCGGCAGACGATCCGGGTGCTGGGGATCTGACGGAAATATTGCCTGCTGATCGGCTGTTGCACCGCGATACACTGACCACACCTCTGCGGGCCGCGGGAGCGGTGGGCCGGGGTCGAGCCAGAACAGAACAGCATCCAGAACAGAACACCAGGAGTGATTTCATACGTGAGTGACGACAACCCCGACCAGAGCGGGCAATCCAGCCGTACGCAGCCGCGCCGGTCTGGGGTCACATCCACTGTCGAAGTCTCTCCCGGAGTCGTGTTCGGGCTGCTCGGCGCCAGTGACGTCAACCTGCGTACGCTCGAGCAGCTGCTGCCCGCCGACATCCACGTCCGCGGCAATCAGGTCACGCTCACCGGTGAACCCGCCGAGGTCGCGGCGTCCGAGCGCGTCATCGCCGAACTCGTCGACCTCGTCGGCCGGGGTACCCCGCTGACACCCGATCTCGTCCGGCACAGCGTGTCCATGTTGTCCGACGGCACCGAGGAATCGCCTGCCGACGTGCTGTCGCTCGACATCCTGTCGCGACGCGGTAAGACGATCCGGCCGAAGACGCTCAACCAGAAGCACTACGTCGATGCCATCGACGACCACACCATCGTGTTCGGTGTCGGCCCGGCCGGTACCGGCAAGACCTACCTCGCGATGGCCAAGGCCGTCCAGGCGCTGCAGTCCAAGTCGGTCAACCGCATCATCTTGACGCGGCCCGCGGTCGAGGCGGGCGAGCGCCTCGGCTTCCTGCCCGGCACGCTGAGCGAGAAGATCGACCCGTATCTGCGTCCGCTGTACGACGCGCTGCACGACATGATGGACCCGGACGCGATCCCGAAGCTGATGGCCGCCGGGGTCATCGAGGTGGCACCGTTGGCCTACATGCGCGGCCGCACCCTGAATGACGCGTTCATCATCCTCGACGAGGCCCAGAACACGACGAGCGAACAGATGAAGATGTTCCTGACCCGGCTCGGCTTCGGTTCCAAGGTCGTCGTCACCGGCGACGTCACCCAGATGGACCTGCCCGGCGGTGCCCGGAGCGGGCTGCTGGCGGCGACGGAGATCCTCGAGGGCATCGACGACATCCACTTCGCGCGGCTCACCAGCCAGGACGTGGTCCGGCACCGGTTGGTCGCCGACATCGTCGACGCCTACGGACGGGCCGAGGAGGCGCAGCGAGGTCTGCCCAACACCGCGCTCGGCGGCAACCGCGCCGCGCGGCGGGCCGCGTCTCAGGGACGTCGCTCATGAGCATCGAACTCGCGAACGAATCCGGGGTGGAGGTTCCCGCCGAGCTGATCATCGATGCCGCGCGCTTCGCGGTGAACGCGATGGACGTCAATCCCGCGGCGCTGCTGTCGGTGCTGTGCGTCGACGAGGACACCATGGCGGACATGCACGTGCAGTGGATGGACCTGCCCGGTCCGACCGACGTGATGAGTTTCCCGATGGACGAACTCGTGCCCGGCGGACGGCCGGACGCCACCGACCCGGGGCCGGCGATCCTGGGTGACATCGTGCTGTGTCCCGACTTCGCCCGGAAGCAGGCGCGCGAGGCGAAACGGTCCTTCGAGCACGAGCTGGCGATGCTGACCATCCACGGTGTACTCCACCTGCTCGGCTACGACCACGCCGAACCGGAGGAGGAGCGCGAGATGTTCGGGCTGCAGAACCGCATCCTCGACGCGTTCTACGCCGAACGTCACCGCCGTGCGCAGGAGCAACGGCAGACCGACCGTGATTCGCGGCTGCTGTCGAACATCGGATTCACCGGTGTCGAGGGCGGAACGCCGGCCCCCGGTGCCCCGACGCGGTCCGAGGAGGACCGAGGGTGACCTCTGACTACTGGTTCATCGTGGCCGCAGTCGTGTTGATCGGGGTCGGTGGGATCTTCGCGGCGGTGGACACCGCGGTGTCGACCGTGTCGAACGCCCGGGTCGACGACATGGTCCGCGAGGGGCGCGCGGGTGCGCGCCGCCTGGCGGACATCTTGGGCGCACGCGCGACCTATCTCGGCCTCGTGGTGCTGCTCCGCGTGGTCTGCGAGACCGCGGCCGTCGCGCTCGTCGCGGTCGCCGCGACCCAACTCATCGGCGTCGGCGGAGGATTGGCGGTCGCCATCGCCGCGATGACCGTCGTCTCGTATGTCGCGGTCGGCGTCGGCCCCCGCACCCTGGGCCGGCAACACGCCTACACGATCGCGCTGGCATCGTCGTACCTGCTGTTCGCGCTGGGAGTGCTGCTCAAACCGCTGACCCGTCTGCTGATCCTGATCGGCAACGCCCTGACCCCGGGTCGCGGGTTCCGCAACGGTCCGTTCGCGACCGAGGTCGAGTTGCGTGAGGTCGTCGACCTCGCCGAGGCGTCGGGTGTGGTCGCTGCCGACGAGCGCCGCATGATCCAGTCGGTGTTCGACCTCGGTGACACCAGCGCCCGCGAGGTGATGGTCCCGCGCCCGGAGATGGTGTGGATCGAGGCCGACAAGACCGCGCTGCAGGCCACGAGTCTCGCGACGCGGTCCGGACATTCGCGGATCCCGGTGATCGGTGAGAACACCGACGACGTCCTGGGCATCGTGTACCTCAAGGACCTGGTGGCCCGTACGGTCGCCCAGCGCATCGACCCCTCGACGCTCCGAGTCGTGGACGTGATGCGTGACGCCGAGTTCATCCCCGATTCCAAACCGCTCGACCGGGTCCTCGCCGACATGCAGCGCGAGCGCAACCACATGGCGATGCTCGTCGACGAGTACGGCGGCATCGCCGGCCTCGTGACCATCGAGGACGTTCTCGAGGAGATCGTCGGCGAGATCACCGATGAGTACGACACCGACGAGCTCGCCCCGGTCGACGACCTCGGCGACGGGTCCTACCGGGTGTCGGCACGACTGCCCGTCGAAGACCTCGGCGAGCTGTTCGACGTCGAGATCGCCGAGGAAGAGGTCGAGACGGTCGGCGGACTCGTCGGCCTGGAATTGGGCCGTGTGCCGTTGCCGGGCGCCCGTGTCGAATCGCACGGACTGCAGCTGGTGGCCGAGGGCGGGCCCAATCGCCAAGGCCGCCAACGCATCATCACGGTGCTGGTCACCCGGGTCCCCGGCGCGGAGGAGGAGTCTCGGCGCGACGAGCACCGCGGCCACTCGAGCCGCTCGGCGGGGCGTTCTGAACGGGCCGCGGGCCGTGACCACGAGGACGAGCGGCGGGCCGAGCGAGCGGCGAGAGACACCGGCGACGACGCCCCGGAGGGCGACGCCGCCGATCGCGACAGTGCAGACGACCCGAGAGCAAGGATGAATCAGTGACCGAGACCCTCACCGACGAGGATCGCAAGCTCGTGGTGCTCGCCAGGGGCGCGCTGGCGCGCGCCGAGGCGCCGTCGGGCGCCGCGGTCCGGGACGGCGACGGCCGCACCTATGCCGGAGCCGACGTGCGCACCCGCACCCTGACCCTCACCGGGCTGCAGGTTGCGGTGGCGTCCGCGATCTCGAGTGGGGCCCGCTCCTTCGAGGCGGCGGTCGTCGTGAACGGTGAGTCCGACGACCCGGGCCTGGCGACCCTGCACGAGCTCAGCCCCGAGGCGTACGCGGTCCTGACCGACACCGCGGGTGCACCGCAACGGCGCATCGGGCGCGCGAATGCCTGAGTTCCGTTCGGGCTTCGTCTGTTTCGTGGGCCGGCCCAACACCGGTAAGTCCACGCTCACCAATGCCCTCGTCGGTGAGAAGATCGCGATCACCTCGAATCGTCCGCAGACCACCCGCCACACCATCCGCGGGATCGTCAACCGGCCGGACGCCCAGTTGATCCTCGTCGACACCCCGGGTCTGCACCGACCGCGCACGCTGCTGGGTCAGCGACTGAACGACCTCGTCCGCGACACCTACTCCGAGGTCGACGTGATCGGTGTCTGCATTCCCGCCGACGAGGCGATCGGGCCGGGCGACCGCTGGATCATCTCGCAGGTCCGTGAGATGGCACCCCGCACGACGATCGTCGGCGTGGTCACCAAGATCGACCGGGTCGGTCCGGAGCAGGTGGCCAAACAGCTTCTCGCGCTCTCCGAGGTCCTCGGACCGGAGTCGGAGGTGGTCCCGGTGTCGGCGAAGTCGGGCAAGCAGCTCGACGTGCTGTCCGACGTGCTCGTCGGCCTCATGGAGGAGGGTCCCGCCTTCTACCCGGACGGTGAACTCACCGACGAACCCGAGCAGGTGCTGATGGCGGAGTTCATCCGCGAAGCCGCACTCGAGGGGGTGCACGACGAGCTGCCGCACTCGCTGGCCGTCGTCATCGAAGAGGTCATCGACCGGGAGGACCGGGATCCCGAGCTGCCGCCGATGGTCGACGTCCACGCCGTGCTGTTCGTCGAGCGTGACAGCCAGAAGGGCATCATCATCGGACGCAAGGGCGCGCGTCTGAAAGAGGTGGGTACAGTTGCCCGCGCACAGATCGAGCGGCTGCTGGGGACCAAGGTGTACCTGGATCTGCATGTGAAGGTCGCCAAGGACTGGCAACGCGACCCCAAACAGCTGCGTCGATTGGGTTTCTAGCAGCGTGTTCCCGGCGGCCTGACGCCGACGGGGGCGGCCTGCGGGGAGGTACGCCGATGGGAACGCACGAGTCGCCGGAGCAGCCGGGAGACGCACTCGGCAGGGGCGCGCACGAAGCGCCGGATGCCGACCAGCCGACGGGACGCACGATCGCGGGAGTGCTCGGGTCGCCCCGATTCTGGCTCGCACCGCTCGCGCTGGTGGCGGTGATGTTCTCGCTGATGGCCGCGCTGTACATGGCGGCGGTCGTCGATCCGCAGCGCCACCTCCACGACTTCCCGGTCGCGCTGGTGCAGGAGGACGCCGGCGGTGAGGTGCAGGATGCCGACGGACAGTCCACGGAGCAGAACTTCGGCGAGCAGGTCGCCGAGGGCATCATCTCCTCGGCGGCGGAGAACGGGATCGTCGTGCGCCGCACCGACCGGTCGACCGCCCTCTCCGAGCTGAACAGCGGCAAGGTCTACGGCGTCATCGTCGTCGGGTCGAACTTCACGAATCGGGCTGTCGCACTGGGCCGGTCCACGGTCCTCACCGCCGAACCGGCGAAACCGACCATCGACATCTTCATCAACCGGGGTTCCGGCGCGTTCGCGTCGTCGATCACCACCACCCTCGCCGACCAGGTGCGGACGCGCGTCAACGATCAGGTCGGCGCACAGCTGACCGAGCAGGTCCGCACCCAGCTCGACCGCAACGACATCACCTTCACCGGTGCGGCACAGCTCGCGCTCGCGAGCCCGGTGGCCGTCGAGGTCTCCGAACCGACGCCGCTTCCCAACGGCGCGGGCAACGGTCTGTCGGCGTTCTATCTGACCCTGCTGCTCGTCCTGGCGGGGTTCACCGGGGCGATGATGGTCAGCATCGTCGTCGACGGCATGCTCGGCCAGACGCCCGTGGAATACGGGCCGTTCTATCAGCTGCGCGAGCGGCTCGCGATCAGCCGGTGGGCGACCCTCGCGGCGAAGTGGACGATCATGTTCCTCGTCGCGGTGGTGTTGTCCACATTGTTCATCGCCGTCGGCGCGATGGTCGGGACATCGATCCCGAACGGATTCGTGCTCTGGATGCTGTCGGTGCTCGGCATCTTCGCGGTCGGGGTGAGTGCGAGCGCGATGATGGCGGTGTTCGGCAACGCCGGTCTGCTGTTCAACCTGCTGTTCTTCGTGGTGTTCGGATTGCCGTCGTCCGGCGGCACCCTCCCACTCGAGGCGAGTCCGCGATTCTTCGAATGGGTCGCCGCGATCGAGCCGATGCATGTGATCTATCTCGGTGTGCGCGCGGTCTTGTATTTCGACGCCGACTTGTCGGCAGGCCTCGGCCGGTCGATCATCCAGTGTTTCATCGGTCTGCTCGTCGGTGTGCTTCTCGGTCTGCTCGGCACCAAGTACTACGACCGGAAGGGCTGGCACCGGTATCCGGGTGGGATGACTCTTCCGCCGAAGCTCGACAAGATCGTCAACGCCGGCTGAGACGTGGTCGCGCCGCCCCGACCGTTCACCTGGGTCTGACACCGTGGCGGGATGGGTATCCCCGTCGTCATGTCGATCCCCGAACTGTCCACGGCTCTGCACGAGCTGCGGGACGACCTCGACCGCGCGGAGCTGCAGGCCGAGTCGCTCATCGCCGCCGTGGCCGATCAGCACCGGCACAGCGCCCGCAACCTCGTGCACTACGTCGCGGTCCGACGCCGCGACCTTCGTCCGCTGCAGGAATCGATGTCCGCGCACGGTCTGTCGAGTCTCGGCCGGATGGAGTCGATCGTCTATTCGTGGATCGAGACGGTCATCGAGACCGTGGACGCGCTCGCCGAGGGCCGTACCCGGCATCCGATCTGGGGTGATCTCGCCGGGGGTGTGCGAACCCTGACCCGCAATCGCGATCGGCTCCTCGGGCGCGTACACCCCGGTGGTGGTGACGACGCGACCGCCGACGGACCCGGGGACGAGCACGGCGAGCGGGCCACCCGCGTGATGGTCACGATGCCGACCCAGGCCGCCGACGATCCGGACCTGGTCCGCGCCATGGGTGCAGCCGGGATGGACGTCGCGCGGGTGAACTGCGCGCACGACGGTCCGACCGAGTGGTCACGGATGATCGAGTCCGTCCGGTCCCTGCCGGGCCGGGTGCGGGTGGCCATGGACCTCGCCGGACCGAAATTGCGTACCGGACCGCTCGAACCGGGGCCGAAGGTGATCAAGGTGAAACCCGTCCGCGCCGACAACGGCACGGTCGAACGACGGTCACGGGTGCGGCTCGGTACGACGCCGCTCGACCCCGGGGCACGATTGCCCGACGGGATCGACGCGGTCATCCCGGTGCGCGCACTCGTCGACGCCGTCCAGAAAGACCAGCTGGTCCTGCGTGACGCCCGCGGTCGCCGGCGACGTCTCGTGGTGGTCGCGGTCTCCGAGGCGGGTATCGACGCAGAGACCGATCGGACCGTCTACTACGAGACGGGCATGCCGATCGGCGTGGCGGGTTCCGAGGACGCCAGTCGGGATGCGGCCCGCTCCCGGCGCAGTCTCGTCGTCGACGAACTGCCGGAGAAGCGCCAGCACCTGCTGGTGCGCACCGGCGACGAGATCCGGTTACAGCGCGACCTCACCCCGGCCCCGGCGACTCGCACCGGGCCCCATCGGATCGGTTGCGAACTCGGGGAGGCCTTCGACGATGTGATGCCGGGCCATCGGGTGCTGTTCGACGACGGCAAGATCGCCGGGCGCGTCCGCGAGAAGCTCGGCGACGAGATCGTGGTCGACGTCGAGCGCGCCGGTCCGGGTGGAACCAAACTCCGGGCCGAGAAGGGGATCAACCTACCGGACACGACGCTGCACATCCCGGCGCTCACGGCGGCCGACCGGCGAGACCTGGAGTTCGTGGCAGCGCGCGCGGACATGGTGAACTGCTCCTTTGTCCGGTCGCCGGAGGACGTGGCCGACCTGATCGACGAGCTGGGTCGTCTGGGCGCACCGGACGTGGGGATCGTGCTGAAGATCGAGACCCGGGCGGCCTTCGAGTCGCTGCCGCAGATGCTGCTCGAGGCGATGCGCTGGGATGCGGTCGGGGTGATGATCGCCCGCGGCGACCTGGCCGTCGAGGTCGGGTTCGGTCGGCTCGCCGAGGTACAGGAGGAGATCCTGTGGCTGTGCGAGGCCGCACATGTCCCGGTCATCTGGGCGACGCAGGTGCTCGACGGGCTGGCGAAGACGGGCGTTCCGTCTCGTGCGGAGGTCACCGATGCGGCGATGAGCCGCCGCGCGGAGGGCGTGATGCTCAACAAGGGGCCGTACATCGTCGAGGCGATCGAGGCACTGACGTCCATCCTGGACCGGATGGGCGGTCACGTGGAGAAGAAGCGGTCGCTGCTCCGGCCGCTGAACTCCTTCGACATCGATCCGGGGTAGGACTGCGGGCATGTCGGGGGCGCCCGTGTCGGTGCCCGGTGGGAGAATGCCCCGGTGAGGTTCTACCGGGATGAGGCCGTCGTGTTGCGCCAGCACAAGCTGGGCGAAGCCGACCGCATCATCACGCTGCTCACCGCCGAACACGGCCTCGTGCGCGCGGTCGCCAAGGGCGTCCGGCGGACCCGCTCGAAATTCGGCGCCCGGCTCGAACCCTTCGCCCACATCGATGTACATCTGTATCCGGGGCGCAGCCTCGACGTGGTCACCCAGGTGCACAGCCTGCACGCCTTCGCCGATCGCATCGTCGCCGATTACGGGCGCTACACGACGGCCTGCGCGGTCCTCGAGACCGCGGAGCGTCTGGCGGGCGAAGAGCGCGCTCCCACCCGCCAGCTGCACCGGCTGACGGTGGGGGCACTGGAGGCGCTGGCCGACGACCGACGACCGCGTGAACTGATCCTCGATGCCTATCTGCTGCGCGCCATGTACAGCGCGGGCTGGATGCCGGCCCTGGAGGAGTGCGCACGATGCGCGACGCCGGGGCCGCATCGCGCCTTCCACGTCGCCGCGGGTGGTGCAGTGTGCCTGCCCTGTCGCCCGCCGGGTTCGGCGACACCGTCGCCCGGCGTGCTCGACCTCATGGACGCGTTGTTCCGCGGTCAGTGGGATCACGTGACCGACTCGACGCCGTCGCTGCGCCGTCAGGCCAGCGGGCTCACCGCCGCGCACCTGCAGTGGCATCTCGAACGGCAGCTCCGAACCCTGCCTCTGATCGAGCGCACCGCGCCTCATAGGCTGATGGACACAGGTGTGGACGTGGGTGTGAGGAGAGTCGACGATGGCGTTGCGGCCGGGTAGTTCCGCGAGAGGGCGGAAGTCCGCGAGCCCCCGTGGCGACGTTCGGCCGCCCGACCCGCACCCGAGCGGCGCGCGCCCGCCGGCCATCCCCGCCGAGTTCGTACCCAAGCACGTGGCACTGGTGATGGACGGCAACGGCCGCTGGGCCACCGATCGCGGACTCCCGCGCACCGAAGGACACAAGCGCGGCGAGGCCGTGCTGATGGACACCGTGTGCGGCTGTATCGAATTGGGTGTGGGCTGGTTGTCGGCTTACGCCTTCTCCACCGAGAACTGGTCCCGCAGCCCCGACGAGGTGCGGTTCCTCATGGGCTTCAATCGCGACGTCATCCGTCGGCGGCGCGACGAGATGCACGAGATGGGTGTCCGCGTGCGGTGGGCCGGACGCCGGCCGCGCTTGTGGCGCAGCGTGATCCGTGAACTCGAGATCGCCGAGGAGATGACCAGGGACAACACCGCGATGACGCTGACGATGTGCGTCAACTACGGCGGCCGCGCCGAGATCGCCGACGCCGCACGGGAGATCGCCCGCCGGGCGGCCCGGGGAGAGATCGATCCCGAGCGGATCTCGGAGTCGACGTTCGCGCGATACCTCGACGAGCCGGACATGCCCGACGTCGACCTCTTCCTGCGTCCCTCGGGGGAGCAGCGCATCTCGAATTTCCTGCTGTGGCAGTCGGCGTACGCGGAGATGGTCTACCAGGAGAAGCTCTTTCCGGACTTCGACCGCCGTGACCTGTGGGCCGCCTGCCTCGAATATGCATCGCGCGACCGGCGTTTCGGCGGGGTGAAGCCGTCGTGACCGATGCCGCCACGCTCCTCGACCGGACGGCCGAGATCGTCGCCGAACTCGGGCCCGTCGACCGTCCCGACGCCGATTCGCTGGTGGTACAGGTCGGTCCGACGCGCGCATCGATCCGCGTACTCACGCTGGCCGACGGCCTCGACGTGCTGGCCATGACTCAGATGGTCGCGATGGACCTGCCCAACACGCCGAGCCTGCGCGACGATGTCGAGGCGTGCGCAGCCCAGCTCAGTTTCGGCAGCCTCCGACGCTCCGATCGTGCCGGGGTCACCACGGATGTGTTGCAGTACTACACGTTTCCGGCAAACCAGCTCGACGACGTACCACTGCTGACGGTGTTGCACATCGTGCTCGCCGCCGGGGTCGACGCCGCCGAGCGGCTGATGGGTCCGGCTTCCGCCTGACGCGACCGCCCCTCCGCTCCCTGCTCAGTCGCTCTCGGCAACCCGGCAATCACCGCAGCGGCCGAAGACCTCGACGGTGTGGTTGATGTCGGTGAAGCCGTGCTGCGCGGCGATCTTCGCGGCCCATCGCTCGACCGGCTCGGCCTGGACCTCGACGGTGGTTCCGCAGTCGCGGCACACGAGGTGATGGTGGTGTCCCGACGAACAATGGCGGTAGCGCGTCTCACCGGAGCCGTCCCACAGCACATCGATCTGGCCGGCCTGGCTCAGCGCCTGGAGATTGCGGTAGACCGTCGTCAGGCCGATCGATTCACCGCGGGCCTTGAGGATCTCGTGCAACTCCTGGGCGGAACAGAAGTCCTCGGTGCCGGCCAGGGCGTCGGCGATCGCGGCCCGCTGGCGCGTCGACCGGATGCCGGTGACCGGCTGCGGTCCGGAGGCGACCCCGCTCATTCGTTCACCGCCCGGGAGGCGTCGGTCGGCATCGCGCGGCCGTCGTGGGTCTCGTTCGCGTGGATCAGGGCGTCGCCGACGATGTGGGCGACGTGATCGTCGAGCAGTTCGTAGGTGATCTCGCGGCCGTTGCGCTGGCCGCGGACCACGCCGGCGTCCTTGAGGACACGCAGGTGCTGACTGACCAGCGGCTGACTCAGACCCAGGTGCCCGACGAGTTCATGGACGCACTGCACCCGCTCGCGCAGGGACAGCACGATCGCGACGCGAGTGGGGGAGGCGAGGGCACGCAGGAGGTCGGCGGCGGCTTCCCGGGCCGCGGCATCGGCCGCCTCGACGGGGTCGGGCCCGTCCAACGGTTGGGTCGACATCGCGCTCCTCTCGCCTGGCTCGCGCCACTGATCCGACCATTCTAACGGAAATGGTTTTCAATCCATGCCCGGGTCGCGTGGCTGGTCAGCCGCCGTTCGCGCGACGGCGGTCGGCGACGGGGGGAACCCCGTCCGCGCCCGCGGTCGACAGCGCGTACGTCGCCACCGCGAACGCGACCGCGGAGGAGTTGACGGCCAGGAGGTCGGTGTCGATGTTGTCGAGGGTGTCGCGCGCCGTGTGATAGTCGGGGTCGAAGGGCTCTCCCGCGCGGCCGCCCCACAGCTCGGCCTGCGCCTCGTTCTTCTCGGTCTCCGCGCCGGTGAACGCCCCGCCGGAGGGGATGCCCACCGCGATGAACGGACCGTAGTCGGAGCGGCCGTCGAAGTCGTCGGGTGCGAGGGGGATGCCCCGATCGGCGTAGAACTTCTCGAAGGTCCGCTCGATGCCCCCGGAGCCGTCCGGGCCGGGGCCGGCTCCCTCGCGTTCGGAATCGTCCCCGTCGTAGGTGAAGTAACCGCCGTTGGGCGACGCGAGCATGTCGAAGTTCAAGTACAGGGCGACCGCCGCGCGGCCGGCCGGGTCGAGTCCCCGGACGTACTCCGAGGAACCCACCAGGCCGTCCTCTTCGGCGCCCCAGAACGCGAACCGCACCCGGTGCGCAACGCGCGGGGACGAGCCGAGCCGCAGCGCGGTCTCGAGGACAGCCGCGCTGCCGCTCGCGTTGTCGTTGATGCCGGGCCCTTCGACGACGCTGTCGAGGTGCGCGCCGGCCAGCACGACGTCGTCGGCGGTGCCCGTCCGGGTCTCGGCGATCAGGTTGCGCGTGCGGATGCCGGTGGTCTCCGCCTCGACCGAGAGCGTCACCGATCCAGCCGACCGCACCCGCTCGGCGTCGTCGGCGGAGACGCCGAGGACGGGGATCGTGGGGCGGTCATCCGGCCCGAGCGTGGCGCCCGTGAGCGGGCCGGGTTCGTTGTTGACCATGATCGCCCCGACCGCACCGGCGGACTGCGCGTTGCGTGCCTTGTCGGCGAAGGTGCAGGTGCCGCGCGAGATCACGGCGACCGACCCGCGCACCGCCCCCGGGAAGTCGGTGCTCGCGCATCCGAGCCCGTCGACGGTCACGGGCGCGGCGGTGAC
The DNA here is from genome assembly GCF_040547295.1 of Gordonia sp. PvP123. NCBI lineage: Bacteria > Bacillati > Actinomycetota > Actinomycetes > Mycobacteriales > Gordoniaceae > Gordonia > Gordonia sp. PvP123. Next base: position 44,320 of record NZ_JBEPPN010000007.1, on the reverse strand, counting down.
CGGGGTGTCACCCGTGCCTGCCGAGTACTCGACGATGCGCGTCGCGACCTTCAGGTCGTCGGCCGTCAGGCTCACCGGCCCGGCGTCGAAGCGCTCGTAGTCGACCGGCGTCGTGGTCACGTCGAAACCCGCCGTGCGGAGCAGCCCCGCGACGTAGTCGAGCGATGCGTCATACCCGGATGTGCCGGCTGCGCGGTTGCCGCCGTTGTTGTCGGCGATCTGCTGGAAGGCGCGAACGTGGGCCATCACGTTCTCGATGGTGACCGCCTCGCCCAGCGCGTTCGGGGTGACCTCGGCGACCGGGGGTGCGGGCGAGGGGGTCGACACCGGCGCCGAAGAGGGCCGATCGACCTCTGTGGGCTGTTCGTCCGCGCACCCCGCGACGAGTGCCAGTACCAGTGCCAGTGACGCTGCCAGGAACGTCGGCCGGCCATGCCGCGCCGGAACAGGGACGCCGACGCGTCGTCGTACTCGAACGATCACCCTGCCACTGTCGCAGTTCCGGAACGCCGGCGTGCGCCCAACGGTTCGCGGCGACGACCGGAGTTGCCGGTGCTTTCGGGAAACAGGACACCTGCTCGGTAGTCTGTACGGGTTGCCGCCTGCATCTCGTGGATGCACGCCGAGCACCGAGCATCAGCACGACCGTCCCAGCCGAACACCTCAACCCGTGGAGAGCAGTTAACCGTGGCCGCCCAGTCCAATGTGGAATCCGTCGTCAACCTCGCCAAGCGTCGGGGCCTGGTCTACCAGTGCGGTGAGATCTACGGCGGTACCAAGTCGGCCTGGGATTACGGCCCGCTCGGCGTCGAACTCAAGGAGAACATCAAGCGGCAGTGGTGGCGCACGATGGTCATCAGCCGCGAGGACGTCGTGGGTCTCGATTCGTCGGTCATCCTGCCGCGCCAGGTCTGGGAGGCCTCCGGCCACGTCGAGGTGTTCACCGACCCCCTCGTCGAGTCGCTGCACACCCACAAGCGCTACCGCGCCGACCACCTCATCGAGGCCTACGAGGCCAAGCACGGGCATCCGCCGGCCAACGGCCTGGCCGACATCAACGACCCGGAGACCGGGCAGCCCGGCAACTGGACCGAGCCCAAGGCCTTCAGCGGTCTGATGAAGACGTTCCTCGGTCCCGTCGACGACGAGGAGGGCCTGCACTACCTGCGTCCCGAAACCGCCCAGGGCATCTTCGTGAACTTCAAGAACGTGATGACCACTGCGCGCAAGAAGCCGCCGTTCGGCATCGCCCAGATCGGCAAGAGCTTCCGCAACGAGATCACCCCCGGCAACTTCATCTTCCGGACCCGCGAGTTCGAGCAGATGGAGATGGAGTTCTTCGTCAAGCCGGGCGAGGACGAGGAATGGCACCAGTACTGGATCGACCAGCGGTTCGACTGGTACGTGAACCTGGGCATCGATCCGGAGAACCTGCGGCTCTACGATCACCCCAAGGAGAAGTTGTCGCACTACTCCAAGCGGACCGTGGACGTCGAGTACAAGTTCGGCTTCACCGGTAACCCGTGGGGCGAACTCGAAGGTGTCGCCAACCGCACCGACTACGACCTGTCGACGCACAGCAAGCACTCGGGCGAGGACCTGTCGTTCTTCGATCAGGCGTCGGGCGAGCGCTACACCCCGTTCGTCATCGAACCGGCTGCCGGCCTGACCCGCTCGCTGATGGCGTTCCTGTGCGATGCCTACACCGAGGAAGAGGTCCCGAACGCGAAGGGCGGCACCGACACTCGCACCGTCCTGCGGCTCGACCGGCGGCTGGCACCGATCAAGGTCGCCGTGCTGCCGCTCTCGCGCAACGAGAAGCTCTCGCCGAAGGCCCGCGACCTCGCCGCCGAACTCCGCAAGCACTGGAACGTCGAGTTCGACGACGCGCAGGGCATCGGCAAGCGCTACCGCCGACAGGACGAGATCGGCACCCCGTTCTGCGTGACCGTCGACTTCGACACCCTCGACGACCAGGCCGTCACGGTGCGTGAACGGGACACCATGAGTCAGGAGCGGGTCGCGCTCGACAAGGTCGCCGAGTATCTCGGTGGCAAGCTGCTCGGCGCCTGAGAACTGTCGCAGCGCCTCGGGACGTACGCCCACGATTCCGCCTGACCTGCGGATGTCTGTCACACTTGATGGCGAGTTGTCGCGTGGAGTAGGGCATGGGGTCCGTCGTGCGCGTGACGAGAGAGTGAGTGGAGTCGTGTCTGTCAGCGGGAAAGTCGTTCATTACGACGCGAATCGGGGATTCGGGTTCTTGGCGCCGGAGTCGGGCGGCGCCGATGTGTTCCTCCACATCAACGACATCGACATCGATGAGAACTCGTTGAAGCCCGGCGCGAAGGTGTCTTTCGACGTCGAGGAGACCGATCGGGGTTCCAAGGCGATCAACGTCGCAGTGACCGAGGCCGCACCCGCCGACGACGCCGCGGGCGCCCGGGCGCACCGCCGCGACGAGCATCACGGCCGAGATCGGGGCGACCGCGGACGCCACGACGACCGCGGCAGCCGTCGGCCGCGCGGTGGCGGCTCGCTGGACTCCGCCGCGTTCACCGAGGAGCTGACCGAACTGCTGCTCGACGCCGACGGCGCCCTCACCGCACGCCAGATCGTGGCGATCCGGCAGCGCGTCACCGACTTCGCCGTCGCCCGGGGCTGGGTGCTTGACTGACACCCGCCAGGGGCCCGAGACCGTCGGTCATGTTCTCCCGGCGGTGGCCGCGTACGGCGACGAAGCCGTCGAGCGATTCGTTCCCGAGGGAGCCAAGGTCGCGAGCCTGCCCGGCACGCGGACCGATCATCGGAGCGACTTCGCCCGAGATCGGGCGCGGGTCCTGCACTCCGCGGCGCTTCGCCGGCTGGCCGACAAGACACAGGTCGTCGGTCCGCGAGAAGGTGACACGCCCCGCACCCGGCTCACGCATTCGCTCGAGGTCGGACAGATCGGCCGGGGCATCGCCATCGGCCTCGGCGCCGAACCCGACCTCGTCGAACTCGCCGGACTCGCCCACGACATCGGGCATCCGCCGTACGGACACAACGGCGAACGCGCGCTCGACGAGGTGGCCGCGGATCACGGTGGTTTCGAGGGCAACGCCCAGAACCTCCGAATCCTGACGAGGCTGGAACCCAAGCTGCTCGATGCCGACGGGCACAGTGCCGGCCTGAATCTCACCCGTGCCTCGTTGGACGCGACCCTGAAGTATCCGTGGACCCGGCGTACCCCGGGCGGGAAGTTCGGGGCCTACGACGACGACGCCGGCATGCTCGCCTGGATCCGTCGGGATGCGCCCGGGACCCGGCAATGCGTCGAAGCCCAGATCATGGACTGGTCCGACGACGTCGCGTACTCCGTGCACGACCTCGAGGACGGCGTGATCGGCGGCCGCATCGATCTGCGGACGCTCGGGGACCCGCAGGATCAGCGCGCGCTGGCCGACATCGGTGCCAAGGAGTTCCCCGGCCTCGATCCCGAGGCGCTCGTCGACGCCGCGGCGCGCTTGCACCGGATGGACATCGTGCGTTCGGTGGGTGTCTTCGACGGAACTCTCGACTCCTATGTCGCACTCAAACGGTTGACCAGTGAATTCATCGGGCGCTTCGCGTCGGCGGCGATCACCGGGACCCGCGAGGTGGTCGGGGGTCGGCCGGTGTCGCGCTACGACGCCGACCTCGAGGTACCGGAACTCATCGCCGCCGAGGTGTCGATGCTCAAGACCCTGGCACTGCGGTTCATCTTCTCCAACGAGCGCCACAAGGCGACCCAACGTCGTCAGCGGGAACGCATCCACCGCGTGGCGAACTGGTTCGTCGAGGCGGCGCCCGGCGGTCTGGACCCGATTTTCGTGCCGTGGTGGAACGCCGCGTCCGACGACGCCGCCCGCATGCGCGTCATCGTCGACCAGATCGCGTCGATGACCGAAGGCCGGCTCGAGCGCACCGACAAGCACAATTCGGGGGCGCAAGCGCACCTGGGTTAGGGCCGGGGAGCGGGTCGTCGACGCACCCGGCCGGGCGGCTTCACCGGCGTCACTACACTGGTCGCGTGGCAGGCCGAATTCCCGATCGCGACATCACGGCGATCCGTGAGCAGACGAGGATCGAGGACATCGTCGGCGATTACGTCGCGCTGCGTCGGGCCGGTGCCGACAGCCTCAAGGGGCTGTGTCCGTTCCACGACGAGAAATCGCCGTCATTCCACGTACGGCCCAACCACGGACACTTCCACTGCTTCGGCTGCGGCGAGGGCGGGGACGTCTACAGCTTCCTGCAGAAGCAGGAACACATCAGCTTCGTGGAGGCGGTCGAGCAACTCGCCGACCGGATCGGTTACCAGATCAACTACGAGGGCGGCGGCACCGCCATCAAGCGCGACCGCGGGACACGCGCCCGTCTGGTGGCGGCCAACGCGGCTGCCGCGAAGTTCTATGCCGCCGCGCTGCAGTCACCGGAGGCGCAACCGGCGCGCGACTATCTGAAGGAACGCGACTTCGACGCGGTGGCGGCCGTCCAATTCGGTTGTGGCTACGCGCCTGCCGGCTGGGACACGATGACCAAGGCGCTGCTGTCGCAGGGGTTCGAGTTCAGCGAGCTCGAGGCGGCCGGGCTGTCGAAGCAGGGACGCAAGGGTCCGATCGACCGGTTCCACCGCCGCCTGCTGTGGCCGATCCGCAATCTCGCCGGCGACATCATCGGCTTCGGTGCCCGCAAGCTCTTCGACGACGACAACCTCGGCAAGTACATGAACACGCCGGAGACCATGCTGTACAAGAAGTCTCAGGTGCTGTTCGGTCTCGATCACGCGAAAAAGAGCATCGCCAAGGGCCATCAGGTCGTGGTCGTCGAGGGTTACACCGACGTGATGGCGATGCATCTGGCCGGTGTGACCACCGCGGTCGCGTCCTGCGGCACCGCGTTCGGTGAGGATCACCTGGCTCTGATCCGGCGTCTGATGATGGACGACTCGTACTTCCGCGGCGAGGTCATCTACACCTTCGACGGCGACGACGCCGGAAAAGCGGCTGCCCTCAAGGCATTCGAGGGGGAGCAGTCGATCTCGGGACAGACCTTCGTGGCGATCGCACCCGACGGCATGGACCCCTGCGAACTGCGCCAGGAGAAGGGGGACGCGGCCGTCCGCGACCTGATCGCGCGCCGGGTGCCGATGTTCGAGTTCGCGATCAAGGCGCTGCTCGCCGGACATGACCTCGACACCGCCGAAGGTCGCGTGCACGCCCTGCGCGACACCGTGCCGGTGGTCGCTCGGATCAAGGACATCGCACTGCGCGACGAGTACGCCCGGCAGCTCGCGGGCTGGGTCGGGTGGGAAGAGGTCTCCCAGGTTCTCGGGCGCGTGCGCGAGGAGGGCGCCAGAATCCGGAAAGCGCAGGGCGTCAGCCCATCCGGTGGTCGGGGAGCCACGCGCGGTGCCCGCAACCGACCGGAGGCCGAGTCGGCCCCGACCTCCGCGCGGCCGCAACCCAACGATCCGCGCCTGTGGCCGCAGCGGGAGGCGCTGAAGGCCGCGCTGCAGTATCCGGCGATCGCCGGCACGGTGTTCGACTCGCTGCCCGTCGAGTGCTTCAACGAGCCGGCGTACGCGGTCATCCGCCAGGCGATGACCGGTCTCGGCGGGACATCGGCCGGTCTCGGTGGCGCCGCCTGGGTCGACGCCGTGCGCAATGCCGTGGACGATCCGATCATCGACCCGCTCGTGACCGAGCTCGCCGTCGAATCGATGCCGGTCGACGAGGACAACATCGCCCGCTACATCTCCAGCGTGCTGGCGCGCCTGCAGGAGGTGTGGGTGGGCACGCAGATCGCCGACATCAAGTCGCGACTGCGCCGGATGGCGCCCAGCGACGATCCCGACGGCTACAACGCGGTCTTCGGCGATCTCGTCGCACTCGAGGCCTATCGTCGGAGCCTGCTGGAACAGGCCGTCGACCCCATCGTCGGCGCGGGCTGATCCCGCAGGTGGAGCCGTCCTCGCGGGTCGACCCGGCGACGAGCGCAGCCCCCGCGGCGATGAGTTCCCGCCCCCGCCGAGGTCTACCCCGTCGGCACCCCCCACGCGACCGACGGAGGCAGGAATCCATGGCGACAACGATCTTCTCGGCGACGGCATCACTCGACGGGTTCATCGCCGGACCCGGTGGCGACATGTCGTGGCTGACCCGATTCTTCGACGTGCCCGCCGACGGGCAGCCGGCGTCCACTGCAGCGGACGATGCCGCCGCACGGTTGATGCGCGGCACCGGCGCACTGCTGGTCGGCAATCGCTCGTTCCGCGGCGATGATCCCAACAAGGGCACCGACCGCGAAGGTGCGTTCGGTGGCGAATATGACGGGCCCGCTGTTGTTCTCACGCACAACCCACCCGCCGACCCCGTCGATGGCGTCACCTTCGTGTCCGATCTGCACGAGGCGGTCGAGACCGCCACCGCGATCGCGGGCGACGCCTATATCACCGTGATCGGTGCCGATGTCGCGCGACAGATGATCGATCACGGGTTGCTCGACGAGGTGTTCGTGTTCTTCGTCCCGGTGTTTCTCGGCGCGGGCGTACGGTTGTTCGACCGGCCCGGCGGTGGCGAGGTCCGGCTCACACCGATCCCCGGTGAGAGCGAGTACTGGTGTCTAGTGGAGCGATGAACCCGAACCGGAGTTGAACAGTCGACGACGGTTCGTGCTCCCGGCTGCGAGTCCGCCGGCGGCTGCCTACCGTGGGAGCGTGGACGCCAATGACGAGCGCAGGCAGGTCACCGAGGTGCAGCACCGCCTGATCGGGATGTACACCGACAAGAAGCCCGAAGAGGTCGCCGAGGCCGTCGAGGCCGCGTATCGGCACTTCGACGGCATCGATGTCCGCGACTTCGTGCCGCTGCTCGTGGAGCGGCGTGCCAACAACGCACTGAGTGGGTCTTCGGTGATGGCCGATTCTGCGGAGGTGCCCCCGGCGCTGGGTGGCTGACGTCGGGGAACTCGTACACCAGTCCGGTGCCTCATGAGTGGGGAGTGCGGGGCTCGAACCCGCGACCTACGGATTATGAGTCCGCGGCTCTAACCGACTGAGCTAACTCCCCGCGCAGGTCTTGCGTCCTGCGGGAGAGGACACTACCGCACACCCGGGGAACGGTCGGAGACGCGTGCGTGCACAAGTGTCGACCATCTGGCGCGGCGGGCCACGGGGCTCGCAAGCGGCCGGCGACGAACACGCAGATGAAGGGGTCGCGCGTTCGTCCCATCGTGGTCGACGGTCAGTCGGTCACCGCCACGCCTAGACGGCTGACCGCGCGTTTTGTTCTCCGGCGCGACGATGCGCTAGAGTCTGACCTCGGTTCTGGTGAAGCCCCCGAGGGTGCCGAACAGAGCCGCGGCAATCCCCCATAGCTCAATTGGCAGAGCATTCGACTGTTAATCGAACGGTTACTGGTTCGAGTCCAGTTGGGGGAGCAGAACAGCCCGTCACCTGCAAGAGCAGGCGACGGGCTTTCTGCTTTCGGACCACCGTTCGTTTCGCGGCCCGGCGGCGGGGGTAGGCGCCCCTGCATGCACACAGACCCATCGTCACAATCTGTTCTGGTGATCGCCGATCCCGGCGCGACGGAGGCGATCGGCAAGCGGCTGTCCGAATCCTTGTCGGCGGACAGCGAAAGCGCCGTCGGCCGGCAGGTCTCGACCCGAAGTCACGCGTATCCGATCGACGAAGACACCGACTTCTCCGACGTGGTCGGCACGGTGGATCCCGATTCCGCGAGCGAGGACGTCGTCATCTACCTCACCGACCTCGTGCGCCGATCGGGGACGACCCCGCTCGTCGCCGAGATCCACCTCTCGAAACGGCTGGGGGTGATCTCGATTCCGGGGATGGGGGCTGCATCCGTCGAACGCCGCACGAGGGATCTGGCGCGAATGGTCGTTGCCGAGGTGTCCAGCGAAACGGATGAGCAGCCGGCAACTGAACGCATTCATCGGGTGCAGGACGACGACGTCGTGCACTATCTCGCGCCGTCCAGACTGTCGCGTCTTCGGCTGCTCGCGGGCATGGTCTACGCCAATCGGCCGTGGCGCGTGGTCGCCGGTATGTCGAAGGTGATGATGGCTGCTTTCGCCACCGGCGCAGTGAGTCTCGCATACGGGACCATGTGGCAATTGTCCGACATGATGGGGCCGTGGCGACTGAGTGTGGCCACTGCTCTGTCGATTGCCGCGCTGATCGCCTGGCTGATCATCGAGCACGACCTGTGGGAACGGCCGCCGTCGCCGGAAGAGCGCGAACGGGCGGTGCTGTACAACATGTCCACCGTCGTCACCCTGACGATCGGTGTCATCGTCTTCTACATAGTCGTGTTCTTCCTGCTGCTCCTCACAGCGTGGTGGACGATACCGCCCGACATGGTCACCGACCAGATCGGGGATCCGGTGGACTTCTGGACTCTGATGGTGATGGCCTGGCTGGTGGCATCGGTGGCCACGTTGGGCGGTGCGCTCGGTTCAGGCATGGAGGATGACGACGCCGTGCGGGCAGCGACTTATGGGGCTCGGCAACGCCAGCGTTTCGAGCGGGACGACGATGACGATCGGCGTTCGGCAAAGAGCAAGAGCCGATAACGCGAACGGAGGGGCACATCACCTGCCGAGCAGAGGATGTGCCCCTCGCGTACGGGGTGGACGACCGCCCTATTCGCGCGGGTAGTCCTCGGGGTCGGTCTCGACCTCGGTGGCCTGCTCGGCCACATCCGCGGGATCGGCGTCGAATGGCACCGTCGGGGCCGGTCCGGAGCCGGGTTCGGGGTCCGTCGGCTGGGCTTGCTCGATCGCATCGGCCTCGCTGGCCTCGATCGGCAGGTCGGTTTCCGGTGACGTCATCGGTCGCTCCTCTCGTCGTCGAACTCCTACGTATCTACGTGTACCCGACGAGGTGGATTTCAGTCTCCGGCGCCGCGTCGCTCCTCGTAGCGGGCCTGGGCGTCCCGGACGACGGGCATGTTGTCCTGCACGAGTTCGATGAGTCCGCTCAGGTGGTCGGCCACCTGCCGGCCCAGCGGGGTGAGGTGATACTCGACCTTCGGCGGGATGGCCTCGAGGACGGTGCGGACGATCATGCCGTCGCGCTCGAGGTTCTGCAGGGTCTGCGACAGCATCCGCTCACTGACGCCGTCGACGCGCCGACGGAGCGCGCTGAACCGATAGTTGCTCTCGCCCAAGGCGAGCAGCACGAGGCTGCCCCAGCGTCCGGTGACGGTCTGCAGCGTCGTCCGCGACGAGCAGTCCCGGGCGAAGACGTCCGCCTCGAGGGACTCGTCGCTGATCTCGGTCACGGGTTCAACGGTAGCCCAAGGGTCGAGATCTTGCTAACAGTTAGTATTGCACTTACGAAAAGTTAGTGCATACTGTGGTCACCAACCCCGAAGAGAAGAGGACACAATGACCACAGCAGTGACCGGCGCGACAGGACATCTCGGCGGCCTGGTGATCGAGGAGTTGCTCGGTCGCGGCGTCGTCGCCGGCGACATCGTCGCGATCGTCCGCGATGAGTCGAAGGCGTCGAAACTCGCGTCACAGGGCGTCACGGTCCGGGTCGCCGACTACGACGATCCGGACTCGCTGCGGAACGCGCTCGCCGGAGTCGACAAGTTGCTGCTGATCTCCGGGTCGGAGGTCGGGCGACGTCTCGCCCAGCACACCAACGTGATCGAGGCCGCCGAGGCCAACGGCGTCGCGCTCATCGCGTACACCAGCCTGCTACACGCGGATACGAGCGGTCTGAGTCTGGCTCCCGAGCACGTCGCCACCGAAGCCAGGCTGCGCGAGTCATCGGTTCCCGCCGTGATCCTGCGCAACGGCTGGTACTGGGAGAACTACCTGGGGGCCATTCCGCAGGCGGTGTCGACCGGGGTGCTTTTCGGTGCTGCCGGCGACGGACGCCTCGCGGCTGCGGCACGCGCCGATTACGCGGCCGCGGCCGCAGCCGTACTCACCGCCGGTTCCGATCAGGCAGGCAAGGTCTACGAGCTCGGCGGTGACGAGCGACTGACCTACGGCGAGCTCGCCCGCGCGATCAGTGCGGCCTCCGGTGCGACAGTCGAGTACCGCGACCTCTCCGAAGCCGAGTACCAGGCCACTCTCGTCAGCGCAGGTCTGCCCGAACCGGTCGCCACGATGCTGGCGAGCTCCGACGCCGGTATCAGCCGCGGAGAGCTGGACACCGACTCCGGCGATCTCAAGTCGCTCACCGGCCGGTCGTCGACTCCCGTCGCGGACGTCATCGCGCAGGTGCTCGGCTGAACCTCCGTCTCACGATGGTTGCCCGATGTGGTCCGGTCCGAGTCGCAACGATGAGTTTTCCGGCGCCATCGGGTCTGTCCGCATAGATTGCTCGTGCCGACAGACGACGGGAACGGAAAACCATGCCGCAGCTACTGAGAGTCCAGAACTTCTCCATCTCGCAGGACGGGGTGGGGGCGGGGGAGAACCAGACGTTCGACCGCCCCTTCGGTGACCGGGTCGAGCCGTGGGAACTGATGTCGTGGGCGGGTGCCACCGCGAGCTGGCCCAACCGGACCGACCCGGGTGGCACCCGCGGCCTCGACGACTACTTCACTCGCGACTTCGCCCACAACATCGGCGCGGAGATCATGGGCCGCAACAAGTTCGGCTACCAACGCGGTCCGTGGACGGACCATGAGTGGCAGGGGTGGTGGGGCGACGAACCGCCTTTTCACACACCCGTCTTCGTGCTGACGCACCATGTGCGACCGTCGTTCACACTGAGCGACACCACATTCCACTTTCTCGACGCCACACCGGCCGAGGCCGCCGAGCAGGCGAAGGCCGCGGCCGACGGTCGCGATGTTCGCGTCGGCGGGGGTGTCAGCACCGTGCGGGAATTCCTCGACGCCGGTCTGATCGATACCCTGCACATCGCGGTCGCGCCCGTCACGATCGGAACCGGGCTGAAGCTCTGGGAGACGCCCGAGGAACTCGACGACCGGTACCATCATGAGTCGGTCCCCAGCTCCAGCGGGGTCACGCATCACCTGTTCTGGCGCAAGTAGCGCCGGCCCGTCGACCGCACCTCGATCCGGTTGCGGTTTGTCCCGGTAGCCGGGACAAACCACAACCGGATCGCGGCGTCGGTGGAATGCGCCCGCCGATCGGCGTAGTTGTAGGGACCATGACGGAACTCTCCAGCAAGGCCACGACTCTGCTCGAACTCCACCAGCCCGGTAACCCGGTCATCCTGCCCACCGTGTGGGATGCCTGGTCGGCGAACCTCGCGGTCTCCGCGGGATTCACGGCGCTGACGGTCGGCAGTCATCCGGTGTCGGATTCCATCGGCAAGCCCGACAACGAGGGCATCACGTTCGACGAACTGACCACCCGCATCCGGCAGATCACCGCCGCCGTCGACGTCCCGATCTCCGTCGACATCGAATCCGGATACGGGGAAGACCCGAAGACGCTCATCGACGGACTGATCGCGGCGGGTGCCGTCGGTCTGAACATCGAGGACACCGTGCACAGCGAGGGCGGACGGCTTCGCGAGGCCCAGGAGCACGCCGACTTCGTGGGCGCGTTGCGGGCGGCGTCCGACGCCACCGACGTGCACGTGGTGATCAACGCGCGCACCGACCTCTTCGTGAAGCAGGTCGGGGACGACTCCGACCGCGTCGAGCGCGCCATCGAGCGACTGAAGCTGGCCGCCCGAGCCGGTGCGGACGTGCTGTACCCGGTCGGTTTCCACGACGACGCCACACAGAAGCGACTCACCGCGGAGCTGCCGTTGCCGGTCAACGCGATCGGACATCCGACCAAGAACTCGAAGTCGGCATTCGCCGAACTCGGCGTCGCTCGCGTCAGTTTCGGGCCGATCTTCCAGATGGTGCTCGCCGAACGCGCCGCCGAGGTCCTCGAGCCCTGGAAGTAGCGAGGGCATCCCGTCCGGGGTCGTCGAACCCGGACGGGATGTCGGCGGTTCGGTCTACCGTCGGCACATGGCACTCACGAGATCCGAACGAGAAGCGTTTCTGTCCGAACCCCACGTCGCGGCGCTGTCGGTGGAGGCCGAGCCCGGCCGGGCGCCCCTGACCGTCCCGATCTGGTACCACTACGAGCCGGGCGGTCGGCCCTGGCTGCTCACCGGAACCGAGTCGCGCAAACTGCAGCTCATCCGGGCGGCCGGGCGGTTCACGCTCATGGTCGACGAGGTGTCGCCGCGGCTGATGTACGTGGCGGTGTCGGGGGATGCGGTCGACCTGGTCGCCGGCACCCGCGCCGACCTGCAGGAGATGGCGTCGCGCTATCTTCCGCCCCAGGCGGTCGAACCCTACGTGGAGATGGCTGAGAAGGACCACGGTCCGCAGACGAAACTGTTCCTCGAGCCGACGCAGTGGGTGTCGCTGGACCTCGGCAGTCTGTGACCGAGTGCCGCTGATCCGGCAGCGAGACGAACCGGCCGCGACCGTCTCGCTACATTGAACGCATGCCGAAGTCGCGTTCCACGTCCGATCAGCCCGACCCCGCATCCACCGAATCCGGCGCCGAGTCCGATCAGCCCGTCGTCTCCGGACCGCGGCGGGCGACGTCGGCGAGCGACGGCGAACCGGTGACCCCCCTCGACGGCAACGAGTTCCTCGAGGCCAACCGCAGCAACCGCGACAAGTACCGCGCGGAGGCCGAGGCCAAGGCGGCGAAAGCAGCGCGCAAGGCCGAGCGTAGGAGTGGCACAACAGGTTCCGGTTCCGGCGGCGGCGACTCGGCACCCGACTCGACCGGCACGGGTCTGACGGACTCGGAGGTCCCGAGCCCGGACGCGGCGTCGCCGTCCGCCGAGCCCGTCGCGGACCGGACCCCACGCAAGATCGATCCCGCCGCGGACCGCCGCCGTGGCTCGCGGTGGACCGGATGGACAGCGGCGGTCGGTGCCCGGCCCTGGGCCGTGATCGGGCTGATCGTGGCTGTCGTCGTCCTCGCAGCGTCGACCGCAGTACTCGCGGTGGCCTATGTCGACGCCGACGAGCGGGCCGGGACCAGCGCTTCGGCCGGCGCCTCCACATCGCTTCTCGAGACCGCGCGTCGGTACGCGGCCGAGATCTCCACCTACAACTCCGCCGACTATGCCGACCTCGATCGGCGGATCCGAGAGATCTCGACGCCCGCCTTCACCCAGACATACATCGAGTCCTCGCAGGACGCCCGACGCGGATCGACTGCGGCGGAATCGGTCTCGACGGCGCAGGCCGACAACGCGGGCATCATGTCATTGGACGACGGCAAGGCGGTGGTGCTGGTGACGCTCGACCAGACCCTGAAGTCCCCGCAGACCGCCCAGGAGTTCCCCGACGGATTCCCGTACCAGTCGCGGGTCAAGGTCACTCTCGTCGAGCAGGACGGCCGGTGGCTGATGGACGACTTCGCCGTGCTGTGAGGGAGTTCAGCCGTGCAGCAGGATGCGCATCGCGAGCGCCTCGATCCGCTCGGGTGAGGGCGGTGGGGACTGGCGGGACAGGTCGGTGACCACGTTGAGCGCCGCATGCACGAGGAACCGGGCCTGGGAGAGCGACAGTTCGTCGCGGTCGCGGGTGAGCCAGGTGGCGAACTCGTCGACGGTGATCCGTTGCTGGTTGCGGAGTTCCGCGCGTACCTCCGGGGTCGTGTGCCCGATCTCGGTTTCGTAGATCGCGATCAGATCTGTTGTGCTGGAACTCAACCGGATGTAGGCGGCGAGGATTGCGACGATCGCCTCCCGGGGCGTCGTCGACGCGGCGAGGGCGTCGGCGATCGCCGACGTGACCCGGTCGGTGGCGCGCCAGAACGATGCCTCGAGGATTGCGACCTTGCTGGGGAAGTAGCGATACACACCCGAAGCGGGCAGCTCGGCCGCATGCGCGATGTCCTCGATCGTCACGTCGCGGAAGCCGCGAGCGGCGAAGAGTTCGATCGCCTCGGTGAGGATGACCTCGCGCTTGGCTGCGGGCGCGAGGCCGGCGACCGTCGGCGGCTCCGGTTCGGTGGACTCGGGGAGGTCGACGTCGAGCAGGCCGGCCGCGGCGCAGCTCATCAGTGCCGTCGCGTCGCGGGCCGCCAACGCGGCGCGGTGCGTCGTCGGACTCGCCGCGACGCTGATCATCGCGGCCGCCATGAGGTTGGCGTCGACCTCGCCGAGAGACGGCCGCAGCCGACGGGCGGCCGCGCGTACGCGTCGGTGCTGGTGGACGACGACGTCGCGGACGATCGCGGCGTCGGCCGGCTCGAGATACCGCGATTCCCATCGATACAGCCCCCCGCGGCGCCGGTTGTCGAACGAGGTGGCGGTGATCGCCTCGAGGAGCGCGTGCAACTCCGCCGGCGTCCCCTCGGGAACGGTGTCGAGGACGTCGCGCAGACCGGTGGCGAGTTCGGCGGTGGTCTCGGCGAACAGTGCGTACTTGTTCGGAAAGTGCCGGTACAGCGCAGGCGTGGAGATGCCGACGGCCTCGGCGATGTCGTCGAGACGCACCGCGTGATATCCGCCGTCGCTGAACGCCTTCGCCGCGGAGTCGACGATCATGCGTCGCCGATCGGCTGGACGGCGACGCCGGGCGTCCGATTCGGGACGCGACGTCTGCGGGCGGGCGGTCATGACGACACAGCCTAACCGGAGACCACGTTCTCGTGACACATTTCGGCCGCTCGGACCAAAACAGCAGTAGAAGCGCTCAATCGCAGCTGATAAGTTAACGAGAATTCTCGTGATCTGCGTCGCACTGTGATAGTAATCTTAGCGATGGCACAGATGTGGGGAGCTGTGTCTATCGAAACCGGCATGAGTGGGGAGAGGTAGTGAGCGACGAGAGCACGCACGGCGGAGTGGTGACGTCCGTGGACGATTCCGGGATCGGGCGGCTGACGATCTCGCGACCCGAACGGATGAACGCCCTCGACGGCGGGGCGCATCAGGCGATCGAGGACACGTTGGCGGAGTGGTCGTCTCGGGACGACGTCCGCGTGGTCGTGATCGACGGCGCGGGCGGCAGTTTCAGCGCCGGTGCCGACGTCCGGGGCTTCGCCGAGAGGTCGACGGAGGGCGGCGCGTCCGGGTTCACCCGCGACCAGGCCCGGCAGATCATCTCCGGGGGCTCCGATCTCCTGCGCGCCGTGCGATCGGTCCCGGTCCCGGTGATCGCCTCCGTCGACGGCGCAGCCGCCGGAATCGGCGCATCGCTCGCGCTCGGTGCCGATCTCATCTACACGACGGCACGGTCGTACTTCCTGCTCGCGTTCGTCAACATCGGTCTGATGCCCGACGGCGCCGCGTCGATGTCGTTCGCCACGGCGGTGGGCCGCGTACGTGCCAACGAGTTGGCGCTGCTCGGCGAGAAGCTCCGAGCGTCGGAGGCTCTCGACGCCGGACTCGTCAACGGGGTCGTCGACGACCGCGCCGCGCTCGACGAGGTGGTCGGCACGGTGGCGCACAAGCTTGCGACCAAGAGCCCCGCCGCGCTACGGCTCACGAAAGCCGCGCTCGATGCCCACACGATGGCCGGGTTCGACGCCGCGATCGAGCGAGAACTCGACGGCCAGACCGAACTGCTCCAGTCCCCGGAGTTCCAGGCGGCGATCACCGCGTTCGCCGGCGCCTCCAAGTGAGCGCTGCGTCGCACCGGACGCACTGCACCACAACCGTTCCCGACCCCACCATCAGAAAGACAACGAGGAGACCGATCGTATGACCGCGACCGTCGACACCTTCAGCGACCTGGCCACCGAGCCACTGCGCTCGCGCCGCAACCACTGGAACAACCAGATCCGCCGGCACGCCTTCATGACCCCGGACAAGCCGGCCCTGAAGTTCTTGGGCAACGTCACCACCTGGAAGGAGCTCGACGAGCGCAGCCGGGCCTTCGCCGCCGCACTGAGCCGACGCGGTGTGCAGTTCGGCGATCGCGTCCTGATCGTCCTGCTCAATCGCTCGGAGTACGTCGAGGCGGTCCTCGGCGCCAACCTGATCGGCGCCATCCCGGTGCCGGTGAACATCCGGATGAGCCCGGCCGAGGTCGCCTTCCTCGTCGACGACAGCGGTGCCAAGGTGATCGTCACCGAGACCCTGCTGGCACCGCTGGCCGACGCCGCGGCCGCCTCCACCGGCGCGATCGAGCACACCATCGTGGTCGGCGGGTCGGACAAGGAGAACCACCTCGATTACGAGTCGCTCGTTGCCGAGGACTCCTCGGATCTCGAGGAGATCGACGTTCCCGAGGAGACCGTCGCGCTGATCATGTACACCTCGGGCACGACCGGAAAGCCCAAGGGCGCCATGCTCACCCACACGAACATGCAGGCGCAGGCCGTCACCTGTCTGCAGGCTCTGCAGACGCGGTCCGACGACATCGGCTCCTGCGTCGCGCCCATGTTCCACATCGCCGGCCTCGGCGCGATGGCGCCGCTGTTCTACATGGGTGCGCTCTCGGTGATCCATCCGCTCGGTGCGTTCGACCCCAACGACATGCTCGACACCATCGAGAAAGAGGGCACCACCTCGATCTTCCTGGTACCCGCGCAGTGGCAGGCCGTCTGCGCCGCGCAGCAGGCCAAACCGCGTGACCTCAAGCTCCGGGTGATCAGCTGGGGTGCCGCCCCGGCGTCGGACACCGTCCTGAATGCGATGAACGAGACCTTCCCCGACGCCCTGAACGTCGCCGTCTTCGGGCAGAGCGAGATGTCGCCCATCACCTGTGTGCTCGAGGGCAAGGACGCCCTGCGCAAGATCGGCTCCATCGGCAAGGTCGTCCCCGCGGTCACCGCGCGCATCGTCGATCCCGAGGGGAACGACGTCGCGCAGGGTGAGGTCGGCGAGATCGTCTACCGGGGCCCGAACATGATGAAGGGGTACTGGCAGAACGAGCAGGGCACGGCGGATGCGTTCGCGGGTGGCTGGTTCCACTCCGGCGACCTGGTCCGCGCGGACGAGGAGGGCTTCCTCTATGTCGTCGACCGCGCCAAGGACATGATCATCTCCGGTGGCGAGAACATCTACTGCGCCGAGGTGGAGAACGCGCTCTTCGGTCACCCGAGCATCACCGAGGCGGCGATCATCGGTCGCGCACACGAGAAGTGGGGCGAGGTGCCCGTCGCGGTCGTCGTTCTCGCCGAAGGTGTGGAGGATCTGACCCTCGCCGACCTCGAGCCGTACCTCAACGAGAACCTCGCGCGCTTCAAGCACCCGAAGGACCTCGTCATCGTCGACGAACTGCCGCGCAACGCCGGTGGCAAGGTCGTCAAGCCGACTCTTCGCCAGAGCTACGGCAGCAAGGACGCCGGCCTGGCCGACTGACGCGTCTTCCTGACGGCAACAACCCTCCGACCTGGGCGCGAGCACTCGCGCCCAGGTCGTTGTGTGCTGGTCGGCGCGCGATGCGTCGGGCATCGACACAAGCAAGAAACACCCACTAGAACACGTTCCAATTTTGTGGTTGAGTGACTACTGTCACGTCATGGCGGCAACCGTCGGAGTGAGTAGGTCCTCCCGGTGTGAGACGTCGCCGGGTTCGAACGGAGGAGTTCAGTGAAGACAAAAGGTGCGCTGCTGCGGGAGCACAACAAGCCGTGGGCGATCGAAGAGATCGAGATCGGCGATCCCAAGGCCCACGAGATCAAGATCAAGATGGAAGCCGCGGGCATGTGCCACTCCGATCATCACCTGATGACCGGTGGCATCCCGATGGCCGGGTTCCCGATCCTGGGTGGCCACGAGGGTGCCGGCGTCGTCGCCGAAATCGGCGAGGGGGTCACCGACTTCGAGGTCGGCGACCACGTCGTGCTGTCGTTCATCCCGTCGTGCGGCAAGTGTCCGTCGTGTCAGTCGGGCATGGCCAACCTGTGCGACTTCGGCGCCATGCTGCTTCAGGGCGAAGCCGTCTCGGACAACACCTTCCGCATCCACACCGCGGACGGCGAGAACGTCTACCCGATGACGCTGCTCGGTACGTTCTCGCCCTACATGGTGGTGCACGAGGCGTCGGCGGTGAAGATCGACAAGGACATCCCGTTCGAGGTCGCCGCACTGTGTGGGTGCGGCATCCCCACCGGTTACGGCTCGTCGACCCGCAGCGGCGACGTCCGGCCGGGTGAAGATGTCGCCATCGTCGGTGTCGGCGGCGTCGGTACCGCGGCGCTCCAGGGCGCGGTGATCTCCGGCGCACGCAACCTGTTCGCGATCGACCCGGTCGAGTGGAAGCGCGAGCAGGCGCTCAAGTTCGGGGCCACGGCGGCGTTCGCGTCGGTCGAGGAGGCCGCCATGGCCATCGCGGAGACCACGCACGGCGGCATGTGCCAGAAGGTGATCGTCACCGTCGGCGAGGTCCACGGCAAGGATGTCGACCTGTGGATGGGGATCACCGCCAAGGGTGGCACCTGTGTGCTGACGGGTATGGGCAACATGCTCGAGAGCGACGTGAACCTCAACCTCGCGATGCTGACCCTGCTGCAGAAGAACCTGCAGGGGTCCATCTTCGGTGGTGCCAACCCGAAGCTCGACATCCCGCAGCTGCTGTCGATGTACAAGATCGGGAAGCTCAACATCGCCGACATGATCACCCGGCAGTACCGCCTGGACCAGATCAACGAGGGTTACCAGGACATGTTGGACGGCAAGAACATTCGCGGTGTCATCCGCTACACCGAAGAGGACTGGTGAGCACCCGGGTAACGTGACCCGATGTGTCTGTCCTTGATTCTCTGACGGAATGGCCCGTCGACCACGTGTCGGCGGCGATCATCACCCGCGACGGGGTCGCCGAGCAGTTCGGCGACCCCGCTCGTGTCTTCGAACTCGCCTCGGTCACCAAGCCGCTGGTGGCCTACGCGGTTCTCGTGGCCGTCGAGGAGGGGGCCGTCGAACTCGACGACCCGGCCGGGCCGCCGGGGTCGACGCTCGCCCACCTGCTCTCGCACGCGTCCGGATTGTCCTACGACACCCGCGAGGTGGAGGCGCCGCCGGGGGAGCAGCGGATCTACTCGAGTTCGGGCTTCGAGGTGGCCTCCGAGACGGTGGCGGATGCCACCGGTATCGAGTTCGGCCGCTATCTCTCCGAAGCCGTCTGCGCGCCACTGGGGATGCCGTCGACCGCACTCTACGGTCCCGCCGGGCACGCGGCCCGGTCGAGCGTCGCGGATCTGGCGATCTTCGCGCAGGAGTTGTTGTCTCCGCGCCTGCTGGCGCCGGAGACGTTCGGACAGCTGACGTCGGTCCGGTTCCCCGGCCTCGACGGGTTCGTCCCCGGGTTCGGCAAGCATCGCCCCAACGACTGGGGTCTCGGCTTCGAGATCCGCTCGGAGAAGTCGCCGCACTGGACCGGGACGAGAAATTCTCCGCGCACGTTCGGGCACTTCGGACAGGCCGGGACGTTTCTCTGGGTGGACCCGGCGCTCGACGCGGCGTGCGTGGTGTTGACCGATCGGGCCTTCGGGGCGTGGGCCAAGCCGCTGTGGAGCGAGTTCAACGATCGTGTCGTTGATGAACTCTCGTCACAGAACTGAATTTTTCTCGCACCAGAAACTAGCGCAACACGTGCATCATGGGGCACAATCGAGCTTACGAATGTGATATCCGCTGTCGTGAGGTGTGTTGGGGAAGACGTTCCTCGTCGACAACGGAGGTGAACAAGGTGCGCAATCTGAATCAGTTTGCGGACATGACAACAGGAGTGGTGTACATCCACTCGGCGCCGGTGGCGCTGTGCCCGCATGTGGAGTGGGCTCTGTCGTCGACCCTGAATGCGCGCGCCAACCTGAAATGGTCGGCACAGGATGCCGAGCCGGGCATGCAGCGCGCCACTGTCGACTGGGCAGGGCCGGTCGGCACCGCGGCACGTCTGGTGACGGCTCTGCGTGAGTGGTCGGCGCTTCGCTTCGAGGTGACCGAGAACGCGAGCGAGGGCGTCGACGGCGAACGGTTCTGCTACGTCCCGGGTCTCGGCCTCTGGCGGGGCTCCACGAGCGCCAACGGTGACGTCATCATCGGCGAGAACCAGTTGCGCTCGATGATCGAATCACAGCCTGACAGCGCCGGTCTCGCCGGCGAGCTCGAAGGCGCACTCGGAACCGCATGGGACAACGCGCTGGAGCAGTACCGCATGGGCGGCGCGGGCGCCGAGGTGACCTGGCTGCAGCAGCGGGTGGGGTGACCCTTCGAGACGCTTCCTCCGCAGGCTCCGGAAGCTCCTCAGGGAGCGGAGTAAAGAAGTGCCCCGGTCCTCGTGGACCGGGGCACTTCTCGTCGTCTGCGAAGATGCGTCAGAGGGGGATGTTCTTGTGGCGTCCGCGACGTGCGGGTGCGGCCGCGAGCGCTTCGGCGATGATGCTGCGTGTCTGTGCCGGGTCGATGATCTCGTCGACGACGCCGATGGACTGGGCCCGGCCGACACCGCCGGCGATCGCCTCGTGCTCGGCGGCGAGGCGATCGTGCAGAGCCTCACGCTCGTCGTCGGGTGCCGCCGCGAGCGCCTTCTTGTGCAGGATGCCCACCGCGGCCTTGGCGCCCATCACGGCCACCTCGGAACCGGGCCAGGCGAACACAGCGGTGGCGCCGAGCGCGCGCGAGTTCATCGCGATGTAGGCGCCGCCGTAGATCTTTCGTGTCACGAGGGTGACCCGGGGGACCGAGCACTCGGCGAACGCGTGGAGGAGCTTGGCGCCGCGTCGGACGACGCCGTTCCACTCCTGGCCGACACCGGGCAGGTAGCCCGGCACGTCGGTGATGACGATGAGCGGGATGCCGAAGGCGTCGCAGAGGCGCACGAACCGGGAGGCCTTCTCGGCACTCTCCGAGTTGAGGCAACCGCCCATGCGCAGCGGGTTGTTCGCGATGACGCCTACGCTGCGGCCGGACAGGCGACCGAAACCGACGACGATGTTCGGCGCCCACTTGGCTTGCAGCTCTTCGAAACTCGAGATCTCGGTCTCGCCGTCGGCAGCCACGCCGGAGTCGAGCAACTGCTCGACGACGGGGTGGACGTCGTAGGCGCGCCGATTCGACTCGGGCAGCAGGGCCTTGAGGTCGGTGTCACCGGCCCGGGCGTGTTCGCGGTCGAAGTGTCCCTGCTGGGTGAACGTCGACACGAGACGCCGTGCGCGCCACAGGGCGTCGGGCTCGGAGTCGGCGACGATGTGACAGACGCCGGACTTCTTGCCGTGGGTGTTCGGCCCGCCCAGCGACTCCATGTCGACCTCTTCGCCGGTGACGCTCTTGACGACGTCGGGCCCGGTCACGAAGACCCGGCCGGCCGGCGCCATGATCACGACATCGGTCAGGGCCGGTCCGTAGGCGGCGCCGCCTGCGGCGAAACCCACGACAACCGAGATCTGCGGGATGTAGCCGGAGGCGCGCACCATGGCCTCGAAGACCTGGCCGACAGCGTGCAACGCCTCGACACCCTCGGCGAGGCGAGCGCCACCCGAGTGCCAGATGCCGATGACCGGCGCCTGCTCGGTGATGGCGGTGTCGATGGCGTTGACGATGTGCGCACACCCCACGACACCCATGGCGCCGCCCATGACGGTGCCGTCGGTGCAATAGGAGACCGTTCGGACCCCGTGGACCAGACCGACGGCGGCCTGGACGCCCGACTTGTCGCGCGGATGGAGCAGCGACATCGTGCCTTCGTCGAAGAAGTTGGTGAGCCGCAACAGGGGGTCGCGGGGATCGGCAGCTTCTTCGCGGCCGGCAACGGGAGCCAAGGTCGTCATCGATGTCTCCTGGGTGTCGGGGGTGTGGCGGGAGTGCTCAGTAGCGACCGAAGGCGAGCGCCACGTTGTGCCCACCGAAACCGAACGAGTTGTTGATCGCGTAGTCGATCTGCCCGTAGCGGGGTTCACCGTGCACGACGTCGATGTCGCATTCCGGGTCCAGGTTCTCGAGGTTGAGGGTCGGCGGGATGACGCCTTCCTCGATGCTCTTGATGGTCAGGACCGATTCGAGCGCGCCGACGGCGCCGATGGAGTGTCCGAGGGCGGACTTGGGCGCGTACACCGCGGCGTGCTGGCCGATGGCGGCGAGGATGCCCGCTGCCTCGGCGGTGTCGCCGATGGGGGTCGACGTCGCGTGTGCGTTGATGTGGCTGATGTCGGAGCGCTGCAGACCGGCTGTCTGCAACGCCCGGGTCATGGCCCGCGCGTTGCCCTGTCCACTCGGGTCGGGAGCGACCAGGTGGAAACCGTCGGAGGTGATGCCCGTGCCCAGCAGGCGGGCGTGGATGTGTGCACCGCGTGCGCGAGCGTGTTCTTCGCGTTCGAGGATCAGCATCGCCGAACCCTCACCGAAGACGAAGCCGTCGCGATCCTTGTCGAACGGTCGCGAGGCGGCCGCGGGGTCCTCGTTGCGCGTGCTCATCGCACGCATCATCGAGAACGCGGCGATCGGCACCGCGTCGATGTGTCCCTCGACGCCGCCGGTGACGACCATGTCGGCGTCACCCATGACGATGTGGCGCCAGGCGTGCGCGATGGCCTCGGCACCGGACGAGCAGGCCGAGACCGGGGTGATCACGCCGGCGCGTGCGCCGACGTTGAGTCCCGCGACGGCCGCCGGTCCGTTCGGCATCGCCATCGAGACGGCGAGGGGGGAGACCTTGCGGTAATTGCCGGTGCCCTCCATGGCCTGGACCGCGTCGACCATTGCGTCGGCGCCGCCCTGGCCGGTGCCGATGACGACCGCGAGGCGGTCCTTGTCGACGTCGGGTTCGCCGGCCTGCGCCCAGAGGCGCTTGCTCATGACGTGGGAGATGCGCTCGACATAGGCCATCCGCCGGGATTCGATGCGCGTGACCTCTTCGGCGGGATCCTGGAGCAGACGACCGCCGATGCGCACCGGGAGGTTGTACTTGGTGATGAAGTCGTCGGTCAGCTCACGGATGCCCGATTCGCCGGCCAGCAGGTTCTTCCAGGTCGAGTCGAGATCCCCGCCCAACGAGGTGGTGGCCACCATGGAGGTGACCACCACACTCGGGAAGTTCCCACCCAGCGTGGAGTACTCGCGGAGGGAAGAGGGGGTCATCAGGCCTCGTCTGCCTCGACCTGCGCCTTGATGGCAGCTGCGGCCTCGGGGTTCTCGTTCTCAAGCTTCTGGATGTAGGCGACGGCGTCGCCGACGGTGCGCAGGCCGGCCAGATCCTCATCGGGGATCTTCACGCCGTACTTGTCCTCGGTCTGCACCGCGATCTCGACCATGGACAGCGAGTCGATGTCGAGGTCGTCGACGAACGACTTCTCGAGGGTCACCTCGGACGGCTCGATGCCGGTGACTTCCTCGATGATCTCGGCGATGCCGGCAATGAGTTGTTCCTGGGTGGCAGCCACTGTGTGGTTCCCTTTCCGTTTTCCTACGTGGATGTGAGATTTCCGGAGCGCAGCACGGACCGAGCGGTCCGCGCGCTTGGACACGCCGACATCAGAGCCGGCGTTCCGGGGGTCGCGGACTACCCGCGACCGCTATCCAAGTTCGGTGATCTTCGCGATGTCGCCGGGCTCCTTGAGCGCCAGCGCGGGAGTGCCCTTGAGTTCGCGCTTGGCGATACCCACCAACGTCCCCGCCGGGGGCAGTTCCACCACGGCGTCGGCCGAGTGGTCCCGCAGGTACGCCGAGCAGAGATCCCAGCGGACCGGCTTGGTCACCTGTCCCACCAGTTTTGTCAGCGCATCGGCGCCGTTCGTTACAGGTCGGCCGTCGGAGTTGGACAGGAGGGTCCGGGTGGGGTCGGCGGGCGTGATCTGGGCGGCAGCCGCGGCGACGGCTTCTTGCGCCGGGGCCATGAAGTGCGTGTGGAAGGCGCCGGCGACCGCGAGCTTTCGGATGCGGGCCTTTTCCGGGGGCGCGGCGATGAGTTCGTCGATCTGCGCGACCGCGCCTGCGGCGACGATCTGCCCGGCAGCGTTGCGGTTGGCGGGGACGAGCTCGAGCTCGTCGAGGCGGGCGAGGACGGCAGCCTCGTCGCCACCGAGCACGGCCGCCATGATGGTGGGCTGCAGGGCGCAGGCCTTGGCCATCTCGGCGCCGCGGATCGCGGCCAGCGTGACGGCCTCGTCGGCGGAGATGACGCCGGTGATCGCCGCGGCGGCGAGCTCACCGACCGAATGTCCGGCGACGACGGCGTCGGCGGGCAGTTCGCCGTTCTTGCGCACCTCGTCGTAGGCCAGCAGTGCGGCGACGACGACGAGCGGCTGGGTCACGGCGGTGTCCGTGATCTCCTCCGCCGTCGCGGTGGTGCCGAGGCGTTCGAGGTCCAGACGGGTCTGTTTGGACCACGTGGAGATCTGGTCACGCGCGCCGGGCAGTTCGAGCCACGGGGTCAGCATGCCGGGTGTCTGTGAGCCCTGTCCGGGAGCAAGCATCGAAAGCACGTGACCAGAGAACACCCTTTCCCCTCGGGATGTGGGTGTGGAGAAGCATGAACCTTGTTGCCGCGTTTTGTGGGGTTCCCACAAAGGTGACCTTGGGGTCACCTGGTTCGTCACCAGTCTGAGATTTGTTACCCAACCGTGTTCTCAGGTCTCCTATCAGCACAAACGGTGAATCGGACATGAAACGCCTGTGACCTATGGGGCAGGTGTTGGCGATTTGTGCCGGAAGTGTGTCAGACGACC
The DNA here is from genome assembly GCF_040547295.1 of Gordonia sp. PvP123. Classification (NCBI taxonomy): domain Bacteria; kingdom Bacillati; phylum Actinomycetota; class Actinomycetes; order Mycobacteriales; family Gordoniaceae; genus Gordonia; species Gordonia sp. PvP123. Next base: position 19,693 of record NZ_JBEPPN010000007.1, on the reverse strand, counting down.
CACCGTGGACGCGACCCTCAGAACGTAGGCGTCGCGGGGGTTAGTTGGGTCACGTCCTGTGATTTCTGAAATTTTCTTCAGTCGATAACGAACCGTATTTGGATGTATGTACAGAACTCGTGCGCACGACTCGACCGAGCCGCCTGAGTCCAGATACGCGTCGAGGGTGGTGGTCAATGTGGTGCCGCCGTCGGCGAGCGGGTGGACGAGTGACTCGACCAGAGCGGTCATCGCCGACTCGTCGCCGTTGAGTGCGCGCTCGGGCAGGAGTTCGAGACTGTGCACCGGCCGCGGGGCGCTGGGCCAGCCGGCCACCGCCTCGATCCCGGCCATCGCCTCGGTGGCGCTCGAGTGCGCACTGCCGAGATTCGGCATCGTCGGCCCGATCACCACCGGGCCGTCGGCGAAGTGGGAGAGGAGCGCCGAGACGAACCGCTCGGTCGGACGGGCGGGGCCGCTGACGATCGCCACGAGCACCGAACCCTGCACCACCGACAGGGCGGATCGGTCGAACGACTTGGCCGTGTTGTGGATCGCCAGTGGGACCGACACGTTCTGTTCCGGTGGCGGCGTCCCGACTATCACCGTGGCAGGAGCGTCCGAGTCCCAGTTCAGTGCTGCTGCGCGCGAGAGCAATTGGGGGCCGGTGTCACCGCGGACCACGGCGTCGACGACCAGTGCTTCGAGTCGGGAGTCCCACGCGCCGCGCGATTCCGCGGCCGAGGCGTAGATGGAGGCGGCGGCGAAACCGATTTCGCGTCCGTATCGCAGCACGGATTCGGTCAGCGCGCGGAGCTGGGCATCGTTGCGGGCCAGCAGAGGGAGCCATTTCTCGAAGAACTCCATGGCCACGCGGACCATCTCGACGGTCTGCAGCAGGGTGATCCGGCGGGCGAGGTCCTGGGGAACGACCTGGAAGGCCTGAACCGTGAACTTCACGTTGCCCTCGGGGTCCTGAATCCACTCGACGAAGTTCACCACCGCGGTCTGTACGACGAGCTGCACGCTCGCGCGCTGTGCGGCGTCGAGATCGGAGAAGTACGGCAGCTGGTCCTGCATGGAATGGACCGCCTCGGTGGCGAGGCGGCCGCTGTACTGCTTGACCCGCCGCAGCAGCGTGTCGGGGAGCGCGTCGTGCACGGTGGCGGGGGCCGGTACGTGGGCACCCCGCTCACCGAACACGTCCGCGGGTGGTGACTTCCTGTTCACGCGGGCATCGGACACGACCTCAATCTAGACCTTCGGGGCGGGAGGAGTCCCCGGCCGTGGGCGAGACGAGGCCGCGTCCGTCGACGCGACGCTCAGGCGACGCCCGGATCGCTGGTCTGCTCGGGCGCGGCCGAGACGTCGTCGATCCGGTATTTGTCGGCAGCCTGCTTGGCGACCGACATGTCGATGTTGCCGTCCCGTGCGAGCGCCACGAGCACCGCGACCACGATCGACTCCGCGTCGACGTTGAAGAACCGCCGTGCCGCGGGCCGGGTGTCGGAGAACCCGAAGCCGTCCGTACCCAGCGTGAGGTAGGTGCCCGGGAGGTAGGCCCGGATCTGCTCCTGCACGCCGCGCATGTAGTCGCTGACACCGACGAACGGACCGGCGGCGTCGGCGAGCAGCCCGGTCAGGTAGGCGGGGGCCGGCTCGGTCGCCGGATCGCGAAGCGCCTCGCGGTCGGCGCGGATGCCGTCCCGGGCGAGTTCGCTCCAGGAGGTGACCGAGTAGACGTCGGCGCCGACGTTCCATTCCGCTGCGAGCATGTCGGCCGCGCGCAGGGCGTCGGGCATGGTGACGCCGGAGACCAGGATGTTGGCCGGATGTTCCGTGCCCTCGGGCGCCTTCTGGAACCGGTACGCGCCTCGGACGATGCCGGCCGGGTCGAGTCCCTCGGGCTTGGCCGGCTGACTGATCGGCTCGTTGTAGACCGTGAGGTAGTAGAAGACGTTCTCCGGATCGTCCCCGTACATGCGCTCCATGCCGTTCTCGACGATGTGGCCGAGCTCGTAGGCGAAGGCCGGATCGTAGGCGACGACGGCAGGATTGGTGGCCGCCAGCAGTGGGGAGTGCCCGTCGGCGTGCTGGAGTCCCTCGCCGGTCAGCGTGGTTCGGCCCGCGGTCGCGCCGATGACGAAGCCGCGCGCCATCTGATCGGCCGCCGCCCAGAAGCTGTCGCCGGTGCGCTGGAAGCCGAACATCGAGTAGAAGATGTAGAGCGGGATCATCGGCTCGTCGTGCGTCGCGTACGACGTGCCGACCGCGGCGAAGCTGGCCGCCGAGCCGGCCTCATTGATGCCCTCGTGGAGGATCTGGCCCTCCGAGCTCTCCTTGTAGGCGAGCATGAGTTCGGCATCGACCGAGGTGTAGAGCTGTCCGTTGCGGTTGTAGATCTTGAGGGTCGGGAACCAGGAGTCCATCCCGAACGTGCGCGCCTCGTCCGGGATGATCGGCACGATCCGCTTGCCGACTTCCTTGTCGCGCAACAGATCCTTGAAGACGCGGACGAGCGCCATGGTGGTCGCGACCTGCTGCTTGCCGGACCCCTTGGCGGTGGCCTTCAGTGCCGAACTCATGTCGGCCTTCAGGACCTTCGCCGTGGTGCGGCGGCTCGGCAGGAACCCGCCGAGGGTCTTGCGCCGGTCGAGCATGTACTGCAGCTCGGGCGAGTCCTTGCCGGGGTTGTAGTACGGCGGCAGATACGGATCCTTCTCGAGCTGCTCGTCGGTGATCGGGATTCGCGTGCTGTCGCGGAAGGCCTTCAGATCGTCGAGAGTCAGTTTCTTCATCTGGTGCGTCGCGTTGCGACCCTCGAAGTGCTTGCCCAGCGTGTAGCCCTTGATGGTGTGGGCCAGGATCACCGTCGGTTGGCCCTTGTGGGTCATCGCCGAGGCGTAGGCCGCGTGGATCTTGCGGTAGTCGTGACCGCCGCGCTTGAGGTTCCAGATGTCGGCGTCGGAGAGGTCCTTGACGAGTTCCTTGGTGCGCGGGTCGCGGTTGAAGAAGTGCTCGCGGACGAAGGCTCCGTCGTTGGCCTTGTAGGTCTGGAAATCGCCGTCGGGGGTGGTGTTCATCAGATTGACCAGCGCACCATCGCGGTCGGCGTGCAGCAGCGAGTCCCACTCGCGGCCCCAGATCACCTTGATGACGTTCCACCCCGCACCACGGAAGAACGACTCGAGTTCCTGGATGATCTTGCCGTTGCCACGAACCGGTCCGTCGAGGCGCTGCAGGTTGCAGTTGATGACGAACGTCAGGTTGTCCAGGCCCTCGGTCGCCGCGAAGCTGGCGAAGCCGCGCGACTCCGGCTCGTCCATCTCGCCGTCGCCGAGAAACGCCCACACGTGCTGGTCGGACGTGTCCTTGATCCCGCGGTCGTGCAGGTAGTGGTTGAACCGTGCCTGGTAGATGGCGTTCATGGGACCGATGCCCATCGACACCGTCGGGAACTCCCAGAAGTCGGGCATCAGCCGGGGGTGCGGGTACGACGGCAGGCCGCCGCCCTCACCGGCGTGGCTGTGCTCCTGGCGGAACCCGTCCATGCGGGCCTCGTCGATCCGGCCCTCGAGATAGGCGCGGGCGTAGATGCCCGGGGAGGCGTGGCCCTGGATGAAGATGTGGTCGCCGCCGCCGGAGTGGTCCTTGCCGCGGAAGAAGTGGTTGAAGCCGACCTCGTACAGCGACGCCGACGAGGCATACGTGGAGATGTGGCCGCCCACACCGACGCCCGGCCGCTGGGCGCGATGCACCATGATCGCGGCGTTCCAGCGGATCATCTGGCGGAAGCGGCGTTCGATGTCCTCGTCGCCGGGGAACCAGGGCTCGGCCTCGGTGGGGATGGTGTTGACATAGTCGGTGGAGGTGAGCGCGGGGATCGACACGCGCTTCTCGCCGGCCCGTTCGAGGAGTCGCAGCATCAGGTACCGGGCGCGACCGGGGCCGGCGGCATCGAGGAGCGCGTCGAACGAGTCGAGCCATTCGTCGGTCTCGTCGGGATCGATGTCGGGCAGATAGGACGCGACTCCTTCGCGGATGACCCGGACTCGTTGTCCGGCGGCGCGTCCGTTCGAGCGGGGGCCGGTGTTCCCGGCTTGTTCGCTCGGCGAGACGTCCTGTGTCGCATGGTCCATCTGGTTGGTCACGGTGATGCCTACTCCCTCTGACAGGCCGGACTCGGGGTGGTGGTCCGACTGCATGGCGTCGGGCACCGCGCTCCGATGTTGTGCGGTGCCTCCCTTCATCGTGCCCCATGTGGGGTGGCTTGGCACCGGGTGGATCCTTGTCGGGTGTCGCGATCGCCGGGATGCGGTAGCGTCCAGAAACGGTTACTGACCAGTAGGGGGAGTGAATGCCGGATCGAGGAGCGGTGGCGGCCGCGAGCCACCGCGGCCGTGTCGTCCGGTCGACGATCGCAGCCACGATCGCACTCGGGGCCGCGCTGACGGGTGCATGCGCCACCACGGTCGGCGGTGAGGGCGCCCCTGCGCCGGGCGAGGTCGCCGTCTACCGGTCCGAGCTGTCGGCCTCGGCGGCCGCCGAGGTGCGGGCCGAGGGTGTCGAGCTGTGCCGCGAGTCGATGGCGTCGATGGTCGTGATGGTCCGCGGGTTCAACGCCTTCGTCGCCCGGCTGAACGTCGCACAGTCGTATCCCGGCGTCGGCGATCTCGACGAGAAGGCGCGGGCCAGTCTGATCGCCGGTGCCGATCAGATCCGACCCAAGATCACCGCGACCGCCCCGGTCGACGTCTCGACGCCGGCACGGACCTTCCTCGAGTCGACCGCGAAGCTGGAGAATGCCATCCGTCGTGAACTGAGTGCCGGCCTGAATCCGGTGTCGGGGCAGTGGTCCCGTGACAAGCAGCGGCTGCTCGACGTGTGCGGCGGCTACACGCCGCTGCCGGCAACATCGTCGGCCACCCCGCGCTCGTCCGCCCCCTCGACGAGGTCGGCTCGCCCGGGCGGTTAGCGTCGCCCCGCTCGGGGTAGGCACAGGCCGATCGCGAAACGCCCGAAATCCCTGACGGCGTTCGGCTTGCAATGTGAGGCTTTAGGCTGTTGCCTATGCTGACAGGCGAACGGCGTGCGGAAGCGTACGCGGATTCGGCACAGACGACACACACAACGATCCACACATCTTCAGGAGGTCACGCGCGGTGGTAGCCGCCACAGACGGTAGCAACGCCCAGAAACTGGGCTTGACCGCAGGCTTGGTCGTGCAGGAACTCGGCTGGGACGAGGACACCGACGACGAACTGCGCGCTGACATCGAGGACGCGATCGACGCCGAGATGGTCGACGAGGATGCCGACGACGTCGTCGACGTCGTGGTCCTCTGGTGGCGCGACGGTGATGGTGACCTCGTCGACGCCCTGATGGACGCCATCGGTCCGCTCGCCGAAGACGGTTTCGTGTGGGTGCTCTCGCCGAAGACGGGCCAACCCGGCTACGTCGATCCGAGCGAGATCGCCGAAGCGGCCCCGACGGCGGGGCTCACGCAGACCTCGGCCATCAGTCTCGGTGACTGGTCGGCGGCCCGGTTGGTCCAGCCCAAGGCCCGCGCGGGCAAGAAAGCATGAGCGGTGCTCTGCCTTCTGCGCCCCTGACCGTCGGCGACCGGGCACCGGACTTCGCCCTTCGCGACCAGAACAATCAGCTCGTGTCGCTCTCGGCACTGCGAGCCGATCGCAATGTGCTCGTGGTGTTCTTCCCGCTCGCGTTCACCGGCACCTGCCAGGGCGAGTTGGGCTACATCCGCGACCAGCAACCGCGCTTCGAGAACGACGACGTGACGACGGTGACGGTATCGGTCGGTCCCTCGCCCACCCACAAGGTGTGGTCCGCAGCGCAGGGATTCCTGTTCCCGCTGCTGTCGGACTTCTGGCCGCACGGTGACACCGCGCGTGCCTACGGCGTCTTCAACGAGGATCGTGGTTACGCCAATCGTGGAACCTTCCTCGTCGACCGAGACGGCGTGATCGTCTTCGCCGACATGGTCGGTCCGGGCGAGGTGCGCGAGAACGCCGTCTGGGACAAGGCTCTCGGCGTCATCGCCTGACCGGGCCCTCGGTCATCCACGCGAGCCGTTGCCAGACGGCCCCCATCTCCGGTCGTCTGTCGGGATCGAGATCGAGCATGTGACCGAGCAACTCGACGAGTTCGTCGGGCACATGGCCGCGCGCACCGACACCGGGCGACATCGGTCTGATCGACGTCGGGCGACCGCGAGTGCGGAGTCGCCCGATGCCCCGCTCCGACCACGGCGGGATCGCGCCGTACGGTCGCCGCGACGTCAACACCTCGAAGAGCGTGACGCCAAGGGCGAAGACGTCCGCGGCGGGACCCAGAGCGACGCCGACGGCCTGCTCGGGCGGTAGATACCCGCGCGTTCCAGAGCCGTCCCGTCGCTCGCCGGGGCGGCCGAGGATCCCGAGGTCGATCAGGATCGCCTGCCCGCCGTGGATGATGACGTTCGACGGTTTCACATCCAGGTGGATCCAGTTGTGACTGTGCAGATGGTGAAGTGCCGCCGACAACTGCACACCCAGCTGCAGCACATCGTGGGTGCTGAGCGGACCGTTCTCGATCGCTGCGTCGAGGGTGGCGCCGGGGATGGTCTGCATCGTGAAACCCACCAGGCCCGATTCGTCCGGCGGCAGCATCCCGTAGCCGCGCACCTGATGCGGGTGAGCGAGATCGGCGAGCACGTGTCCCTCGCGGCGGACGGACTCCGCGACCTCCTCGTCGTGACGCCGATGCCTGCGGATGACCTTGAGGATGCACCGTGTGCGACGTCCGGTGTCGAAGGCGTCCCAGTCGTGACCGTTCCGCCGGTGGCCCCGAGCGGAACGGTTCTCACTCTCATGGGCGTCGATGAGGTCTCCGTGAGCAGCACATGAGAGATCTTTCATCGACGTCTGTGGGTGTCGTCCGGGAATGTCGAGTGGCATCGTGGGGGTGCAAATCCGGTTGCCGCCGGGAGCATTCGACGCTTTGATGTGAGAGCCCGCGAGCCGGGCGCTCACGAAAGGAAACCCCATGCCGACCATGGCGTCGCCCAAGGTGCTCAATTACGCATCGCACGTGGACGACAACACCCTGACCCAGGCGGCCCAGACCGCCCGGATGCCGTTCGTACATCCGCACATCGCCCTGATGCCCGACGCACACTTCGGGAAGGGTTCTGCGGTGGGCACGGTCATCCCGACGACCGGTGCGGTGATCCCGGCCGCCGTCGGCGTCGACATCGGCTGCGGAATGATCGCGGTGCAGACGCGACTGCGCGCCGAGGACATCGACGGGATGGATCTCGGCCGACTGCGGGCGAAGATCGAGGACGCGATCCCGCTGTCGCCCGGCAACTACAACCGTGGGACCGACCGTTTCGCGTTCACCCGGGCACGGATCGACTCGCTCGACGAGCAGGCGACGAACGACGGTGTGGACCTGTCGCATTCGCCGAAGTGGCGGGAGCAGCTGGGCTCGCTCGGCGGAGGCAACCACTTCATCGAACTGTGCCTCGACGAGGGGGACGTGGTGTGGCTGTTCCTGCATTCGGGTTCCCGGGGTGTCGGCAACAAGATCGCGCAGAAGCACATCAAGATCGCTCAGCGGTTGTGCCGCCAGTGGTGGATCAAGCTGCCGAACGCCGACCTCGCCTACCTGCCGCAGGGAGCCCCGGAACTCACGGCGTACCTGCGGGATCTGTCCTGGGCCCAGCGGTTCGCGTTCGAGAACCGGGCCGAGATGATGGATCGTTTCGTCGCGGTGTTCGCGGAGTGGTTCGGCGACAACGTCTCCGGTGGACTCGACGACCGGTCTGAGTCGCTGGAGGTGGACCGGATCAACTGCCACCACAACTACACCGTGCGGGAAACGCACGCGGGCAAGGATGTGTGGCTCACCCGGAAGGGAGCGATCGACGCCCACGAGGGCGTCCGTGGTGTCATCCCGGGGTCGATGGGAACCCGGTCGTATGTGGTGCGGGGCAAGGGAAATCCGGCCGGGTTGTGCTCGGCGCCGCACGGTGCCGGCCGCCGGTACTCTCGGAGTGAGGCGCGGCGGCGTTTCACTGCCGACGATCTCGCCGCCCGGATGGCGGGGATCGAGTACCGGCACGGTGACGAGTGGGTCGACGAGATCCCCGATGCGTACAAGGACATCGATCAGGTGATGGCCGACGCCGCCGATCTCGTGGACATCGAGCACACCCTGCGGCAGATCCTCAACGTCAAGGGGACGTGACCTACCGGCGCCGGACCACGAACAGGACGAATCCCGAAGGCGCCGAGCGCCTTCGGGATTCGCCTGACACCGCCGGCGAGGAGGTTCGGTGGCCGGCGGTGTTGCTCACTTGCCGGTCAGCTTGTCCTTGATGTTCGACGCGGCGTCCTTCACGTTCTCCACCCCGTCCTTGACGGCAGCGGAGAGCTGATCGCCCTTGCCCTCGCTCTTGAGCTGGTCGTCACCGGTGACGTCCCCCGCGGCCTCCTTGGCCTTGCCCGAGAGATCTTCGGCCTTGTTGCCGACCTTGTCGCTGAATCCCATTTCTATGCTCCTTCTTCTCATTTGAGACGGCGGCCCCCGATGAGCCGTCCGTCGAGTTCACGGGTCCAGGGTCACCGATCGAGATGGACGAAAGCCTGGACGTGCACGCCGGACTCGCCGAGAGCCCTCCGGATCGCGGCGACGGCGTCGGCGACGGGTGCGGTGACCTCGTCGAAGCCCCGGTTGGGCTTCGCCGAGACCTCGAGTCTGATGATGCTGCGTGACCGGTCGTCGATCGCCTTTGCCGTCACCTTCTGGAACAACGGGTTGCCTGCGAGTTCCTCTGCGGCCGCGTTGGCGATCAACTTCGGTGCGACGGTGAGGGTTCCGTTCTGGTCGGAGCCGTCGAGCAGGGCGTCGCCGACCGCTCGGGGTCGTATGTTGGTGGCCAGCAACAGCAGACCCCAGCCGAGGGTGATCACGGTGACCCCGACCAGCACCCAGATCCACCAGGACGCCTGGGTTGCATCGAGAGCGGCGCGCTCGTCGAGACGGTCGACCCACCCGGCCACCGGCTCGGCGTCGACCCGCCAGGCCACGGCCCCGGCGCCGACGACGATGAGCAGCAGGGCGACGAGCCCGACCGACAGTCGGTGTGCGGTTGCGGGAAGACGGTTCATCGGACGCTCCTCGTTCCGCGCTCACGCAGCCGTACGACGACTCGCGGCGGCGATTGCAGATCGGCGGCCACCGAGTCGACGGTGGTCTCGATGAGTGCGCGGTCGGCGACCTGTGTCCGCACGCCGACCGTGCAGGTCATCTTGCGACGGGTCACCACCGTGTCGGCGTCGAGTACGCCGGGAAGGTCGGAGACAGCGGCGCTGCACCGTCTCGCGACATCACCGGGACGCGTCCACATTCCGTCTCCGCCGGCGAGTTCGAGATGTGTCCGGCGTCGTGGCTTGATCGCGATCCACACCAGGATCAGGCCCAGGAGGATGGCCCCGACGGCGGCGGGCCACATCCAGTTCTGCCACTGCAGGTCGGCGATCCACTCGGCGGCGGTGACCGACCATGCGCGACCGTCCAGCCAGTTGGCGTTGACGGCGATGTCTCGCACGGCCACCGCGCCCAGTGCGATGAACGCGAGCCCCAGTGCGGCGCCGGCGATCGCGGCGCCGGGCAGGGCCGCGGGCGGAAAGACGTGCCCGGGTTCGCCGGTCCGCTCGCTGTCGAGCGTGGCGCGATCGGGTGCGACTTCGGCGTGAGTTGTCATCGTCGTGCCCCCGTCTCGGTGCTGATGGTCGGAGTGAAGGCCGCGGTGTCGTGCGGCGGATCTGCCGCGTCCGGTGCGTCCGACGGCGGGTTCGCCTGCGGCACATCGGGCTGCGTGTCCTCGCGGACCGGCGGGAGGTCGACGTACCCCCGTTGCCGGCGTCGGATGGCCTGCCGTGGCTCGAACTTGGACACCGTCACGTCGACGCGCAGTGGGACGACCCCGGTGAGGCGCTCGACCTCGGCGGCGACGTGATCGCGGGTGCGGCGCGACACCTCGGCTACTGCGCACGGCCACTCGAGTGCGAGGGAGAGCGTGATCCGGGTGCCGCCGGAATGAATGCTCGCCGTGGGCAGGGTGGACCGCTCGCCGACCGGCCCAAGGACCGAGCCGACGCCGCCGCGATGGCGGACGACGCCCGGGATGTCGAGAGCCGCACGGGCCGCGACCTTTTCGAGGACGCGGTCGGCGATGGTGAGCGTCCCGGGTGGCGAGACGCCCCCGGACGGGCCGCCGCCCGGCGCGGGCCCGCCGGTGTGCTGCTCAGCCACGACCCCGGCTCCGCAGGAGCGCGCCCAGGTCGATGGCGCCGTCCCGGTTGAGACCCAGCACCAGTCCCGCGGCTCCGAGCACGACGGCCAACAGGAAGCCCGCCAACCCACCGGCGACGGCGGCCAGAGCCAGGAGGAGCCCCACGAACAGGCCCACGACTGCGTTGTTCATTCCGCTTCCCCTTCATTCGGACTCGGCTTCGAGCTCACGCTGATGTCCGCCACGGTCACCGAGACCGGTCTCGCAGCAACCGTCTCGGCGGTGTCGCGCACCTTCGCGGCCACGCTCTGGAGGTCGTGCGCCGCATCGACGACGATGTGGACCTCACCGCTGTCCTCGGCCAGGGACACACCCGGGACCCGATGTCCGGGAAGATAAGTGGCGATCTCGCCGAACAGTCCACTGTGTAGGTAGTGCACACCCGGGACCGCGAGTACGGCGGCAGCGAGGCGATCTGCCAGTGCGCCGCCCTCCTCCGTCCGCGCGTCCGGGAGGTCCGACGTCATCACTGGACCCGCGGGGTGGTGTTCGACTCCTGCTCGTCGTCGCCGAACGCGATGTCGTGGACGGTCACGTTGACCTCGGTCACCTCGAGGCCGGTCATCTGCTCGATCGCGCTGATCACGTTGCGTCGGATGGCTGCTGCGAGCTGATGGATCGCCACGCCGTACTCGGCCACGATCGAGACGTCGACGGCGGCCTGACGCTCACCGACCTCGACCTCGATTCCCTGGGTTGTGCTCACCGTCGTGCCCGGCAGGACGTCGCGGACCCGGCCCACCACGCGCTCGGTGGTGCCGCCCAGGTCGTGGACCCCGTCGATCTCCCGAGCTGCGATCCCGGCGACCTTCGCGACGACGATGTCGGCGATGGAGGTGCGTCCGCGGTCGCCGGTCGACTCACGGCGGGCGAGTGCACGCCCTGCAGCAGCGTCGGTACGCGACGCGTCGACAGCGGCGTCCTCGTGTGTGGCGTCCTTGGTGGTGGTGGCGCTTGCGGACATGTCGAACTCCTTCGGTCGTCGTGTCTTCTTCGTAGACGGACCGCGTTCGGATGATGCGTTATCGCAAAGGCTGTTCACGATCCGTCTGTAAGGTCAGTCGGGACGGACGGGGGGAGTTGCACGGATGAAACCCAGTGATTCGGCTCACAGGCAATCGCTCGACCTGTCCGAGCTCGGCGACGACGAGCTCGCGGGCGCCGCGTCGGTCGGCGACACCGAGGCCTTCGACGTGCTCGTCCGACGCGTGACACCCGGTCTGCTGCGGTACATGTCGCGGATGGTCGACGGCAGGCAGACCGCCGAGGACCTCACCCAGGAGACCTTGCTGGATGCATGGAAAGGGTTGCCCGACTTCGCGTTCCGGAGCAGCTTCCGCACCTGGATGTTCACCATCGCGCACCGGAAGGCGGTCGATTACCATCGTCGCCGACGCGATGTACCGTTCGACGACGAGCGGTTCGCCGAACTCGAAGCGGTCGGACCGCTGCCGGCCGACATGGCCGAGCGGAGTCTGCTCATCGATGCGCTGCGCGCCGAACTGGACAATCTCCCCGCCAATTCGCGCGCCGCGTGGTGGCTCAAGGAGGTCGAGGGGCTTACGCTCGAGGAAATCGGACAGGTGTTACGTATCACAACCGGGTCGGTGCGCGGTCATCTCCAGCGCAGCCGGAAGTTCCTGTTGACCCGTTTGGAGCCCTGGAACCCTGGTAAACCGAGAACCACACCGACGGCCACGACGAGCGTCGACGACGCGGAGGGAGGCGAGGTCGGTGCCTGACAACCACGCGCGCGACTCCGACGCCACCGACGTCGCCGACGCCTGGCTGGTCGAGGCCACGCGGCAGATCGCCGACGAACCCGCGAGCGACGTCGACCGGTTGATCTCCTCGATCTCGGGGAGCCTGCAGCGGATCCGGCGTCCCGCGCGAACGCTGGCGACCGACGGCCTGCGCATCTACACCAGCGACCGCGTCGTCAAACAATTGATCGCGATCCGGACCCGACGCGAACTCGGCCGTCTGACCGTTTTCGTGTCGGTCGACGGCGACGGCGAGACCGTCGACGGCGTACGCGTCGGTCTCATCGCCCGCTACGCCGACGACCTTCCCGCACTCTCCGACGACGTGCGCGACATCGTCGACGAGGTTCTGGTCGAGACCCTCGGCGCCGACAGCAGTGCCGTCGCCCGCCGCAACATCTCGGTGCGCTGGCAGGATGTGTACACGCGAGAGTGGCTGACTCGCTAGCGATGTGACAGCCCGAAGCCGCGCGGCAAGGGTTGGGGGCTGTGGGATCGGGGTGGTGCGCGCAAAGGGATTCGAACCCCTGACCGCTGGTGTGTAAGACCAGAGCTCTACCGCTGAGCTATACGCGCGCGCCGCAGCCACATACGTGGCGCTGCGCACACGAATTTAGTCGCTCCGATGCCGGTCGCCCAAACCGGGTCTGACCGGGGGGGCTGAGTGGTCGGGTCGCCGGCCCTTCGAGGCTCGTCGCTATCGCTCCTCGCACCTCAGGGATCAGAGGGGTGCTTGCGCTCCTCGCACCTCGGGGGTCAGAGGGGTGCTTGCGCTCCTCGCACCTCGGGGGTCAGAGGGGTGCTTGCGCTCCTCTCAGCGCAGGGGCGGACGGGTGTCGATGCTCCGGAGAGTGGGGAGCGGGACCGGCAGACGTCAACTCGACCGACAGACTTCGATCGAAGTCTGGCAGTCGAGTCGAGGTCTGGCTGTCAGGCGAAGACGGGCGGTAGCGCCAGGACCATGACAGCGCCCCAGATCACGTGGGTGATCGCGGGTGCGAGGACACCGGCGGTGCTGCGACGGAGGATCGCGCAGACGGTGCCGAGGACGGCGCCGGCGAAGCCGAGCATCACATTGCCGCTGGCCATGGTGACCAGCACATAGATCACCGTCGACACGAGGATCGGGTTGTGCGGGCGCGCCGCCGAATAGACCGAGCCGCGGAAGAACAACTCTTCGGCGAGGCCGTTGACCATGGTGATCGCGGTGACCACGGCGAGGCTGCCGAAGTCGGCGAACGCCAACACCTGGTTGGCGAGGTCGCTGACGCCCGGGATCATCCGTGCGACCAGGCCGCCGACCACGAACGCGCCGCCCACCGCCAGGCCGACGACGACGCCGAGTCCGATGGCGCCGATGCGGTCGGGTGGGCGTGACGGGGTGGGGCTGAAGGCACCGAGCCGCAGCGGTCCGGAGACGAATGCGCCGACGATCCACACCGCAGCCAGACCGATGGTCAGCGGATAGAAGGCCGCATCTCCCGGCTCCACCCGCAGGGAGACGCCGAGAACCACTGCGCCGATGACGAGGAAGACGCCGACCAGCCAGCGTCGTCGGATGTAGTGGGCGCCGGGGTCGGGGTCACGGTCCGCGGCGACGGAGTCGTACAGGTCGCGCGCCAGTGAGGTCACCAGCACATCACCACCTCGTTCGATCGGTCAGAGAATCGGTCGATCAACGGTTACGGTCACGACGCTACATCGGTGCGTGTGGGACGGAGAACTCCGACGACCTTCGACGCGACCCCGATGGACGTGCCGATCGTCTCGACGACACTCCGCTTCACACGGAGCCAGTCACCGCCGGCCCAGGCCGGATCGGTGTCGGCGAGATGATGCAGGTCGTCGAGATCGCACACCGAGCGGGGGTACGGCGACCGCACCGAGGCATGGACGGCCTCGCGCATCGGCGTCAGACCGCCTTCCGGTGGCGGGACGAGATCGCGGATGCGGTGCTCGGACGCCGTCATCGGGTGGTCGAGCGAGGTGACGAGTTCTTCGGTGAGAGACGCCGGGACCGGCACGAGCATGCCGCCGACCCGCCCCGCGAGCCGGGTCGAGATCCCGAAGACCGGCAGCCGCAGTCTCGGCATCCGGATCGCCGACACGTATTCGTGCAGGATCGAGATGTAGCGAGCGCTGTCGGGGCCGGAGATGTCGTAGTGCCCTGCGGGCAGGACCGACGAGTCGCACGCCGCAGCCAGGTAGTGAACCGCGTCGCGGATGGAGATGGGATCCATCTCGTTGGTGATCCAGTCGGGCTCGGGGATCACCGGCAGCCGATCGGCCATGTACCGGATGATCTCGAACGACGTCGAACCGGCGCCGATGACCACTGCTGCGCGTAGCCACACGAGTTCTGGCCCGCCGTCGATCGCCAGACCCTCGGCCACGTCGGCGCGGCTCTGCAGGTGGGTGGACAGCTTGTCGTCCGACGGCACGAAACCGCCGAGGTAGATGATGCGATCGACTCCGGTGTCGCGGGCGGCCTCGGCGACGTTGCGCGCCGCATCGCGGTCGCCGTTGGCGAAGTCGGCCTGGCCGATCGCATGGACGAGGTAGTAGATCGCGTCGATCTGACCCGCGTCCGACATCGCCTTCGTCACCGAAGCCGGGTCATCGGCGTCCATGGTCACCATGCTGACCTGCGACGACCAGCCGAATTTGGCGAGCTTTCGGGTGTCCCGCGACGTGACGACCACGTCGTGTCCCTGTTTGAGCAGTGCGCACACCAATCGGGACCCGACGTACCCCGTGGCGCCAGTGATGAGAAGTCGCATGACACCGACGGTAGAGAAATCCGACGGCTTCGGTCGGGCTAGCGGCCGGGGTGTGACGGACACGGTGCCGATGTCACGGCGAGATAACAGCCGTGACGGCGATCACGGTTGGGCGTCGACCGCTCTGCGGTACCGCTCCGCGACCTGGTCGTGGTACTCCGCCGCCGCCGCCATCTCGGCGCGGAGTTCGGCTGGTTCGATGATGGTGAAGTCCGCTCCGAACGCGTACATCCAGCGCGCTATCGATGCCAGCGACGTGCTGTACAGGGTGACCTCGCAACTGTGCTCGTCGCCGGACTCGAGCGCCCCCCAGGATTCGTGAACCATCGCCGAGACCTCATCGAGCGAGGCGTGGATGCGTACTCGTGCGGTCGCACGCCGATAGACCGAACCGAGGCCGCGCAGCACGAACGCCGCCGCGCCGCCCTCGGGTGGCTCGCGCGGGGTGAACCGCGGCCCGGTCGGCACTTTCGGTTCCATCCGGTCGACGCGAAACGACCGCCAGTCCATCCGCTGGATGTCGAAACCGACCAGATACCAACGATTTCCGTTGCGTACGAGCCGATAGGGCTCGATCTCGCGCCGACTCTCCTCGCCGTCGTTGCGCCGGTAGTCGAATCGCAGGCGCTCGTTCCGGTGGCATGCGGTTGCGATCTCGGTGAGCCGGTCGGCCGACACGGCGCTCGCCGGCGCCGTCCGGGGGACGGCCTCGATCCGCAGTGCATCGAGCCGGTGGCGCAGTCTCGAGGGCATGACCTGACGCAGCTTCGCCAGTGCGCCCGCCGACGCCTCCGCCATGTCGGCGACCGCGCCGGTGGTCACCGCGTCGAGTCCCAGGGCGACCGCGAGGACCTCCTGGTCGTCGAGCAGCAGCGGCGGCATCTCGGCGCCCGCGCCCAGCCGGTAGCCACCGCGCGAGCCGACGTTGGCATCCACCGGATAACCCAACTCGCGCAGCTTGTCGACATCGCGACGCACGGTGCGGGTGGTGATGTCGAGGCGTTCGGCGAGCTCTCGACCCGACCACTCGCGTCGTGTCTGCAACAGCGACAACAGCGCCAGCAACCGAGCCGAGGTTTCCAACATGCGTCTCATCGTGCCCGAAGATGCGGACAGGTTCGGTCCTTGTTCGGCGCGACGTCACATTCTGTCGGCGGGGGTCAGCAGGTGATCTGCGATTCCGGGTCGGTGGTGTAGTCGAGCCATCGGCCGTACGACGGGCCGCCGATCTGGTTGCGCATCGAGCAGATGTCACCCAGAGTTCGGCCGGCAACGTAGTAGACCGCGTAGATCGGAGTGCCCACCCGGCTCACCTGTTTCAGCGACGGACACGACTGATCGGTGCGCAGGTAGCTCGCTCCCGGGAACTGGTTCAGGTATGACTGCACTTCTCCGGGGTAATCGCCGGGCGCGATCGCGTTGGCGACCACGACGATTCCCGTGCCGTCGCACGCCGGTCGGGTCATCGGCACGGTGAGACCGAGGTCGCCCGGGACGATTGCGCGCGGTGAACTCGTCGGTGGCTGTGGCGATGGACCGGGTCGGGACGTCGGGCCCGGTTGTGATGTCGGTCCGGGCACCGTCGGCGCCGAAGTCGGTGAAGGCGTGGTCACGGTGGTCGGTGGCGCCGAGAGGTCCCCCGCCGTCGCGGGGCTGTCCCGCTGGGTGGTGACGATGGCCCAGGCGACGATCCCGGCGCAGAGGAGCAGCACGACGACCGTGGCGACGATGATCGGGACCAGAGGCGAACGGCGGCGCGTCGGCGAAGTCCAGGCCGCGGCCCGGGTGGCGTCCCATGGTCCGACCGGACCAGGGGTGCCGTTCGGACCGGACGCGTATCGAGTCGCGGGCACGACGGTCGGCGGGCCGGCCGGAATGATCGTCGGGGTGCCACCGAGAGGCTCCGAGCGCAGGGCCGCCCCGGCGTCGGCGACCAATTCGGCGGACGAATGCTGACGCTGCGCCGGATCTTTCGCCATCCCGCGGGCGATGACGTGATCGACGGCGGCACCCAGGCGCGGCGGCGGGGCGGTCAGGTGAGCGGCGATCAGCCGTTCGATTGTCGTCGCCGAAGCGAATGGATGTGTGCCGGCCAGACATTCGAAGAACACACACGCCAGCGCGTAGATGTCTGCGGGCGGTCCGACGGCGTCGTCCCCGAACCGTTCGGGCGCCATGTAACCGAAGGAACCGACCGCGGTGCCGGTGCTCGTGAACCGCGTATCCGTGTCCGCCTGCGCGAGACCGAAATCCACGAGGTATGCGAAGTCGCGATCGTCGACGAGGATGTTGTCGGGCTTGACGTCGCGGTGTACGAGCCCGGAACGATGCGCCGCATCGAGCGCGTCGCCGATCTGGCCGATGATCCGCAGCGCGCGGTCGGGCGGCAGGGGCCCGTCTTCGAGGAGCAGGGTACGCAGGTCACGGCCATCGACGAGACGCATGTCGATGAACAGGCGACCGTCGATCTCGCCCCAGTCGTGGATCGGGATGACGTGCGGGTCGTTGAGGCGGGCGGCGACGCGCGACTCGCGGTGGAACCGGTCACGGAACGCAGGATCGTCGGCGACCTGCGGTCCGAGCACCTTCAGGGCGACGACCCGATCCTTGCGGGTGTCGGTGGCGCGGTAGACCTCGCCCATCCCGCCCCGGCCGATCAACCCCTCGATGATGTAGGGGCCGAGTCGATCGCCGGGGCGTACGGATTCTGACACGCGGACAAGAGTAGGGGGCCACAGTCGTCTGCGGATGTCGACACCACGCATTGTCGCCCGTTCGGCGGGTCCCGGGATTCACGGAACGGTCCTCGATACGGTTGATCCGAGTGATCCGCCGGCGACCCCGACACCGGCACCGACCCGAGGGAGTGACGATGGCGACGACGATCCTGCCGATCGACGAGGTGACCGAGGCGCTGATCGCCCAGTGGGGCGTGATCGGTGAGCTGGCCCGGACGCTCGACGACGACGCGTGGTCGGCTCCGTCGGTTCTCCCCGGCTGGACCAACGCCGACATCGTCGCCCATGTCGTCGGCACCGAGAGCATGCTCGACGGTCGCGACGTCGAGGCCACCCGCACGGTCAGCGCCCTCGATCACGTCCGCAATCCGATCGGTGAACTCAACGAGAAGTGGGTCGACCACTATCGGCCGAAGCCGCGTGCCGAGGTGGTCGCCGCCCTCGACGAGATCATCGGCGTCCGCACCGCGGCGCTGAAAGCCATGTCGCAGGCCGACTTCGACGCCGAGGCGATGACGCCCGCCGGGCCCGACACCTACGGCCGATTCATGCGGATCCGCATCTTCGACTGCTGGGTGCACGAGATCGACCTGCGTGACGGCACCGACCGTTCCGCGGTCGCGGAGCCCGGCCCGGCGTCCCTGGCCCTCGATGAGATCGGTGCGTCGCTCCCGTTCGTCGTCGGCAAGCGGGCCGACGCGCCCAAGGGCAGTACCGTGCTGTTCGACATCACCGGGGTGTCCCCGCGAATTGTGCGGATCGCGGTCGGGGACCGGGCGGGCATCGTCGACGAGTTCGACGGCGGTGACGATGCCGCCGACGTACGCATCCGGCTGGACGCCACCAACTTGGCGCGGTTCGCCGGAGGGCGGCGTGACGCGGATCCGTCCGCGGTGGAGTTGCATGGCGATCATGCTCTGGGACAAGCGATCCTGAAGCGGATGAACTACGTGATCTGATCGGCCGGGCGGTCGCGTTCCGGTTGCGGTTTGTCCCGGAAGGCGGGACGAACCGCAACCGGATCAGGCGACCGAGCGGCTCAAGGCATCGCGCACCGTGGTCACCACCTGATCGCCCCGTTCGACGATGTCGGCCCAGGTGAAATTCAGCACTGTCCAGCCCGCGGCGATCAACGCATTGCGTTTGGTCCGATCTCGCTGAAATGTCGTGACGTCGCGATGATGGGCGAAACCGTCGATTTCCACGGCCAGCTTCTCGCGGGTGAAGGCCACGTCGATGACATACCCCTCGGCAGTCATGTTCGGTGTCCAGCCCACCGTGCCCGACTCGTGAAACAGCGTGGCCACGATCCGCTCGGCCTCCGACCGCGCGCCATCGCCGAGGAGCCGCAGGTAGCGGGTGATGGTCGGGGAACCGTGCCGCCTGGGGTACCGGGAGTGTGCGGCCTCGAGGTCGGCGAGCTTCACGGTGCCGGACAGGAGTGCCGAATCGAGAACAGCGATTCCCAGTTCGGCGGCGGCGTCGAGGACAGTGAGCGCTGTCGCAGTGACACGTAGGTCGGCGTGCGTGGTGACGTCGACCTCGTCGAGGTGTCGGTGCCGGATCACCGCGGTCGCCGACGACCGTCCATGGGCTCCGCGAGAAGCTGTGAAGACGAGGTGTTTTCGTGGCTCGGTGGGATGCAGACCGAGCCACCACGCGGCGGCGAGCCCTCCGAGTGCAGCATCGGCGCCCACCGAGAGCACCGCGATGCGCGCTTGAGCCCGCGCCGATCGGTGATGGCCGGCCACGAGGTACACCGCTCGCGCGACTGCCACCCATTCACCGGAGGCGCGTCGTCGGCCGATCGCGGATCGGCTCAACCCGGTTGCGATCGCCTGCGATGCCGAGACCACGCCGTCCTGCCTGCTGATCAGTTGATGAAGATCGTCCACGGGCTTTGGACGCATCAGCGGCCGTTCCGGTTGCATGCCGGGGTAGCAACCAACAAGCCTGAGGTTCCGGTTGCGGGTTTTGCCCGGAGCCCGGGCCAACCCCCACCCGCTCCGGGGGGCGCTCGGCGCCCCACTCGCGGACGGTGGCCCTCGGGGTGACCCCGTTAATATTAGGCGG